>DATKDU010000267.1:0-8181 GCA_035512595.1 Pirellulaceae bacterium
AGCGACAGCAGCAGCCGCCCCGGCGTGTGATCGCTGGTCAATCGCTTCAGGGGCTTGAACGGCAGCGGATGGTGAGTGACGATCAGGTCCGCTCGCTCGCGCACCGCCTCCGAGCTACTGGCCGGCGTGATGGTGAGGCAGGTCATCACGCGGCCGATCGCTTGGGCGGGATCGCCGACGAGCAGGCCGACGTTGTCCCACTCCTCGGCCAGGTGCGGGGGAGCGAATTCATCCAAAAACGTGCAAATCTCGCGGAGGGTCGTCATGCGGACCTCAATGAACAACAAGTGCGGGGGGGCGGCTGCGGCGACGGGGTCGGGAGTCGTTTTCGGCCCACCACTTTTCCATTGCCGACGTCGGTTGGCCGAAAACGACTCCCGACCCCTTCACGCCGGCATCCCGCTGGTTGCCATTCTAGCGGCGCTGCTTGCCGGCGCATGGGGCGAGCGATTTGTTGCGGGCGACGAGTCGGCAGCTAACCCTCCTTTCAAGCCAATCCCGCGCCTGTTGCCGCCGGAAGGGATCGAGCTGCCGGCGGACGTGCAAGCGAGCCTGAGGCAGTCGCTGGATGCGATCCAAAAGCGGCTCAGCGCGCGAGCTCACGATCCGCGGACCAGCGACGTGGCCATCTTCACGAAGGCGGTTGAGTTCGCCCTGCGGCATCGCGAGTTTTATGCACCGAAGGATGCCGACAAAGCGACTGCGCTGCTGGCGGAAGCGAGCAAGCGGCTCGATGAGCTGGAGAAGCTACCGGCGGATGCGGTTCCAAGCTGGGCGAAAGCTACGGGCCTGGTGGTCCGCGGGTATAAGAGCCAGATCGACGATTCTCCGCAGCCTTACGGACTTGTGATCCCGGAGAACTATGACGGCAAGAAAGCCGTGCCGCTGTATGTCTGGCTGCACGGCCGGGGCGACAAGAATACGGACATGCACTTCATCACCGAGCGCATGACCAGGCCCGGGCAGATTGCGCCGCAAGGGGCGATTGTTTTGCATCCGTTCGGCCGGCACTGCGTCGGCTTCAAGTTTGCCGGCGAGATCGACGTGCTGGAAGCCATGGACGACGTGCAGCAGCACTACAAGATCGATCCGCAGCGGATCGTGCTAATCGGCTTCTCGATGGGGGGCGCCGGGGCGTGGCACATCGGAGCGCACTATGCCGACCGGTTCTGCGCGATCAGCCCCGGTGCCGGCTTTGCCGAGACGGCCCGCTACCGCCGGCTGAAGCCGGAGGATTATCCGCCCGAGTACGAGCAGAAGTTGTGGGGGCTGTATGACGTGCCGAACTACACCCGGAGCCTATTCAACACGCCGGTCATCGCCTACAGCGGCGAGCTCGACAAGCAGATTCAGGCGGCCCGCGTGATGGAAGAAGCATTTACGAAGGAAGGCCGCACGCTGACGCACCTGATCGGGCCGGGCGTTGAGCATAAGTACGAGCCGGAGACGCTGAAGGAGCTTCTCAGGCGGATTGACGAGCACGTGCAGGCGGGAAATCAGACCGATGCCGACGAGGTGCATTTGCAGACGCGGACGCTGCGGTATCACGGTCAAAATTGGGTTCAGGTGTTTTGGCTGCAGGAGCACTGGAAGGACGCACGGGTAGACGCCAGGCGCGATGACGACGGCGATTGGAAGATGACCACCGCCAACGTGTCCGTATTGGCGCTCTTTCCTACTCCCTCGCAGAGCGGCAAGCGGCTCATTCTCGACGGCCAGGTGTTTAACTTCCCCAGAGCGCTGGCCGGACCTTGGATGCTCCTGCGCGACGAAGGACGATGGCGCGAGACCCGCCGAGAAGAACCCCTGGCGCTCGGGCTGGCGCAGCGAAAGCGGTTTCGTCAGAGCGGCCCCATCGATGACGCGTTCATGGATCGCTTCCTGGTCGTGCTGCCGACGGGAAGGTCAGAAAGCGCCGCATTTCAGCGGTGGGTTGAGTTTGAGTCGCAGCACTTCCTCGACCGTTGGCGAGCGTTGATGCGCGGGGAGGCGCGGGTAAAGAAGGACGTCGATGTGACCGAGGATGATTTGAAGGAGCAACAAAACCTGATCTTGTGGGGGGACGCCTCGTCGAACCGAGTAATTGCGCGGCTCCAAGAGAAACTGCCGGTGAAGTTTGCGGGCTTGCAGTGGACTTTCGGTGGGACGACGTATGAGAGCGACCGCTTCGCACCCGCACTGATCTATCCGGGTTTACTGCATCCCGAGGATACCGAACGCGACTACCTCGTCCTCAACTCCGGCCTCACCTTCCGCGAGGCGCACGACAGCACCAACTCGAATCAAAACCCAAAACTGCCGGACTGGGCGATCATCGATCTGTCGCAGCCCTCCGATGCGTCGTCGCCCGGGAAGATTCACGCGGCCGGATTTTTTGACGAGCGGTGGCAATTGCCGGACGCCAAATAGCCCACAAGCCTGAAGCGCCAGCGAAGGAAAGCTGTCCACTGGCAAGCGGCCATTTGCTACATTGCGCCTCAGGATACGGAGTATGTGGCCGATCAGCTCCGTGGCAAGCCCGACCTCTTTTCCAGCAGGCGGAGCTTTCCTTCGCTTGCGCTTCAGGCTTGTGGATTTCGCGTGCCGCGGCTTATTTCCTGCCGGGCAAGCACAAGCACGAGCTGGTCAGCTCGAAATCCGCATCGGCCCAGGCTTCCTTGAAGCGCGCCATGGCTGCGGTTGCCTCGCCCTCTTTGCCGCACATCTCCAAACTGCGGGCCAGGCCATACAACGACCAGCCGTTGTCCGGGTATTTGGCCAGGTCCGCGCGGTAAACCTTCGCGGCCTCTTCCACTCGCCCTTCAGTGACAAGCACCGCTCCCAGCGTGTGCCGCACCGGTCGCAGCCAGTCGGGCGGCTCGGCATAGCGGAGCTGATCTTCGCGGACAATTGCTTCCTTGAGCGACGCGATCGATTCCTCGACTTTTCCTTCGCGATAGAGAATCTCGCCGGCGAGCAGTTTTTCGGCTACGCCCAACAGGTCGTGCCCCTTGTTGTTGCTGAAGATCGCTTCCTCCGGCACGTTCGCCTTCGCGGCGGCAAATGCCGACTGCTCTTTCTTCGCAGCGGCCACGTCCCCCTTGGCGGCATAGGCAATGCCGCGATCCATATGCCGCATGGCACGGGCGATCGGCAGAAACTCCGGCGGCTCGGGAGCGGCCAGGACTTCGTCCCACTTGCCGAAGCGGACCAGCACCTCCAGCGGCATGGCGGTGAAGCCGTCCACGACGGCCGCGTTTTCCTTGACCCACTCCGGCGGCACGGCGGCGGCCATTTCGTTGATTGCGTTCAGGGCCTTGGCGCTCTGCCCCCGCTGGATGCAGGCGTAGGCCAGCATGTGGCGGTTGTGGGCCATGTAGACTTGGTAAAAATCCTGCCGCGGCGATTGTTTCTGGTAGTTGGCGTCCGCGACGATCGCCTTCTCGTTGGCGATTGCCGCCTTCTTCCACGCTCCCAGCCGCACGTCGATATGCGACGGCATGTGGACCAGGTGCCCCAGTCCCGGCGTCAAATCGCGGAGCCGATCGGCGGGAGCAGCGGCTTTTTCCGGCTGCGGCGACGCCTCGACCGCGTGGATATACAGGTGCAGCGCCAGCGGGTGCTCCGGGTTCTGCGTCAGTGCGGCTTCGAGCGTGGCGATGACTTCTTCGGCGCCAGGCTGCGGTTGGTAGTCGAGCGTCCACAAGTCCCACGGCCGCAGGTCCATCAGCGACTCGGCGAACAGCGCCCCCACGTCGGCATCGGTGGGATGCTTCTTCCAAACCTCGCGCATGGCGGCGGCGAACGCTTCATCGAGCGGCTGGCGGTGCTCGGGCTGCTCCTCGGCGTACCGTTTGGCGAGCGCCTGAATCAAGTCTTTTTCGATCTGTGTGGCGCTCTCCGCAGCAGCTTTGGCCTTGGTGAGCGCGGCCCAGGCGGCTTTGGCCCGCGGCTCGGGGACGACCGGGTTGTTGATGTGCGGCCCGTTGGCATACGCCACGCCCCACCAGGCCATCGCACAGTCGGGATCGATTTTCGCCGCTTGCTCAAAGGAGCGGATCGCCTCGTCGTGGTTGAAGGCGTACAGGAACGCCAGAGCCTGGTTGAAAAACCTCTGCGCCTCCGGCGAATTTGTGGTCACCTGCCGGCCATGTGTCCCCAGGCCGTCGAACAGCGGGGGCTTTGCGGTCGGCGCCTGAGCCTGTGCCAGAGATAGAAAACAGAGACCAAGGAAAATGGATGACAAAGCCAGTCGCGATGGACGTTGCACGATGAGCCTCTCCTCAAGCGAGTTCCTGGACAAGCGAAGCGCAATTCGCATTGATATGTTACAAAAATGTTCGCGAAGGTTACCAGCCCGGTGCGGATTACTTCAGAGGTAGGGGAGGTAGGGTGGGTCAAGATCGCCTCGGCGCGTCGATTCCGGCGGGTCGGCGCTGGCGGAGCCAGCTTGACCAGCCCTACGGTTTACTCGCCGCCTCGGCCGGCTCCGGCCGCGCCACGAACCGGTATCCCATGTCCCGCACCGTCAGAAAGTGCTTCGGTTCCGCCGGATCGGGCTCAAACAACTTCCGCAGCCGCAGGATGAACTGGTCCGGAGCGCGGGTCTGGATGTGCCCCGGCATTTGCCACACCTGCTCCAACAAATCCTGCCGCGAGATGAGCTTGCCTTCGTTCTGCACGAAGTATTCCAGCAACTCCCACTCCCGCTTGGTGAGCTGCACCGATTTGCCGCCGACCACCAGCTCGTGCTCGGCAAAGTTGATCTTCGCATCGGCGAACTCGAAGCTCGCCGGCGCACTCGATGGGCGCGGCAATTCGTGCCGCCGCTTGTAGTGCGTCAGCAGGTTGTTGACGCGGCTGATCAGCTCCTCCAGGTCGAACGGCTTGGTGAGGTATTGATTGGCTCCCATGTTGAATCCTCGCGTGCGATCTTCCGCCAGCGTGCGGGCCGAGAGCATCAAAATCGGCACGTCGTTCCCCGCCTCCCGCAGCGCCTGGCAGACGGCATAGCCGCTCATCCCCGGCAGCATCAGGTCCAGGATCATCAGGTCGATTTCTTCCTCGCCGGCATCGAACAGCTTGAGCGCACTGGGCCCGTCCCCCACGACCGTGACGCGATACCCCTCGGCCTCCAGGTTGAACTTGATGCCGACGGCCAGATGCCGCTCGTCTTCGACGACCAGGATGTGCTTTGCAGCCATGACGCGAATGAGCCGATTGCCTGCTCGGAACGGTTATGGATGTCGAGACCACTGCAAATGACCAATGACCAAGCACCAATGTCCAAACAAATCCTAATTTTAATTGCCGCTCATTGGTCATTGGGACTTGGTCATTGGTCATTTACTTTGCGGCCCGCCGTGGCTTTGGTCAAGTGTCACGCGCCCGCCGTTCGACTTGCCTGTGGAGGGGCTTTGGTATCTACTGGTAAGTAGAGGCGGCGGCGCGGCGGCGGAATCGCGCGCTTAGCCCCTCTCCCGCCTGAATTCGTCCCACCTGCCCGATTCTTGTATGACTCCCACGGCCCTAGCACGCGCGCGGCTGCTTTGCACGTTGGCGGCCGTCTATGGCTTGCTGGCGGCCGTTTCCTGGGCAGAAGATGCAGCTACCCCGGAGCAGGAGCAGTTCTTCGAATCGCAGGTTCGCCCTGTGCTGGCAGCCAAGTGTCTCGAATGCCACGGCGATAAAAAACAGGAATCCGGCCTGCGGCTCGACTCGCGGGCCACGGCCATCAAAGGGGGCGACAGCGGCAGTCCCGCCGTCATCCCCGGCAAGCCCGACGAGAGCCTGCTCATCGCCGCGGTGAAACACACGGGCGACTATCAAATGCCGCCGACCGGGAAGCTCAGCGACGAGCAGATCGCGGCACTGTCGAAGTGGGTCGAGATGGGTTCGCCGTGGCCGAAGTCGGCGGAAACGGTGGCCGGGTTGTCCGCTGCGGAGCGGATTGACGAGCATCGCCGGAATCACTGGGCGCTGAAGCCCGTCGCGCGGCCGGCGATTCCAGAAAGTAGGACGGGCTTCCTAGCCCGTCCTCACGAGGTCGGAGGTCAGAGGTCAGAGGTCGGCAACGCGATCGACGCGTTCATTCTCCAGAAGCTGGCCGAGAAGCAACTATCACCGTCCCCCCAGGCCGATCGGCGAACGCTGCTGCGGAGAGTCAACTTCGATCTGGTCGGACTCCCGCCGACGGCGGACGAGGTGGACGCCTTGGTGGCCGATGAATCACCCGACGCCTACGAACGGCGCGTCGATCGGCTCCTCGCCTCGCCGCGGCATGGCGAGCGGTGGGGCCGGCATTGGCTCGACCTGGCCCGCTACGGCGACACGAAGGGTTACGCCTTCATGCAGGAGCGGCGGTATCCCTATGCGTACACCTATCGCGATTATGTCGTCGCGGCGCTGAATGCCGACAAGCCGTACGACCAATTCGTCACCGAGCAGCTCGCGGCGGACAAGCTGCCCCTGGGCGAGGATAAGACGCCGCTGGCGGCAATGGGCTTCCTCACGACCGGCCGCAAGTTCAACGACGTCCACAACGACATCGACGACCAGATCGACGTCGTCAGCCGCGGCCTCTTGGGGCTGACCGTCGCTTGCGCCCGCTGCCACGACCACAAATACGACGCGATCCCGACCGAAGACTACTACTCGCTCCACGGCGTCTTTTCCAGCAGCAAAATGCCCGAGGAGCTGCCGCTGATCGGTTCCCCGCGCGACGGAGACGAGTACCGCAAGTTCGAGGCGGAGCTGGCGAAGCGGCAGGAAGAGCTGACGCAGTTCGACGCGCAGAAGCACGGCGAGATTCTGGAGCAGGTGCGGCAGCAGGCGGGCGATTATATGGCTTTGTCGCTGGCCGGCCGCGAGCGGAACTCGCCCCTGCTGCGAGCGATTACCTTTCTCAAGGTGAACCTCGGCGACGTGCGGCGGCGGCTGGTCGAGCGGTGGCGGGATTACCTTGGCCGCGAAGCCAAGCCGGAGCACGCGACGCTTGGGCCGTGGGCGGAACTTTCGCCAATCGAGGGAGATGGCTTTGCCGACAAGGCGAAGAATGCGATCGCGGAATTCGCGGCACGCCCTGACGGCACCAGTCCTCAACAGGCGAATCCACACATCAAAGCCGCCTTTGCCGCGGAGATGCCCGCCAATCGCTTCGAGGTCGCACGAATCTACGGTCAGGTCTTTTCCGAAGCGTATGCCAAATGGAAAGCCGCCGGCGCGAATGACGAAGCACTGAGCAAGCTCACCCCCGAATGGCGGCAGCTCGCAGAAATCCTGCTGGGACCCGGTTCGCCGACCGACATCTCCCGCGAGCAGATCGGCGACTTTGTCACCCGCGACGAGCGGCAGAAGCGACGAGAAATCCAGAAGAAGATCGACTCGTTCACCGCCAATTCGCCCGTGGCGCCGCCGCGGGCCATGATCCTGGTGGATAATCCGCAGCCCGCGCAGCCGGTCGTCTTCATTCGCGGCAATCCGGCCCGCCCGGGCGAGCAAGTGCCGCGGCAAATGCCGGCGGTTGTCAGCGGCGAGCAGCGCCCGCCGTTTGCCGATGGCGGCCGGCTCGCGCTCGCGCAATCGATCGTATCGCCAGACAACCCGCTCACGCGGCGGGTGATCGTGAATCGCATCTGGATGCACCATTTCGGCGAGCCGCTGGTGCTCTCGCCGAGCGACTTCGGCATTCGCACCGCGCCCCCGACGCACCCGGAGCTGCTCGACCATCTCGCCACGCGGCTGCTGGATAGCGGCTGGTCGCTGAAGGACCTGCACCGGCGGATGGTCAATTCCAGCACTTACCGACAGGGCAGCGGCGGGGGTTCAGAGTTCAGGGTTCAGGGTTCAGGAGGCGGAGGTCAGAGATCCGAGGTCGGAGGTGAGGATACAAATCCGCAATCCGCAATCCGCAATCCGCAATCGATTGATCCCGAGAACCGCCTGCTGTGGCGGATGAACCGCCGCCGGCTGGAGCTGGAGGCAATGCGCGACTCGCTGCTGTTCGTCAGCGGCGAGCTCGACTCGACCATCAGCGGCCGCGCGGTCGAGATGACCAAGACTCCGTTCTCGCGCCGCCGCGCGGTCTACGGTTTCATCGACCGCCAGGACCTGCCGAACTTCTATCGCGTGTTCGACATCGCCAGCCCCGACCAGAGCAGCCCCCGCCGGCCGCAGACGACCGTGCCGCAGCAGGCGCTGTTC
>DATKDU010000268.1:0-15349 GCA_035512595.1 Pirellulaceae bacterium
GCCGGAGAAGTACAGCACCCGACGACGTTTCGGCACCGCGTGGCCCAAGAATGGCCGGCCGGTCGCCAGACAGAGCGCCAGGTGGCAGAACAGGGAGGTCTTGAGCAGCTTGCTGGGGCCAGCCATCACGCACTTCTCGCCAGCCGCCAGGAAGTCCTCGATCAGGTACTCTTGGTAGAGGTCCATTCCCGCCAACTCGCCCAGCGAAACGGTAGCGAAGTCGGCCTCCAGTTTCTCGACTATCGCTCGCGTCCGGTCAATCACGCTCTGGTCGGGCAGCACTTCCCGGCCATCCTGGCCGAATTGCGGGCCGCCGCGCCGGTTGATGACCGCGTCCCAGATCACCTGCTCTGCTCTGTCCTCGCGCACTTCGATTGCCGTCTTGGGCGGCAGCGGAACGTCTTCTGGGTCGGGCTCCTTTCCGACTGCCCTGGCAACTCGCTCGCGGTACTCCTTCGATTTTTGGGCCGCGGCGTGCTGCTCAGCCCGCTTCTCGTTCTCTTCTTCATGGCGGAGCTTATTGCACGCGTCTTCGATGGCGAGGGCGCAGATCAGCCTCTCGGCTCGCTCGTAGGTGATCTTGCCGTAGTCGCTGGCGTGGGTGCGTGATGTCTCGATCACCTGGTCGAGATGGAGGCGGTCATCAGTCGTCAGGTCGTCCTCGCTCTCCGCCCACCACCTGAGCTCTTCGATTGTCACCTCCCGATGCGGATTCAAGGCCTCGGCGAAGGCGTCATCGGGGGTGCTGCCGACGTTGGGATCATCGTCATCGACAATCTGGATGTCCTGGCCGAGCAGCTTCCGCACGTGCGGCATCCCGAACTCGCCCTCCGCCAGCGGCGGTTCTTCTTCAGCCGGGGGAGGAGGCTGAGGCTTGGGCGGCGGCTCGGGGGGCGGAGGCAGCGGCGTCGTATTCGTGGGCAGCGGGCCGGTAAAAAGATCGTCGTCGTCGTCGAAGCGCTCGATCGGGCGCCGGCGGGGATTGATTCTCGGTTTTGCGGCCGGGGCCTCCGCGGCCAGCATCTCGCCGGGGTCCAGCCCCTCGTCTTCCATCGCTGGGGCGGCCGGGGGATGGCCATTAGATCGGTGGGGGGCGGCAGGCATAGTCAGGTCCTTTCTTGCCGCCGCGGCCGCCGGTATAATAGAGGCGTCGCTATGACGGCGATGCGAGTTATCGGGGCCAGCATGTCAGTGCTGGCCTTTTTCTTTGCGCGTCGGCGCAAAGAAAAAGTGTCACAAGTGCCCGGCCGTCTCTGTCCGGCTTCCTGCCGACGGCCGGTCGATCCATATCTAGTAGTACTCCGTCACCTGCGCGGGCCGCTTCTTCCGCTTGGGGGCTGTGGCGGGCGGCTGCGTCCGGCGGCGGAGCAGAAACGCCTCCAAATCGCTGGCCGCGATCCTCCACCTGGGTTTGCCGCCGGCGTGCAGGCTGACGTCGATCGCGGCGATCTCGCCGGCCTTGATCAAGTCGCGAATTTTTTCGTCCGTGACGCTGATCTCCTCGGCCGCCTGGCCGGTGGTGAAGTGCTTCTTGCTCATGACGTCGCCTCCTTCGGTGCGGTTGCGGCGGCGACGTCGTCGAGAATCGCTTTTCGGACGCGATTTGCGGCTCGCAGCAATGCGAGCATGGCGAGGCGCTCGCGTTCGAGCTGGTCGAGCCGCGCCCGGATCGCTTCCGGCGGCGGCAACTGACTCGCTAGATCGGCGAGGGGGATGGTGGATGTCGTAGCCATGCTCGCAATTAGATAGTCGCGAGCGGAGAAAATAAGGGGCGCAAAGGGGCGATTTTCAGGGCCGCCATGGCCTGCGGATCGTCGTGGTGTAGCCCCCTTGTCCTTTGCGGCCGGGCGTTTTGATGTATCGTCCCCTTCTCACCAGCGGATATTGCTTCACGATTTCTCGCAGTCGCCGCGGTGCGTACTCATCACCACGTCCTTCTTGCAGTTGTCGCTTGGAGCAGGCTCCGCCGAGGTCGATCAAAACTTCCAGCGCCTCGGCCTGCGTGAGGGTCAGTACCACCATCTCGTCGCCGATCTGGATCTTGCCGCCGCCCAGGTAGACAGCGTGCGGTTGGCATATATCGCTTGACGCAATCGACCTGAGCACCGTGGCCGTATCATGCGCCTCGACCAGGGGAAGGCCGGTCACCTCGTCACGCGCCCCGGTCAGGACAAGCGACTTTTGTCCCCGGATCTTCGGATTGTCGGCGGCTTTGAGCAGCATCTCCCGGAACTGTTTGCGGTCGTTATCCATGTTGCACCGCCTTCCCCTTCCCCTTCGCCTGCTTGGCCTTGACCGGCTTCCCGAACGCCCATTTCCGCACGTGCTCGACGACTTTCTCCAGCCGGGCGTCGTCGATCCGCTCGCGGTAGACGCTGGCCATGTCGTCGCGGCCGTGGCCCATGATGTAATCGCACGCCGGTTGATCCCTCGATTCGTCGGCCGCCGTCCTGTGCGTGTGCCGCAGCGTGTAGAACGCCCGGCCGTGCCGGTGCAGCCCGAGTCGATCGACCAGGTCGCGAAACTGCTTGGCGATGGGATCGAACGACCTGTGCTTGACGTATGACTCGCCGGCTGACGTGAGGAATACCAGCCCGGCGTCTTCGGGATTCTTGGGAGCCTTCCGCTCCCCCAGGACTTTGCTGAGCGCCGCAACAGTCTCTTGCCACAAAGGGCAGCGACGGTTGACTCCAGTTTTCGGTCTGGCGTAGTCGATCCATCCGCCTTCAAGGTCCAGAGCCGACAACGGGAGCGAGCCGCAGTCACGATTGCCGAATCCGCAATTGACCGCCAAGTAGATCATCGCCCGCAGCTTGGGATTGGCAGCGGCAATCATCTTCCGCACGTCGGCCGCGGTAAACAGCTTCTTGCCGTGTTCCGATTCCTGCCGCGCCTTGTGGAGCCGCAGCACCTTCTTGTTTGGTCCCTTGAACTCGGAGCCGAACACAATCGGCCGTTCGATCAGCCCGTTGTCGAGTCCAAACTTGAACACCGTGCGGACGCGCTGCACGTAGTTGAGGAGCGCCAGCGGCCCTTGCGTCTTGGCTAGATCAGACCGCAGGAGTTGAAAGTCCTGCGGCCCCAAATCAGACACGGGCCTGTCTTTACCGAACGCCGCCACGATGCGGTCGGTCGTGAACTTGTAGTTGTCCCAGGTCCGCGGCGTGATCTCACGGGCATCGACCTTGTGCCGCTTGGCGGTCAGGAACTTGTTGCACAGATCGGCCACGGTGAGCCCGCCCAACTTCGCCCGCGGAACCCGCCCGGCAATCAGGTCGTCTTTATCGCGGAGCCATTGCTCGAGCGCCTTGACGCCTTTGGGATCGGTGGAAACCCGGCCGAAGTATTTGAGCTGGCCTTTGACCTTCTTGCACCAGCGGAGCCGCTCGGGCCGCTCGGGGTCACCGTGCGGAAAGAGGGGGAAGTCCGGGTGCAGCCCCATCGACCGGCGGAAGTCCGGCTTCTTGGCACTGGCTGGTTTGCGGACGCGCGGCAGCGGAATAGAATCACGCACGGCATCACCTCGCTTGTAAAGGGTCAGGTGGTGTCAGCACCCGTCGGATTCAGCCCCGGCGGGTGCGACTTTGAATTGCCCCTAGCTTAGCGGTTTCAAGTGGGGTGTCAACTACTTTGGCGATGGCGAGAAAACACCTAGAAATGCCGCACAAAATCCGCTAGGGGAATCATATTTCTACAATGCCAATCCGCATTCGACGATCCTCCGACCTACGACCTGAACCCTGAACCCTGAACCCTGAACCCTAAACCCTCATGAAGCCCAACTACGTCAAACAAAAACTCCATCGCGGCGAGGTCAGCTACGGCACCTGGCTCTCGCTCGGCGATCTGTATGCCACCCGCGTTCTGGCTCGCATGGGCTTCGACTGGCTGACCCTCGACATCGAGCACTCGGCCATCGACTGGTCGCAGGCGGCAATGATCTTTGCCGCCGTGGCCGATGCCGGCTGCGTGCCGCTGGCCCGTGTGCCCGAGGGAAATCACCACCTGATCAAGCGGGTGCTCGACGGCGGCGCGATGGGAATCGTGGTGCCGATGGTCGATACGGTCGAGCAGGCCAAGGCCGCGATTGCCGCGGCCTATTACCCGCCGGTCGGCAATCGCAGCGTCGGCGGCGGCATGCACGCCATAAACTTTGGCACCGGCGCCGGTGAATATTACCAGCAGGCCAACGACAACATCCTGGTCGTGCTGCAAACGGAAAGCCCGCGCGGCGTGGCCAATGCCGAGGCGATCTACAGCCTCCCGGGCGTGGACGCGATCTTCATCGGCCCCAACGACCTAAAGTTTCAGATGCGGATGGCGGACGGCACTTTCCCCACGCCCGAAGCACACGAGGAAGCGATCCAGAAGGTGATTGCCGCCGGCAAGAAGGTCAAATGCCCCACCGGCATTCACGCCATGGACCCGCACGACGCCCGCCGCCGCGCCGAGCAGGGGATGCAATTCCTCGCCGTCGGCAGCGACTTGCGGATGATGACGCTCAAGGCGGAGGAGACGCTTGCCGTGCTCCATCCGGATCGGTCGAAGAAGGATTTGGCGCGGTACTAATGGGTTTTGGGAATTCACAAGGCGATGAATCGATGCCGGTCTATCTCCTCTGCACGCTCGACACCAAAGGCCCCGAAGCCAACTTCGTCCGCGATTGTCTGCGCGATGCGGGAATCGCGGTGACGCTGGTGGATACCGGCGCGCTCGGTAAGCCGGCCATCGCCGATATTTCGCGCGAACAGGTGTTTGTTGCCGCCGGCACGACGCTGGCTGAGATCGTCGCCAAGAACGACCGCGGCACGGCGATCACTGCCGCAGCGAAGGGCGCCGCCGAGATCATCCGCCTGGCGCATGCGGCGGGCCAGGTTGACGGCGTCATTGCGCTTGGCGGTTCGGCCGGCACGACGATCGGCACCACCGCCATGCGGACCCTGCCGCTCGGTGTCCCCAAGGTGATGGTCAGCACGATGGCTTCGGGGCAGACGCGGCAGTACGTCGGCGACAAAGACATCTTCATGCTCAATTCGGTGGTCGATATCGCCGGCATTAACCGGATCAGCCGCAAGATTCTCTCCGAGGCGGCGGCTGCAATGGCCGGCATGGTGCGCAATCCGCAATCCGCAATCCGCAATCCGCAATCAGACAAGCCCCTGATTGCCGCGACGATGTTCGGCGTCACGACCCCCTGCGTGCAGCGGGCCCGTCAACTGCTCGAAGAAAATGGCTACGAGGTGCTCGTCTTCCACGCCACGGGCAACGGCGGCCAGGCAATGGAGTCGCTGATCCGCGACGGGCTGATTGCCGGCGTCCTCGACATCACCACGACGGAGTTGGCCGACGAGCTGGTCGGCGGGGTGCTATCCGCCGGCCCGACGCGATTGACGGCTGCCGGCCAGTGCGGCATTCCACAGGTCGTCTCGGTCGGGGCACTCGACATGGTCAACTTTGGCCCGCCGGAGACCGTCCCCGAAAAGTTCAAGCACCGCAAGTTCCACCAGCACAACCCGACCGTGACGCTCATGCGGACGACGCCCGAGGAAAACGCCAGGCTCGGCGAGGAGATCGGCCGCAAGGTGGCCGCGGCCCAAGGCCCGACGGCAATCATGCTCCCCTTGCGCGGCGTCTCCGCCATCGATGCCGACGGCAAATCGTTCGACGACCCGTCCGCGCGGAACGCGCTCTACAACGCCATCCGCGTCAGCCACGGCAGCGCCGAGCTGATCGAGATGGACAATCACATCAACGACGAGGCGTTTGCGGTGGCTGCGGCGAAGAAGCTTGTGGCGCTAATGTCCGCTACGGCACGCCAAACGTAGTTTGCCTACAATGGAAGTGAGGCCAGCTTCACTTCGGAGGGATTCGTCATGATCGCGCAACCAAATATTCAAGCCCAGTCGAATCAACCCACTCACGCCATGGGACGAGTCATCACGCCGGTTACCGTTGAGAATCTGAAGGACCTGCTCGACGTCCGCGAGGGGAAGCTGCGAGACGATCAGGTCCGTCGCGCAGCAGTCGCTGAAGCACTGGTTGACACTGGAGCGCGGTCTCTCGCACTGCCGACCTCGCTGATCCAGCAGCTAGGTCTGACCAAAATGTCCACGCGCCCTGTAATGACCAGCAAGGGACCGTCTCTATCCGACACGTACGCCGCCGTAAGACTCACCATCCAAGGGCGAGACTGTACGCTCGACGTGACCGAGGTGCCCGATGGAGTTCCCGTCCTCATCGGACAAGTTCCGCTGGAGCTTCTCGATTTCGTCGTCGATCCCAAGAGCCAGCGTCTGGTTGGCGATCCGTGGCACGGCGGCGAGCATGTCCTGGACATGTACTAACGCCAGTTTACATTCATGGCCATTTTTCAACGCGAAATCGTTCTTGCCAAACTTCGCGCCAAAGTTGCCGCCGGACAACCGATCATCGGCGGCGGCGCTGGCACCGGCATTTCCGCCAAGATGTCCGAAGCCGGCGGCATTGACCTTTTGGTGATCTACAACTCGGGCCGCTTCCGCATGGGAGGCCGCGGTTCACTGGCCGGGCTGATGCCTTATGGCGACGCCAACGCGATCGTCATGGAGATGGCCAGCGAAGTGCTGCCGGTCGTGAAGCACACGCCCGTGCTGGCCGGCGTCTGCGGCACCGATCCGTTTCGCTTGATGAAGCTGTTTCTCAAGCAGGTCGATGAAGCGGGCTTCTCGGGGGTGCAGAATTTTCCGACGGTCGGCCTGATCGACGGCACGTTCCGCCAGAACCTGGAAGAAACCGAGATGGGCTTCGGCCTGGAGGTGGAAATGATCCGCCAGGCGCACGAGCTGGGGCTACTCACCACGCCGTACTGCTTCAACGAGGAGGAGGCGGCGGCAATGGCCAAGGCCGGCGCGGACATTCTCATCCCCCACATGGGGCTCACGACCAAGGGCTCGATCGGCGCTTCCACGGCACTCACCCTCGAACAATCCGCCCAGCGCGTCCAGGCGCTCCACGACGCGGCCAAGCGAGTGAACAAGGACGTTCTCGTCCTCTGCCACGGCGGCCCGATTGCCGAGCCCGCCGACGCCCAGTACATCCTCGACCACACGGAAGGGATCGTTGGTTTCTACGGTGCTTCGAGCATGGAGCGATTGCCGGTCGAGCCGGCGATTCGGGAGCGGGTGAGGGAGTTTGGTCGTATCTCGTTTGCCCGTGGAAGGGGGTCATGACCGCCACCCTGTATTCCCTCAACCTCTCGGTCGATCCGTCGTGGCCCCAGTCAAAGCGACCTTGACGATCGATTGCCCCCCTGGCGCCCAACGCGAGGCGGTCAGTCACATTTGGGCATTTCGATTGCGATCGAAGCAATCCGTTCGATGGAAGCAAGGAAAAACACAAAATACACGAAAGCGAGTTGAACGTGACGAACTTCCTTTTCCACAGGCGACCGTGGCTCCCACTCGTGACCTTCGTCTGCGTCGTGGTTCCCTCTCGCGCACGAATTAACCTCGCCATCCTTTCAAGGTAGACTTGAGAGTAGGAGGGTGCCCACATGAGCCAAGCCATTCAATTCACAACGACCGTATTGCCCGGCCATAGAATCGAAGTCGCTTCGCCGGATCTGTCGGAAGGGCAAACCGTCCAGGTGATCGTCATTCCCGCCACGCACAAGGCGGAACAGCGGCCAGGATCGCTGCTGGACTTCCTGCAATCGTTGCCCCCCGGCCCGCGCAGCGCCGCTAGTTGGGAAGAATTGGACCGTCAGTTTCAAGAGGAGCGGGACGCTTGGGATCGCTAGCGCTGCCAGCAGCGGGAACGGTGTACGTTGATGCGCAGGCGATCATCTATAGCGTTGAGCGGCATCCGCGTTATGCCTCGTTATTGACTCCGCTCTGGGTCGCGCAGCACGCGCAGCAAGTCGTTGTCATCAGCAGTCACCTGGCGCTGCTTGAGTGTCTTGTCCTCCCTCTTCGGACCGGTGATGCCTCGCTCGTTGCCGATTTCGAGAAGGCGTTGCAGCCGCCCGGAATCGATTTGATTCCCATCGATGACGCCATCCTCCGTGCAGCGGCCAATCTGCGGGCACAGAATCCGGCGATGCGCACGCCTGATGCGCTCCATCTGGCCACCGCACAAATCGCCGGCGCGGCATTAGTTGTCACAAACGACCACCGCTGGCGTGGAATGCCAGGTTTGGCCGTCGAGATCCTCGACGACGTGCTCGTCAGGCCTTGACGGCCGAGAGGCCGAGCCGACGATCTTGGGGACGACATGACGTTTCAACCGGGCATTCGCCCTTCACGCTCCCGCTGAAAAACTTTCCTATTTTTCGACTCAAGTGACCAAAGGTGTCAACGCCCAAGCGTCTAATAATGAGCGGTAGTGGTGCGCGCTGCCAGGCCGGAAGTTCCGATGCCGCTCCGCTTTGCCGCGGGGAACCGCGAGCGCGACGTTTGACACACTCCCACCATGACTGTCAACTAAACCACTAATGAACACAAAGACACAATCTGATGATTCGCGGCTCGCCGGGCGCGTTTGGCGGATTGCTCACGATCCGCGCAAAGTCCCCCGCAAGACGCGGAACGGGATCAGGACGGGAAAAGCGCTTATTAAAGGAAAATCGCCCCGTTTCGCTAACCCTATACTGAACAAATGGTTAAGTGACGTTTCGGGGCTGAAAAAACTCACCAAATCGCTTATCACCGGCGTGAGACGCGCGCCGTCGCTCGGCCAGTCCCCAGGGGGAGCGGGCCCGAGTAAACTCTTGTGGGATCGGGAGAGGGGTTTGCTCCTCGTTGATCCGAAGTCCCTGTCGCAGCAATCTTTGCGCCGACTCACAAAGGTGATCGGACGATGAATTAAGTCTTGTGCGGAGGATTCGTGACGCCATGAAGATCAACCTCGACTGCCGACGTCCCCTCGTTTGCCTGCTCGTGCTCGTTTGTCTGGCGATACTCGCCGCAGGCTCGAGTGCTGCCGAGCGCCCCAACATCCTCTGGATCAGCCTGGAGGACATTAGTGCCGACCTCGGCTGCTACGGCGATGAATATGCCGTGACGCCCAATATGGACGCGCTGGCGAAGGAGGGCTGCCGGTTCACGCGGGCGTTTACGCATGCCGGCGTCTGCGCTCCGTCCCGCAGCGGACTGATCACCGGCATGCACCCTACGACAATCGGCACGCACTTCATGCGCTGCAAGGGAGTGCCGCCGGCCCATGTGAAGTGCTTTACGGAGTATCTGCGCGCCGCCGGGTACTACTGCACCAACGACAGCAAGACCGACTACAACTTCGACGCGCCGCTGACGGCGTGGGACGACAATCGGGGCGGAGCTCATTGGCGAAATCGGCCGACGAAGGAGACCCCCTTTTTTGCGGTCATCAACCTCACCACGACGCACGAGAGCCAAATCCGGGCTCCCGAGGCGCAGCTCCAGCAGCGCCGCGATTCGCTGGCCCCGCACGAGCTGCATGATCCGGCCAAGGCCGTCCTGCCGCCGTACTATCCCGACACGCCCATCGTCCGCCGCGACATGGCCAACTATTACGACAACCTCACCTGGACCGATCGCCGCGTCGGACAGATTCTGAAGGACCTCGAAGAGGACGGCCTGGCCGACAGCACGGTCGTCTTCTGCTGGGGAGATCACGGACGCGGATTGCCGCGGGGCAAACGCTGGATCTACGACAGCGGCATTCACGTGCCGCTGATCGTCCGCTGGCCGGGGAAGATTGAGCCGGGGAGCGTGCGCGACGATCTGGTCTGCTTCTTGGACTTCGCGCCGACGATGCTCGCCCTGGCCGGCATCGAGCGGCCCGAGCACTTGCAGGGGCAGGTGTTTTTTGGGGACGAGCGAGCACCCGATCGCGAGTACATCTATGCGGCCCGCGACCGGATGGATGAGACGCTCGACATCATCCGCGCGGTGCGCGACAAGCGGTTCAAGTACATCCGCAACTACCGCCCCGACCTGCCGTACGCTCAGCCAATCACGTACATGGATGAAATGCCGACGATGCGCCAGTGGCGACGCCTGGCGGCGGAGGACAAGCTTGTCGGCCCCCAAAAAATCTTTTTCGAGCCGGCCAAGCCGGTCGAGGAACTGTACGACACCGACAACGACCCGCACGAGATCCACAACCTGGCCGGCGATCCGAAATACGCCGGCGAGTTGGCCCGGCTGCGAGCGGCACATGAAAAGTGGCGCGAGGAGACCGGAGATCTGGGGCTGATTCCCGAGGCCGAGTTGATGGAGCGGGTCCGCCCCGGCGGCAAGTGGTCGCTTACCGCCGATCCGACCATTGCCACCAGCGGCGGCAAAACGACGATCGCCTGCGCGACCGAAGGGGCCTCGATTGCGTATCGCATTGCTGACCCGGGCGACCGCCTGCGGGAAGCACCGGCAGCCAAGGGGAAGAAAGGGAATGCTGCCAAGAATGCTGCCGCCGCCCCGCGTGAGCGCTGGCTGCTCTACACGGGGCCGATCGAAGTGCCGGCCGGCAAGTCGGTGTATGCCAAGGCTTGCCGGCTGGGATATCGGGACAGCCAGATCGTCAGTAGCCGGTAGGGCTACTGCTCGTCCGGCTCATCGGGAGTTGGCCGCGGCGGTGACGCCGGACTGGCCGAATCGCCCGCTTCGCTGCCGCTACCTGCCGCGGCGGTCGATTCGCGTCTGGCCTTCTCGGCCGCCAGTTTTTCCGCCGCTTCCTTCTCGGCGGCTTCGGCCTCTGCGGCGAGTTGGGCCTTGTCCTCGTCCGTCAAGATGCGGTCCTCTTCGGTCGGGTCGATGTTCAGCCACTTGTTACGAAGGTCCTCTGAAACCGATTCGCGCCAGATGGCGAGAACTTCCTTCACGTTGACGTGCGGATTGCCCCGCTCGTTCCCCTTCTTGCCTCCCTGGATCGGCTGGAGGGGCGCCCACAGCATGTCGATCCGCGCGCTGTCGCCGTAATAGTTGCCGCCGATGATCTCTCCCTTGTCGTTCGTATCCAGAGTGTAGTGGAAATACATCGTCTGATTGGCATCGGGGCCTTTATTGTGCTCCTGCGGGGTGTTCATGCGGTAGCGGATCGACACCTTCACCTCGGATTGCCGGTCGGACAGCTTCTTGACCGTGGAGCCGTAGGTGTAGATTGGGTAATTGATCACCACCTCGCCGACAGCGGTATCCATGCCGACGGGGTGCTCGCCGCGGCCCAGCCAGTTGGTGAGCGAGATGTGAAAAATGCCGGGGTTGATGGCGGCGTCTTCACCGCCGAGGAACTCGGTGTCGGTGTACATGTAGATTTCGGCCAGCATTCCCTTGATGTCCGCCGGAGTGAAGACGACGCCGTTGCGGGTCACGCTGTGCTGCGGCTCGGCGTGGCGCATCGCGGCGGCGGTCCAGCCGTTGCAATGGCCGTACCAACTCGGCGTGCGCGGTCCGCGGAAGCGGCCCAGGCCGAACAGCCCGCGCCGCGGCCCAGAGTCGTCACCAAAGCGTGCGCCGCGATGGGCGCCGACGTCGCGCCGTTCGTACTCCGTCGCCAGCATTTGCCCCCGATGAAACGCCATGTCGTACTTTCGCATGGCGGACACCGTGCCCCCCCCTTTGTCGGGATAGTCGTGACCCGCGTACGGAACGCGGAAGCCTGGGACCTTCCCCTCCAGCGGCAGATCGTCGAGCGTCAGCACCAGGTCGCTGCCCCACCACTGCTTGTACGCTTGCTTCTGGTAGTCGATCTCTTTTTTGGCGATGGGCCCTTGGGAGGTCAGCGTGATGACCAGGGCGATAGCCGAGAGGGTGGCGTGCATGGAGAATTCCTCGGGAGGTGGGAAAGAGCGGCAGCAATCAGGGTGCCAATGTCATCGAGCGCACGATCCGTCCACCGTGACGAAAACCGCGGCCGCCCGCGAGAGGCGTACACTCAAACTAATCCGCTGCCGCGGCCGCGGGCACTTAGGGAACAAAAAAACACCCTCTGCCAGAGTATGGCACAAGGGTGTTGGTTGATCTGTGGTTCGCCCGGCCGCTGGCCGGCAGCACCTCGCTTAGCGGGCGCGGCCGAAGAACCCGGCACGGGCCATCTTCACATCGCCGCCCTTTTGGACGGGCGACTGAATCGGCTTCTGGGTCGGGGCCTGCACGGCCTTCTGCATGGGAGCCTGCACCGGCTTCTGGGCCGGGGAGACCTTTTGCACCGGCGCTTGCACCGGAGCCTGAACCGCCTTCTGGGCCGGGGCTTGGGCAGGCTTCTGCTCCTGAGCCGAGACCAACGTGGCGCTGAACGCAACCAGGGCACATCCGAGGATCATCGTGAATCGCCGCATTTCCTGTTTCTCCTGAAGTAAATCGAGGACACCATCCACCAAACGGCAATCTTAACCCGTCTTTTGCAGTTTTGCTAGGTGGTGGAATCCCCTTAAACGTTAAACTTTCGCAACCGCTGCTGCGATCGGGTCAGCAATTCTAGCACATGAAACCGGGCAGGCGACAAGTAACTGAGAATCGTGCAAATACGTGCTAAATGGTGGACTGGCAATGCGTTCGATCAATTGGGGGGCGCCGGACAATCTGGCACACCGGCGTCAGGTGCAGCCGGCGACGATGCCCGTCACCAATTGCCGCACTTTCGGCTCGGCCCGGCCCGCCATGGCCACCACTTCGGCCGGGGTGACGACCTGCGGCGCGCCCTCGCGGGCGATGTTGGTGACCGTGGACAGCGCCAGCACGCGCATGCCCAGCGCTCGGGCGCAGAGCACCTCCGGGATCGTGCTCATCCCCACCACGTCCCCTCCCAGCTTGCGAAAGGCCCGGTACTCGGCCCGCGTCTCGTAATTGGGCCCCTTGACGCCGACGTAAACGCCGCACCGCAAAGGAAATTTTTGCTGGCGGGCAATGGCCAGCGACCGCTCGATCAGTGCCGTGTCGTAAGGAGCCGGCATACGGACTCCGTCCCCGGCACTCGGAGGGCTTGCTCGCCGCGGAAACATCAGGTTGATATGATCGGCCAGCACCATCACGTCGCCGACTTGATACGACGGATTCAGGCCCCCCGCCGCGTTGGTCACGATGAGCAGCTCGACCCCCAGCGCATGGAGCACGTGTACCGGCAGCGTCAGGTCCTCCGCCGAATAGCCTTCATACAAGTGGCAGCGGCCGGCCATGACGACGACCTGCGTTCTGCCGAAGCTGCCGCACAGCAAGTCCCCCTTGTGGGCCATCGCCGTGCTCCGCGGGAAGTACGGAATTTTCGCGTAGGGGATTTCCGCCGCGACGCGCAGTTCCGACACCAGCCTTCCCAGTCCCGTGCCGAGAATCAATCCGACGCGCGGCTGGCCGCCGTAGTACCGGCCGATGGCCTGGACCGCTTCAGACACCAGCGATGGATTCATGTTGGGCCGGCGTGCTACGGCTTTTCCCCCGCCAGCACGCCCAGGATCAGCTTCCGCAGCTTGGGCTCGGCGGCATTGGCGGTGGCGATGATCTTGGGGACGTCGGCCGGCTCGAGCGCGTCGGGAAAGCACATGTCGGTGACGACCGACAGCCCCAGCACCTTCAGGCCGCAGTGAACGGCGACCAGCACTTCGGGGACGGTAGACATGCCGACGACGTCGGCCCCGATCTGCCGCAGGAAGCGGTACTCGGCCCGCGTTTCGAGATTCGGGCCGGCGACGGCGACGAACACCCCCTGGTGCGCTGCGAAGTTTTCCTGGCGGGCGATTTCCAGCGCCCGCTCGATGAGGCCGCGATCGTAGGGCTGGCACATGTCGGGGAACCGCGGGCCGAGCCGGTCGTCGTTGATCCCGATCAGCGGGTTGTCCCCCATCAGGTTGATGTGATCGTCGATGACCATGATTTCGCCGCAGCGGTAATACGGATTCATGCCGCCGCAGGCGTTGGTGATCACCAAGAGGCGAGCGCCGAGGGCTTTCATCACCCTTACCGGCAGCGTGATTTGCTTGAGCGGATACCCTTCGTACATGTGAAACCGCCCTTCCATGGCGACGACCGGCAGGCCGCCGATCGTGCCGCAGACGAGCCGATTGCCGTGGCTGGTGGCGGTGGCCTTGGGGAAGTGAGGGATGTCGTCGTACTCGATCGCCGTTTCGATCTCGATGTGCTCGGCGAAGTTTTTGAGCCCCGTGCCGAGGATGATGCCGGCGTGCGGCGTGCGGCTCCACTGGCCGCGAATGGCGGCGACGGCTTCCTGAATCTTGTCGTGCAAGTCGAGCATGGCTCTGGCGGGGGGCTGGCGGTTGGCTGGTGCGGGCAAGCGGAAACTTACTCTAGCCGACCTGGGGGAGGCAAGATGGTGGTTGCCGCCTGGCTTGAACCGTCGCAGCGAGGCAACTAGCGTACACGGATTGCCATTCCACGCTATGGGAGACTCCGCGATGAGCGATCTATCGAGGCTAATGGGAATATTTACCGTCATGCTGTTGGCGGGGTTAGCGTCAGCGGTTGCCCAGGAACCGGCGGCTCCGCCAATCGAGGATCCGGATGAGCCGGTCGTCGGCCGGATGGAGCACGCCGGCTATGGACTCGTCGGCAGCGGCGGCCGGCACTATGTCTTTGGCGGATTGGCCGTTGCGGATTACGTGCGAAACGATCGGCGGCACATAATCACGCTCCAGCTAGAAGAGCCGACGATGATGGCCAAGCCAGACGATGACTTTCTCTATTTCCGCGAATTGGGGTCCGGGCATCGTTGGGCACTCGGCCGGCATCCGTTGGCGGACGACGCTTACGTCGTCTACTTCCAGCCGCGGCGCGAGGGAGCGCCGAACAAATGGAGTCTGTTCCACCGCGCCCGGCTGATCTGGCCGGAGATACAAGGGACCGCAGTCGAAGGAGGACCGCAGGAGAGTCATCCGCAGATTCCGCCGATAACGCAGAAAAGGAAAATGCCTTGCGAGACTGGTCCGTAAATTCGTCTGCGAAATCAGCGCGATCTGGGGATGACGTCGTTCCTCATTTCGGCATCGTATATCCCGGGGCTGCGAAGAAGCTCGTCACAACAGCACCATCATCGAGGTTCCAGACCTTCACCTCGCCATCGAACGAGCCGGCGGCCACGCGCTTGGCCCCAAGATGGACCGCGGAACTGAGGACCCAGTCCTTGGCCCCGGCGAACTCGCGGACCTGCGCCTGGTCCGCAGCCTTGAACTGCCGGACCTTCTGCTCGGCGGAGGCGGTGAAGAAGAACTCGCCGCCGGGCGCCAGCTTGTAGAGTTCGCCGCCGAACCCGACTTCGGCCGCTTTGGCAGCGTCAGCGATCTTCCAACGATGGATCTTGTTGTCGCTTCCCCCGGAATAAACCTGAGCGCCGTCGGGATGGAACATTACGCCGCGGACCGCATTGTTGTGCCCCGAATACGTGATCA
>DATKDU010000269.1:0-10026 GCA_035512595.1 Pirellulaceae bacterium
ACTTCCCCGGCGCGAAGGCCTTCTCCACCGCCAGCACGCTGTAGGCGGCGTCGATGAGCTTGAGGTTCCGCTCGGAGGCCAGCGCCTGCAGCCGGTGGAAGGCATCTTTCTCGTCGATCCCGGCGGCTTTCATGAGGAGCCCTTTGGCCTGCTCGATGGTTTTGCGGTCGGCGAGCGTCTGCCTGAGATCCTGGTTTTCCCGCTTCAGCGATTGCGATTCCTCGAACCGGCGGACGGCAATCGAGATCGCCGGCTGCAAGTCGGCAATGCCGACCGGCTTGACGAGGTAGGCCAGCACGTGGTCGCCGGCGGCCCGCTCGATCAGCCCCGGGTCATGGTAGGCCGAAACCAGAATCACGGGGACCGGGCGTTCCTGACAAATCTGCCGCGAGGCCTCGATGCCGTCGAGTTCGGGCATCTTGATGTCGGTGATCACCAGGTCGGGCTGAAGCTGGCGGCAGTGCTCGACGAGCTGCGCCCCGTTCTCAGCAACGGCCACGACCTGGTGGCCGTAGCGGGGGAGCACCTTCTCGAAGAAGTCCCGCATGTCGGCTTCGTCGTCGGCCACAACAATCCGCAATTCCTGGGTCATGGGGCGCCTCGCGGAAGGGTGATCTCGATCTGGGCGCCCCCAGAGGAGCGCGCGGAAATGGTACCACCGTGCGAATGAACGATACGCTGGACAATGGCCATCCCCAGACCCGTTCCTTTCGCTTTCGTCGTAAAAAAGGGCTCAAAGATGCGGGCTTGCTGCTCGGCGGTGAGCCCGCGGCCTTGGTCGGTGATGGTGATGCAAATCTCGTTCCCGTTGTTGCTGCGCGCGTCCGAGCAGCGGATTGTGACCTCCCCCTGCTCGGGGGAAGCTTCGACGGCGTTCTCGAAGATGTTGCGAAACACCTGGGACATGGCGAAACCATCCACTTCGCAGGACGTGTCGCATGTGACCTGTTCGCTGAGGCGCGCCGCGCGCTCGGGGCGCGCCTGCCGGACGTAAGTCCACACTTCCGTCCACAGTTCCTTGAGGTCGCACCGCTGGCGGCTCAAGTTCAGCGGCGCGGCCCACTGCCGCACTTCCTCGTACAACCGGTGCAGGTCGTCCTGGGCGCGCTGCGCGCGGGCCACCAGGCTCAGCGCTTCGGGGCGATCCTCGACCTCCAGGGCCAGCATCTCCAGGCAGGCTTTGCTCCGCTGGAGGGCGTTACGGCTCTCGTGGACCAGCCCCGCCATCGTTTCCCCCACGGCCGCCAGCCGCTCCGACTGCCGCATCCGCGCTTCGGCCCGCTTGCGGGCGGTAATGTCGTGAATGGAGAGCAGGTGCAGCCCCGGCGCCATGTTCTCGACGGCCCGATATTCCGCGTCGATGCTCGTCCCCTCCCGGCGCAACAGGCGGCATTCGCCAACCTGTTTTCCAACGCCGAAGAAAGAGGGCCACAAATCTTTCTCCCGTCCCTCGTCCGCAGCAACGAGCGCCTCGAGCTTTATGCCGCGAAGCATTGCCGGCTCGTATCCGAGGTTGGCCCCTGCCGCGGGATTGCAGTCCACGATCTGCCGCTCGTTGTCGAGGATCAAGAGTCCATCGAGCGTACTCTCAAAGAGCGCCTGGTAGCGCTCCTGGCCGAGCGCGACCTCGCGATGGAGACGGGCGATTTCCCCTTCGGCGCGCTGCCGCGCCAGAATCGTCGCCGCCCGCCGCTCGGCTTCCGCCTGCCGCCGCTGGAACTCGGTCTGATAGGCGTCCTCGATGATCGCCAGGTCGAGATCGAGCAGCGTATTGAGCGATCCCCGGCTGGACATCAGATCCTGGACGCTGCCGGCCCAGCCGGATTGCAGCGCCAGCAGCAGCCCCCGCCGCAGCCGCGACAGGGCGGCATTCGTATAAACCTGGTTCAGCCCGATCTCGACATGGCGAAAGCCGACTGCCCAGCGGCGTTCGACGTAGTCCCGGTCGTAAGTGCCGGAGACGAGCTCCTCCAGCCAGCGGACGAGCATTTTCTTCAGTCGGGCGATTTGCTCCTCGCCGCCGGTAATGACCTTGAGGGCATCCGGGTGCCGTTTGATCTCGGCATAGAAGTCATCGACCAGCGCTGCAAAATGGGGAGCGACGAGGGGCCCGATCGCCCAGACGCGGTCGGCATCTTCAGGCGTCCAGCTCACGTAGCGCTGCAATTCCTGATAGCGCTCAAACGGCGAAGGGGACTCGGATGCCATGGCGCATATTTCCAGCGGGCAGAAAAAAATCTGATATTGACATCTCCTCGTACGTAGATCAAGTTGGCGATAATCTGGTGCTCGCGACGGGCACAAATCGCGGCAGGTGCTGCTCGAGGCTCGTGAACAGGGCCTGAAAGTAATTCTTGTCGCATCGATTGATCGTCTGCTGTGGTTCGTGACGGACCCTCTTCCTGATGGAAGCAGACTGTCTCTGGGACGGCGCTCGTCCCCGGTCCGATTCCCCCGCATACTCCTTTGATGGAGCAACCCATGTCATCCTCCTGCGCAGAAATTGACCAAGCCCCCTCCATCCCGCCGGCGAGCGTGGCGATGCTCGAGCGCGAATTCCTCAGCAGTCCCTATTGGTCCCTGCGGCAACTCCGCTGTGACTGCCGGGATGGGCATCTGGTCGTGAGCGGGACGGTGACCACGTTTTATTTGAAACAACTGGTGGTGGCGATGGCCGTCAAGATCGCGGGAGTCGGCTGCGTTCGGATCGAGGTCAATGTTCGTCCGCAGTGACTTGCCCGCTCAAGTCCCCGCCGGGGGACTCGCGAATTCGGGGCTTCCTGATTGCCATTGGACCGGGGCTTTGGTCAAACAAGGAGTGTGCGTCATGCTGGCACTAGGACGAAAGGAATCAGCGGAAGGGGGAATTCGTGGCCAGAGCAGGTGACGTGGCGGACGTCCAGTCGTTCTATTCGCTGGCGGATGCCGACTTGTCGCAGGCGGTCTGTCAGGGGACGGCTTGCTTCGCGGCGCGGCACGCCAATTTAGAAGATTGGCGGCGGGCCGAAGGTCAATTGCCGCGGGTCTATTGCCTGGGCAAGTGCTACGCGGCCCCGGCGACGGGGGCCGATCGCTCGCGGCCGCGGATGGTCGTCAAGTCGCGCACGGCGGTGGTCCTCGAGCGGATCGTCGCCGGGGGAGCGCATGCGCTGGACGCCTACGTTCGGGGGGGCGGCCTGGCCGGGCTGCAGCAGTCGATGGCCAGCGGACCAGAGGCAACCATCGGCCAGATCGAACGCTCGGAGCTGCGGGGACGCGGCGGCGCCGGCTTTCCGACCGGCGTCAAGTGGCGGGCCGCAGCGGCCAGTGACGCACCGACGAAGTACGTCGTGGCGAACCTCGACGAAGGGGACCCGGGCGCCTACATCGACCGCTTCATTGCCGAGGATGATCCGTTCGCCCTGCTGGAGGGGATGACGATTGCCGCGTATGCCGTCGGGGCGGCGCGAGGCTACCTCTATGTCCGCTGCGAATACCCTGGCGCGATTGGGCGATTGGAGCAAGCGCTGGCCGAAGCGCGGAGCGGTCGCCTGCTCGGGGAGCGCGTGCTGGACACCGATTTCTCGTTCGACATCGAGTTGGTCGTAGGGGGCGGCAGTTACGAGTGCGGCGAGGAGACGTCGCTGCTCAACTCGATCGAAGGGCGGCGGCCGGTGGCCCGCGTCCGTCCGCCGTATGTCGCCGAGCGCGGCCTGTGGGGGCTCCCCACGATCGTCAACAATGCTGAGACGCTGGCCAGCGTCCCGTGGATCATGCGCCACGGAGCCGACGCGTATGCATCCCTCGGCATTCCCGGCAGCCGCGGCACGAAGGTCCTCTCGCTCAATTCGCTCTTTCGGCGTCCGGGGCTGTACGAGGTGGAGTTTGGAATCTCGCTCCGCGAGATCGTCGAGGATCTTGGCGGCGGTCTGGCCAGCGGGAAGCTGCGGGGGCTGATGGTCGGCGGGCCACTGGCGGGCCTCGTGCCGCCGTACCTTTTGGACACGCGGCTCGGATTTGCCGAGATGCGGGCGATCGGGGCCAGCGTCGGTCACGGCGGCGTGATCGCCTTCGACGAGCGGACGACGATTCGGGAGCTGGTCGAGCACGTCTTCTCGTTCGGCGCGTACGAGTCGTGCGGGCAGTGTACTCCGTGCCGCCTGGGGACCCGCCGGATCAAGGAGATTTTTGCCCAGGCCGCCGCCGGCGGATCGAGTGCGGCGGAGCAGCAGGAATGGGAAGAGGTCGTCACGGCACTCAAGCTGGCCAGCCTGTGTGGATTGGGAACTGGACTGGCGGAGTTTGCCGAAAGTATCCTCCGCCACTACTCGCAGGAGCTGCGTGCATGCTTCGCGTAAACATCAATGGTGCGAGCCACTCGTGTGCTCCCGGCGGGACGATCCTGTCCGCGCTGCGGAGAGCGGAAGTGCGCGTGCCGACACTGTGTGACGACCCGCGGCTGGCGCCGATTGGCGGCTGCCGGCTGTGCCTGGTCACCGTGAACGGCCAGCCGCACCCGATGGCGGCCTGCACCACGCCGCTGGCCGACGGGATGGAAATTGCCACGCACACCGAGCCGCTAGAACAACTGCGCCGCACGCAACTCAGGCTCCTGGCGCGTCATTATCCGCGCGAGGCGCTCGATCGGCCGGCGGCGAACGAGTTTCTCCACTGGGTGAGCGAGTATGGGCTGACGGGCGAGCTGGGGACCGCCGGCGCGGCGCAGCGGATCGACGACTCGCACCCTTGCATCCACGTCGATATGTCGCGCTGCATCGAGTGCTACCGCTGCGTGCGGATCTGCGAGGAAGTGGCCGGGCGGTTCGTCTGGCGGGCGTGGGACCGCGGCGACCGGACCGAGATCAAGCCGCACGACGGCCTCCCGCTGGTGGACAGCAACTGCGTGAGCTGCGGCGCCTGCGTCGATACGTGCCCCAGCGGAGCGCTCGTCGATCAAACGGCGCGGCATGACGGGCTGCCGATGGCGGAAGTGCGCACCGTCTGCCCCTACTGCGGCACCGGCTGCGAAATGCACGCGCAAGTCAAGAATGGCCGGCTGGCCGGCGTCCGCCCCGTGCTCGACTCTCCCGTAAACCACGGGCATTTGTGCGTCAAAGGGCGTTACGGCTGGGAGTTTGTCCATTCCGGCGACCGGGCCACGCAGCCGATGATCCGCCGCGGCGAAGATTGGCAGCCCGTGTCGTGGCAGGAGGCGATCGACTTCGTCGCGGGCAAGCTGACGCAAATCGTCGCTCAGCACGGATCGCAGGCGGTTGGCGTCCTCGGCTCGTCGCGCGGCACCAACGAGGAGAACTACGTCGCGCAAAAATTCGCCCGCGTGGTGCTCGAGAGCAACAACGTCGATTGCTGCGCCCGGGTCTGCCACGCGCCGACGGCGGCCGGCATGAAAATCATGCTCGGCACCGGCGCGGCCACCAACTCCTTCGAGGATATCGAGCAGGCCCGCACGTTCCTGCTCTGCGGCGTCAATCCGCGGGAGAACCACCCGATCGTCGGCGACCGCATCGTGCAAGCGGCCCTCCGCGGCGCCAAGCTCATCGTGATCGATCCGCGGCGGATCGAGCTGGCCGAGCACGCAACGATCCACCTCCAGCTTCGGCCGGGGACGAACATCCCGCTGTTCAACGCCCTGGCGCACACGATCGTGGCGGAAGGACTCTGCGATCCGGCGGCAATCGCGCACGTCGAGGCGTGGGAGAAATTCCGGCAGTTCCTTGATGACTTCTCCCCCGAGGAGGTCGCCCCGCTGTGCGGCGTCGAGGCCGAAGCGATCCGGCAGGCGGCGCGGCTGTATGCCACGCACAAACCGTCGATGTCGTTCCACGGCCTGGGGGTCACCGAGCACGTGCAGGGGACCGAAGGGGTGATGTGCCTGGTGAACCTGGCGATCATCACCGGGAACATGGGGCTGGCCGGCTCGGGGGTCAATCCGCTCCGCGGCCAGAACAACGTCCAGGGGGCCGCCCACATGGGGTGCGATCCGGGGATTCTCACCGGCAGCGTCCCGGTCGCCCAGCGGCAGATTTTTGAGACCGTGTGGAACTCCCCCGTGCCGACGCGGCCGGGGCTCAACCTGATGCAAATGATGGACGCGGCTCAGCGCGGGGAGCTGAAAGCCCTCTGGTCGATCGGCTACGACGTGGCGCTGACCAATCCAAATGCCGGCCAGACCGTGCGGAACCTCAAGTCGCTCGAGCTGCTCGTCGTGCAGGACCTGTTCATGAACGAGACGGCCCGCGTCGCCGGGACGGTCTTCTTCCCCGCCTGTTCGTCGTTTGAGAAGGACGGGACGTTCATGAACTCGGAGCGCCGCATCCAGCGGGTGCGGCAGGCGGTGCCGCCGCTGGGCCAGTCGCGCACCGACTGGGAGATTCTCTGCGACGTGGCCCGCGCGATGGGCCAAGGGGACAAGTTCGCCTATCGCAGTGCCGAGGAGATCTGGGAAGAGATTCGCCTGGTGTGGCCGGCCGGCGCGGGGATCAGCTACCAGCGGCTCGAGGGACCGGGGTTGCAGTGGCCGTGTCCGTCGGAGGATCATCCAGGAACGACGATCCTCCATCGCGAAATCTTTTCCGGAGACAATCGCATCCGGCTGCGGCCGATCGATTACCGCCCCACGCCGGAGCAAACGTCGGAAGATTTCCCGCTGCTGCTGATCACCGGCCGGGCCTTGTACCAGTTCAATGCGGCCACCATGTCGGGGCGCTCCAGGGCCGGTCTGTTCCAGTTGAATGACCGGCTGCAGATTTCGGCGGACGATGCCGCACGGCTCAGCGTCAACGACGGCCAGCAGGTGCGGGTCTCCAGCCGCTATGGCCAGGTCGAATTGTCGGCCACGATCTCCGACGCAGTGCTTCCGGGGCAGCTCTTCACGACGTTCCAGTCCACGGCCGGCTGGGTCAACTGCGTCACCGGCCCGCACCGCGACCGGTTCGTGCAGACGCCGGAATACAAGGTGTGTGCGGTTCGCGTCGAGCCGCTGGAAGTGGCACAGGACACGACTGCACGCTAACCGCCCTGGTCCTTCAATGCCGCGATGACCTGGATGCGATTGGGTTCAAGGCGGCATTCATCCAGCTTGCTCTTGACAAGATGTGCCATCTGGACCTTGTCCTGCGCGTTCCGGAGAGAATCCATTCCCTTCCAGTCCAGAGCATAGTCTGCCTTGTTGCGGATCCCGCGCAGTTCGTTGAGATGGTTGGCTGCATCCTTCGCGGCTCGAATGGGCAGGCTGTAGAGGGATCGCCAGGCGATTTCATGTCCCTGCGGCCCTCGCGGGACTGTCGCGCCGAATTCCGAGAGGAACTCTACGGCCAAATGGAAGGCGCCATAGTAGGCCCTGCTGATCGCAGACCTGTACCGCGTTTCGTGGCACGAAAAGGACGCGTTGACGACCAGATGCCCGGCAAGGTCCAGGAACTTCTGGCCACTAATCATGGACATTGACGATTATCTGAACAAGTTCACACTCTTCCCCCAACAACTTGTCGAGATGGTTGTACCACTCCATTCGACGGTTCGCAACGTCCTGAAGGTCAGCGCTGACTTCCACGGAGATGGTGACGCACTGGCGGCCGGGAATCTCGGGATCTTCTTCGACCTCCATCGTGACCGGCCCAAGAAATAGCTCGGAGGCAATGGCGTGCAATTGCGGGATCTTGTCGATGACGGCAGCGATTCGTTCGGGCGCGGTGACCCGCTCGAGATGGATGCCCTCGGTTGCTGGAAACTGGCTCTTCATTTCTCTGGGTGGGCGAAAGGTTGCACCCCTGAAGATTCACAAAGTCGGCATGAGTAATTCTACGTTGACCGGTTGGAAATGCAAACGATCGTTCAACAAAGGAGCTCCAGCGCGCCATTGCGCCACCGCCGCTCACCAGTAGCGCTCGAAGTGGACGTTGCCCGCCGTGTGCGGTGCGTCGGGATTGAAGCCGCGCTCGGAGAGGAGCGCGAGCATGCTCCCGGGCACGAACTGCGGTTCATGTGCCGCGCCCCGAGTCAGGCCGATCATGTCGGGACTGCCGCAGAGGAAGACGTGGGCCCGTGCCGGGTCGAGGTTCGCCCCGGTCTGCCGCTCGAGCTCCCCGCTGGCGACGAGCGCTTGCAAGTACCGTTTGCCGACGTAATCGGGCCGCGTGGCATCGAGGTTTTCCGGCTCGCGCGTCGTGACCACCAGGTAGTGATAGTTGGAATACCGCTGGGCAAGCTGTTCGTGAACCGCCCGGTACGCTGCGTCGCGGCGGTAACGGACGCTGACGGCGCTGACGATCCGGCCCCGCTGACCGCCGGCCAGCAGCTCCGCGATCATCGCGTTGTGCGGCGCTTCTCCCGTGCCGGTGGCGAAGAAGAACACGTCGTGCTCCACGCCGACGCCGTCGAGCGTGTAGTGGCCGCTGATATGCGGATCGACGAACAGCCGATCCCCGGCCTTAAGCGCAAACAGCCGCGGCGTGAGTGCCGGCGGGTGCTTATCCGCATGCCGGACGAGGGCCACGTAGAACTCCAGGTAGGGAAACGTGTCAGCCCGCGCTACCTGGCCGCGCTCATCGACGATCGAGCAGGAAATGGAATACGCCCGTCTGGCCAGCCGGCGGAGATGGAGCTCATCGACGTGCTCTTCGTCCACCCCGGCGACCCGCGGCTCCCAGTTGCCCAGCCCCAGGCTGAGAAACTGACCCGGACGAAACGGCGGCACTCCAACATCGGGCACGACGCGGAGAATCCGCAGGTCGCCGTGCGGCTCAAAAATGGCCGTCAGCGTCGCGTTGTAGTGCCCGCGGCGCAGGTCACGGACGATATCGGCGGGTAATGGATTCATAGCGCGGCAGAGTCGGAATCAAGCGCGGCGGTCGCTTTAACCGTTACGAATCAGGAAGGAAGGGGACACGGAAAATCCTGCGCGGCGGAGCGGCAACCGATGAGGCGAACCACGCCGTCCCGCGACGCTCTGCGGTGCTCCCTCCTGTGACCCGATGCCAGCCGTTCGGTTTTTTCACAGAGGCGCCAAGGCGCAGAGACTACAGAGCAGCATGGTTGAATGTCTGGTCTGTGACTCCGTGGCTCTGCGCCTCCGCGAAAAAGAGCGGGATGCCATTCTACTTCATGCACCGAGCGCCGTATGGAGCCGGCCTTGAGCTCGCTTTTGCGGGCTCACAAAAGCGGGGCAAAGAACCGGCCGCAGCGGTCGGCAAAGGCGCGGGCCGCGTCGGCAGTGGTGATTCCTTGTGCCTGGTGGATCGTCAGCGTGCCCGCGTAGCCGATCTGCTTAAGGGCCGAGCAGACGGCGGCGAAGTCAATGCCGCCGGGTTCCCACGGGTCGAGATGATCGAAGCGAACAGGCCCGCGGCAGTAGGTCGGCAGCTCGTCGGTGCCCGTGGGACTTAAGCGGTGGTTCTGGACGTAAACGTTCATCAAGTGCGGGCAAAGCTTTCCCAGCGTATCCAGGCCATACGACTGGCCGCAGAGGAGCAGGTTGGCCGGCTCGTAGATGATGCCGAAATTCGGCTGGTCGATCTGCGACAGCACGTTGAGGATCCCATCCACTTCCTCGAACAGCGACGACGTATGGCACTGGTGGGCCAGGCGAATACTTCGCTTCGCGGCTTCGATGGCGGCTGTTCGCGCGAGCGGAATATCCTCCGGCTTCTTCAGACAAACGCGAATCAGATCGCAGCCCAGCGCCTCGGCCACATCGAGGCTCGGGCCAATGGTCCGCAGGCTTTCCGGCCCCTGATCGTTATTCCGCGGCACGTTGACATCGGCCGTGACCATCGACACGCGCAGCCCCGCGTTCTCTACGCACTTTCGCATCTCCTCCAGCCGCTTGATCGGCGTTCCGACGCCGCCGGCACTCGCCCGCATGCAGACCGCGGCATATCCCGTCAACGGCGAGCGGGGGGCGTCAGCCGGCGAGCGGGGGGCGTCAGCCGGCGAGCGGGGGGCGTCAGCCCCCTGATGTTCCCGAATTTCGGCTGACCCCATCAGGGGGCTCACGCCCCCCGCTCGCCCCGTCTCGCGGGCGATCGC
>DATKDU010000270.1:0-9285 GCA_035512595.1 Pirellulaceae bacterium
CACGGAGCACGCCGTCGGCTGTGCCAGCGGCAGCGACGCACTGCTCTTGGCCTTGATGGCCCTGGATATCGGCGAAGGGGATGAAGTGATCGTCCCCAGCTTCACGTTCTTCGCCACGGCCAGTGCCGTCTGGCGGCTGAATGCCCGGCCGGTGTTTGTGGACATCGATCCGGCGACGTACAACCTCGATCCGGAAGCGGTGGAAGAAGCGATCACGCCGGCGACCAAGGCGATCATCCCGGTTCACCTCTTCGGCCAGTGCGCCGACATGGATGCCATTGGCGAGATTGCCGAGCGGCGCGGCCTGTGGGTGGTTGAAGACGCGGCCCAGGCGATCGGCGCGAAGTATCGCGGCCGGCCCGCCGGATCGATGGGAGCCATCGGCTGCTTGAGCTTCTACCCGACCAAGAACCTGGGCGCGTTTGGCGACGGCGGCATGCTGACCACCAACGACCGGCCGCTGGCCGACAAGCTGCGTCTGCTCGCCGGCCACGGCATGAGCCCGCGCTACTATCACAAGGTGGTCGGCATCAACAGCCGGCTGGACACGATTCAGGCGGCCGTGCTGCTGGTGAAGCTGGCGCATTTGGAGGCGTGGACCAAGGCCCGTGCGGCACACGCAGCACACTACGACCGGCTGCTGACGGGCCGCGGGCTCGATCTGCTGGCCGGACTTCCGCGGACCGCGAGCGGCTGCGATCACGTCTGGAACCAGTACACGATCCGCATTCCGGGGGGCCGGCGGGACGGCGTCAAGGCGCAGCTCGCCCAGCAGCAGATCGGCAGCGAGGTGTATTACCCGGTGCCGCTGCACTTGCAGGAGTGCTTCCGGTCGCTGGGTTATGGTCCTGGGACGCTGCCGCACACGGAGCGGGCGGCACACGAGGTTCTCAGCTTGCCGGTCTTTCCGGAGCTGACCGAAGCGGAGCAGCTTTTGGTCGTTGAGCGGCTGAGCGAGTTGCTCTTGGCCCGTTCGGCCAAGGCGGCGTAAGCGTACAAACCCGCCGCGCAAGCGAGGGACAGGCAACGATCAGCCAAGCGAGCGTTTCCATCGCTTGCGCTGCGGGCTTGTTGGGATCTACCGGCGTCTCGGCGCGGGACCTTGCTGCGACCGGTAGTAGTGCGAGTAGTTCATGAACGTCGCGCCGGTGCCCGTGGGGGCTGCCGTTTCCGCGCGAATCCCTTGAATCTGCTGCTGGAGCCGCGTGTTGGCGGCCCGCTCCTCTTGCACCATCTGGCCGAGCTGATTCTCGAGCTGTCGCCGCGGGCGGATGAACGCGTTGTAGGGATCGAGGACTCCCGTATCGCGGCGGAAGTAGTCGAGATAGGGGCTGATCGTGGGACCATAAGGGGAGCGATAGCGGCCGCCATAGCTGCGATAGGCCCCACCCTGGGCGAGGCACACGTCCGCAGCGCAGGCCGCGAGCAGAAACAAAACGGCCGGTGCAAGCTGACGGCACAACAGGGTGCGCATGATGTTCTCCCGCTCGGGGCGCAGGTGCAATCGCGGCGCTGGGACCCGTTCCCGCTGCCGGCGTTCGATTCTATCAATTCTACCCATCGGCCGGCTTGTCGCGGGCGTTCCACGAAAAATTCCGTCCCGCGGAGTGCTATCAGGGGACGCAGTCCAGATCGATCAGCACGAATGTTTCGTGCGAATCGGGAAAAATGGGGAAGACGGAAATTCCGGATTTAAAGGTTGCTTCCGCCGCTCCGATAAAGACTAGGAGCCACCATCCAACGAAGCGTGGGATGGACTCCGCTCGTCAACTGCTAGCGGCGTCGCGTGGTGGAGTGAATTCGATCGAATCAAGGATGGCCTCATGCGTCGGCAAATCATCTTGCTGTGCCTCTGCTTGCTCGTCGCGGCGTGCGGCTGCCATTATGCCCCGCATCGTCACTCGGTTCCGCTCGATCCCATTCCGCCGCAAGCGGGCATGCTCCCCCGCGAGCTGAACAAGACCGTCCTGCCGGTTTACACGATCGAGCCGCCGGACATCCTGGTCATCGAGGCCCTGCACGTCGTCCCCCGGTCGCCGTACAACGTCCGCACCAGCGACATCCTCGGCATTCAAGTCACCGGCACGCTGCCCGACGCGCCGATCGCCGGCATGTTCTCCGTCCAGCCCGGCGGCATCGTCAGCCTCGGTGCCCCTTACGGCGCGGTGAAAGTCACGGGCGTGACGGTGGACCAGGCACAAAAGGTCATTGAAGAACACTTGAAGATGCACTTGCAAATGCCGGTGGTCTCGGTAGCCCTGGTGGAGATGTCAGGGCAGCAGCAGATCGCCGGCCAACACCTGGTCAAGTCGGACGGCACCGTGACGCTCGGCTCGTATGGCAGCGTGCCGGTCGTCGGCCTGACCCTGGAGCAGGCGAAGCTAGCCGTCGAAGACCACCTGCGGCAATATCTCGACGAGCCGGAAGTCTCGGTCGATGTGTTCGCCTTCAACAGCAAGCTGTACTACATCATTACCGAAGGCGCCGGCCTCGGGGACGGCGTCACCAGGTGGCCGATCACCGGCAACGAGACGGTGCTCGACGCGATCGCCAACATCCAGGGGCTGACCGAAGTCTCCTCGAAGCACATTTGGATCGCCCGCCCGGTGCCGCACTCCGAGCAGGTGCAGATTCTCCCCGTCGATTGGAAGGCGATCACGGCACAGGCCGCGACGGAAACCAACTACCAACTCATGCCGGGCGATCGCGTCTTCGTGGCCGAGGACAAGATGGTGGCCTTCGACACGGGGCTCGGCAAGCTGCTGGCGCCGTTTGAACGGATGATGGGCTTTTCGCTGCTAGGCGCCAACACCGCGACGCGACTCTCCGGCAAGGTCCTCCAAGGCGGCGGCAATCCGCAAGGCGGCTTTGGCGGTGGCTTTTAGCGGTCCCGACGGCTCGTCAGCAACATTCTCCGCGACCCAACCCGGTTCCCACCAGATTCCATGAACGCTCAATTCCCCTTACGCTCGTTCGGTTTGCTGGCGCTCATCCTGGCTGCGGGCCAGAGCGGCTGCTGCTGCTTCGAGTGCATCCCGCACGGGACAGCGCCGCTGAAGTGCGTTCCTCCCGTGTCGGCGCTGACGCCTCGCAATCCGCCGTGCAGCTACGTCGATCCGATGTGCTACGGCTATCATGCGACTTGCTGGCGGTCGTGGCCGGCAGATTGCGTTCCCGATTGTGTCGAGTGGTACCAGCATGACGCGCTTGGGCCCGGCAAGGGAGAGCTGCCGTCCTTGGCGCCGCTGCCGCCGGAACCCGACCAGCCGCAGCCTGCAGCGCCCGCTGCCCCGGAAGCAACCCCGGTCGATCCGCAGCCAGAACCTGCCGAGAGTTCGTCGCTGTCGCCAGTGCGGCAAGCGGCCGATTATGCCGCACTGCCGCCGATCATCACGGTCCGCGACGTGCCGATCCGCGAGCCGCTGCCTTCTCAGGCGGAGCAGCCTTACTCGTCGCGGCGGTCGTACGACGGACGGTAAATAGAGCAGATCCGTAGGGTGGGCCGTCGATCCCGGTGGGCCGGCGCTTGCGGAGTAAGCTGGCCCCTCGCTACTTATCGCCTGACATCAGTGCGGCTCGCAATCCGTCCGCTGTCGAGCCGATAGCCGATCGTCAGCCAGCCGCGATCGCTGGTCAGCTCCGTCAGCTCAAGCTGTCGCAATTTTCCCAGCGAAGCTCCGGCCGGCGGGACCAACCCGCTGAGATGCAACTCCGGCGGCAGGACTGCGCCAAATTTTCTGGCCAGAAACGTCCGCAGCTCTCCGTGGTCCGGTGAGTTGCCCTCGGCGATGCGGATTTGCACATCCCCCTGGCGCGTGAAGGCCGGGCCGTCGGCAGTGATTTGCGGAGTAAATCGGGCCTCAATCTCCACCAGAGAATCATGGTGGCGGCCGCCGCGCGTGACGCGATCGAACCGGAATGTGAGCGCCATCCGCTTGTCCGCGAACTGCACGACCACCGGCCGCTGGCGGGCCATCGTCACGCTCCAGCGTTCGGCCCGGTCGTGAACCCACAACGGCCGCGGCGAATCGCCGGTCAGCAGGATCATGAGTTCTTGCCAGGCGCGGTCCTCGATAGCGACCCCCTGAAGCAGCGTCTCACAGAAATTGCGCACCAGCGATTCGTGGATCGCACCTCCCAGGTCGATTTCCGCCGGCAACTGCGGCGGATCGGTGGTCGCACCGAGCTGGACGCTGTTGTACTGCGCCATGACGAGCCGTAGATGCTGGTCGTCGGTCGAAAAGCTGAGTTGGGTCGGCAGGGCGCCCCGGCGGATGAGCGGTGCGCGAAACTGTTCGCGGAAGAACTTGTTCATCTGCCCCAGTGCGGCGTTCGCTTCCTGATCGAGCTTGCCGCTGGCTTCGGTCTCCGCTTTGCGCGAGGCTGCCTGTTCCGCTTGCGGCGCCAACTGGTTGGCCCTCCGCAGCGCCAGCCGCTGAATCAGCCGCGAGCCGGCTTCGACGTCGCTGATTCGCACCGACGTGGCGCAGGCCGCCGTCGCCGGCGCCAGCGCCAGCCCCAGATCGCTGATATGCACCTGCTTGCTGGCGCGGATCGACGTTTGCGCCGAGCTGAAGATCGAGATGCGGCCCCGCTGCGCGACGTTGGCGGGGCAATCGGTGCGGCCTTCCAGGCGGACTTCGAGCGTGCCGCGCCCCTGATCGGGCACGGTGCCAAACAAAACCTGAGCCTGCGTCTGCGCGAACCCGGTCGTTCGGCTCCCCAGTATCATCTCGGTGATAAACCGCTGCTCCGCGACCGCTTGCGCCAGCATCAAGTTGATGAATCGCTGCGAGACCTGCGCGGTCCCATTGGACCGGCAGTAGCGGGTGCGTACCGCGGTCGCCAACGCCGCCCCCTCGTTGCTTAACGGAGCCAGCCAGGCGACAACCTGGCCCACATGTTGCGCCGCGTCGTCCGAGGGATTGGCATCGAGCTGGGCCAGGCTTTCCTCCAGCTCTGCCAACTTCTGGCGGTACTGTTCGGCGGGCGAATCGGCGGACGCGTAATCCGCGGCAGTCAGCAGGTCGGTCAGGCTGCTGCGGACCGCGACGACCGCCGGCAGCTCGAGTCCTGACTGATTCTGAAAGTAGCGCCGCTGAATCTCGCGCAGGGCGATCACATCGACCTGCGGTTTGGCCAACTCGTCGCGAATCGTGGGAGCCCCCAGGAACGCGAACCACTGTTGCCGCTCCTGGGGCGTGCTCTGCGACAAAAACTGATCGAGCTGGTCAATGTGAGTCCCCAGCCCGCTTCGCGCCCTGGCCAATGCCGCCTGCGGATCGGCTGGTCGAGCAGCCGCCCGCGACAGCGCGTCGGCCAGCGCCTGGGGCGGGCGGTCGTCCGTTCTGGGACTCGCCTCCTCTGCTGAAAGCGTCAGCCTGACGCTCAGGCCGAGGAGCACGAATGCCGCTGGCAGGAATAAATGTCGCATAGCTGCCTCACTGGCCGGTCCGCGTGGCGAGGCGATAACGAAAGCGGGTGCTGAACATCTCGTCGGTCATCTGCTGCCCCCACAGCACGGTGGCCGACGGATCGGGATTGTTGGGGTTAAAGCGCGAGTTGTCGAAGTGGCCGGTTGCCAGGAGCTCTGTGCCGGCCGCCAGGCGCAGCGGCGTGGCCAGCTCGTAGGTCCGCTGCCAGGCCGGATCGTAGATCGGCACGGTCAAAATCGGCGTGCGGCTGACGATTTCGTCCGTTTTCGGATCGCGCTCGATGATCTCCAGCCGGTAGGACTTCCCCCGCAGATGGAAGTGGGGCCGGATCGAGTCGATCTCCACGTCGTGCTCGAAGTAGTACGTATCTTCGGAGCGGTAATGCGATTCGTGCGGCGGAATGCGAAAGCCGCCGATCGCCTTGCGAAAGATCTTGGTGAGGACCTGGTGCTGCGGGGGGGCATCGGCCCAGACGAAGGCGGCCATCGACTGGTCGCGAATGTCGCTGCGGCCATTGGGCGTGTAATGCACCTCGAAGATCAGGTCGGAGTTCTTGGGGATCATGACAGCCTGGTCGTCGGGATAGGTCTTGGCGTTATCGACATCGCCGGGAACATAGTCGCTGAGGACCTGCGCCCGCTCGCCATTGATTCCGTAGAGTTGGGCCATCGTCGCCAATCCGTCGAATCGCTGATCGCCGGCCGTGCTGGGGGCCATGTGGAGCGTCACGTGGTGTACCACCTCCGCCTTTCCCGGCTTGATCTCCACGGCGCGGAACCAGCGGTCTTCCTTCAGCCCCAGCGGTACGCGGAAAAACTGGTATTCCAGCGTGCCGCTCTTGGGGACGCGGAACGGCTCCGGCATGCGGTAAACGAAGTCCGGCTTGCCGATCTGCCACGCCTGGGGAGCCGGTCGCTCGACCGCCGGCGGTGCATCGGCCGGATCCCCTTCGGGCGAACCGGAGTCGATCCAGTCGAGCAGCGCCGCCACTTCGTCCGGCGCAAGCTGCCGGCTGTGAGCAAGCGCGCCAAACTCGGGATTGAGAACGCCGTGCCAAGGGGGCATCCGCCGGTCGGCAACCACCTCGCGGATTTTCTGGCTGTTGAGCGCCACATCGTCGTAGCTGACCAGCTCGAACGGCCCCACGTCTCCGGAACGATGGCACTCCTGGCAGTGTTTCTGCACCAGCGGGGCGATGTCCTTGTGAAACGTCGTCTCGCGAAGATGTCGCTTGGGTGCAGTGCGCTCCAGCGGACAACCCGACGGCGTCATGTAGGCCCGCTCGATCGGCTGGTCCGCGAGCAGCGCGCTCGTCGCCTCGGCCAGATAGTTCTCGGAAGCGGCTGCCCTCCGCCCATGACGCTGGAACTGATTGTCGATCGCCCCCTGGTACTTTTTTTCCAGCTTCGCATCGAGAAGCACCACCTCGGGTGTGGTTTGCACTTCCAGCAGATCGGCCAGGCGATGATCGATGTCCTTGACGGACGGGAAAGCAAGATCCTGCTCCTCGGCATACGTCGCTATGGAGAAGACGTCGGCGCCGACGTCGGAGAAAACGGCGACCAAGGGAATGCCGCGGGGGCCAAATTCGCGGTGCAGTTCGTTGAGGCGCGGAACGTACTGGCGGGCGACCGGACACTCGGTGCCGAGGAATACGAGCACGATGCCGCGCTGCTCGTCCTGCAGGAATTCATCGAGGACATGGATGCTGGAGTAGATCGTTTTGAGTCGCGGCTGCTGCGACAGCGGCAGATTCGCCAGCGGCGAGCCGGCACGCAATGCCGCGGCGCTTAGCAGCACGAGCAATGCTGACAGCGCAAGTCTCATGCTCGCCACTCCTGCGACAAGGTGTGAATCGGTGTGTGCGCCGCTGGTAGCGAAACACCTACGGCGACCATGAACCCGGATCGAAAGGTTCATCGTCCGGAGGGAAAGGGTGGAGCAACATTCGTGCCAATTGTGCCGGCGTTTCCCAGAATTTAGAGCCCAGCGGTGAAGCGGCTTGAGCGGCACGGTGGGATTGCAGCGGAGGCCGGCTACCATTCCTTGCCAGACTTCGCCATGGCACAAAAAGCAAGGCCGCCCGCTGGCGGCCTTGACTAACTCTACCGACGATATATGGGTCGCGCCTACCTCTTCACCTCCTCCTTGTCGGCCCGGTCTCGCTCCTGGTCACGGCGACGCTCGATATCGCGTTCCTTCCGCTCGGCGGCTTCCCGTTCCTTGAGTACGGCCCGCTCCTTGGCTTCGGCCGCTTCGCGTGCGGCGAGGTCCTTTCGCTCCGCAACGGCCTGCAACTTCTTTTCAATGGCAGCCCGCTCTTCGTCACGCTTCTCAGCAATGGAATTCGGATCGCGCGCCTTGCCGAAGTTCTGGATCAGCTCATCGCGCTCCTCCCCTTCTTTGTCGCGAAGCGTCTGTTTGCCGCTTTCCGGCCTGGCGGTCTTGTCGCCGCGCAGCTCGCGAAGCTCGGCCCGCAGCTTTTCATTCTCAGCCCGCAGTTCTTTGACCAGCGCCTTGAGCTCCGATTCCGCGTCGCCCGCCTCCGTCCGCGGCGCGTCCCCTTCCCTGACGATCTTCTTCCGCGGCGTCTCCCCCTTGGGCTGATCCTTGCGGACCTCTTTCTTCACGGGGTCTTTGCGGAATTCATCACCCTCTCGCGGACCTTTCTTCGGGGCGTCGCCTTCCCGGAGAGCCTTCTTCTTCGGCTCGTCACCGTCGCGCCGCTCTCCCTCCTTGCGTGGCTGATCGCCATCCCGCGGACCTTCCTTGCGAACTTCGCCATCGCGCGGGCCTTTCTTCGGCTCATCGCCGTCCCGCCGTTCCCCTTCCTTCCGCGGCGTTTCGCCGTCCCTGCGCACTTCCTTCCGCTCTCCCTCTCGAGCGTCCCCTTCCCTTTCCCGCTCTCGGCCCTCCTTGCGCGGGCGGTCCCCATCTTCCCCGTCCTTCTTCTCGACCTCGTCCCCTTCGCGCTTCTCATCCGCGACAGCAGCCGCTGGCGTCGGGTTGAAAATGCCCCAGGTCATTCCCCACATGGCCAGCGGCAGCAGCAGCGCCAAGAGGCCGGCCGGCCACAAACTGCCCGTTTCATCCCCCGCCCCGCGCAATACGTTTCGCACTCTCGCCAGAAGTTTCATGTTCGATTCTCCGCGAATGCCCGCTGCCAGCGCGGGCCGTACGCCGGCCAGTCGCTCGCGAGCTATCAGTTCCAAAGCTTCCACATACGCTAGTCGCGCCCCAGTTGCCCTCACCGCCAACTCGTCGCAGCACATCTCCCGCTCCTCGCGAAGTTGCCGCGAAACCCACCACACGGCCGGATGATAAAAGAACAGCGTCTCCACCACCCGCTGGAGCAGGTTTACCCACAGATCCAACCGCCGCAGATGCGCCAGCTCGTGCGCAATCACGGCCTCCAGCACTTCCAGCGGCATTTCGGTCACCCACGCCGCCGGCACCAGCACCACCGGCCGCCAGAATCCGACTGCCAGCGCCTCGCTGATGTGGCGGCTGAGAAAGACCCGCGGCAATGCATCGATCCGCAACCGTTTGCCGAGCCGTTCCACACGCTCTGCTAATGTCCGCGGAAGAGGCAGCCGCCGCTGCGACACGCGCCATACTCCCACCAGGCCGCCGGCCAGCCGCAGTCCCAGGACGCAGACTCCTGCCAACCAGAGCGCAAGCAGATAAGGCTGCGCCGAATGCGCCAGTGCTGTGCTCGACGGCCAGGAAGTGGTCGTCACTCCGCCGGTGAACACCCCACCCGTTTGTTCGCCGATGATCGGCGTCGGCGCCGGTTGCCAACCCGGCGCTGCTGCAATGTACGTAATCACGGGACTAAGCGCCAACGCCA
>DATKDU010000271.1:0-7053 GCA_035512595.1 Pirellulaceae bacterium
CGCGGTGGAGCGCTTGGACTGTTTTGGGCATCGCGCTTCACCGACGGCGGATCCACATCAACGGGACATGAGACTCCTTCATTCAGGGGGAGTTCAATCATCGTTCAGGATCGTGCCGAGGCCGCGGCTCTTGGTGAACAGGGCATTGCTGCTGAGCCCGTACAGGTCCAGGTAGAACGTCTCGTTGGCCTCCTTCTTGCTGTCGCCGATGATTTCGATCGTGATGGTCTTGGTCGTCTCGCCGGGGTTGAACGTCAGCGTGCCGGACCTGGCCTTGTAGTCCTTGTCGCTGGTCGTGGCCGTGCCGTCCACCGTTTTGAACGACATCGTCACCGCCTGATCGTAGGCGGCCGAAAGCGTGACCGTGAAGGTGAACAGAGTGGTCTTGCCACGCTTGCCCTCGGATTTACTCACGTCGCTGATGCTGATGCGCGGCTCGTCGTCCACGATGGTGCCGACGCCTTGACCATCGGCGATGGTTGCGTTGGTTGCGTTACCGAGATTCATGAAGAAGATTTCGTTCGCTTCGGCGACTCGGTCGCCGTTCACCGGCACGGAGATCATTCCAACAGTCTGTCCCGCCAGAATCGTCAGCGTGCCCGAGACAGCCTGGTAGTCACTGCCCGCCGTTGCCGTGCCGTCGGCGGTGGCGAAGTCAACCGTCACGGTCTGATCGGAGGCGGCCGACAGAGTCACCGTTAAGACGGCGCTGACCGTGCCGCTGTTGCCTTCCACGACGCTGACGTCGCTGATGCTGAATACCGGCAAGGTCTCGCCGCCGTCGGTCGGCACTAGCTTGGAGATGAACACGTCCGACGTAGTGTTGCCGTTGGCGTCGAGCGTGCTGGTGAGGTTGTAGACGCCTGCGCCCGGGTCGAAGTCGGCCGTCGCCTGGAAAGAACCCGTGGTGTAGATGTTCCCGTCGCCATCCAGTGCGATGGCGCGGCCGATGTCCGATCCCGTTCCGCCCATCGACGCGGCCCACACGAAGTTGCCGGCGCTGTCGAACTTGCTGACCAGAACGTCGTTGCTGCCGGCCGACGTCAGGTTGAACGTCCCCGGACCGGGGTCGGCGTCGATCGTGCCGCTGAAGCCGGAGGTCGAATAGATGCTGCCGGCGGCGTCCACCTCGAAGTAGCCCACGACCATACTGCGGCCCCAGATCAGGTTTTCGCTCGGGTCAAGCTTGACCATGAACCGTCCGGCGGGCAACATCAGCTTCCCGGGGCCTGGGTCGGCATCGCCTTCCAAGGATTCGAACCAGCCCGTCACATAGGCATTGCCGGTCCCGTCGGTGGCAACCGACCCGGCGCCGTCATAGCCCGTGCTGCCCATGCTGCCGGCCCAGAGGTAGCCGCCGGCCGCGTTCAACTTCAGGACGAAGACGTCCGGTTCCACGTTCACCGTGCTCTCCGTCGTTCCGGAATTCGTCAGCGAGTTGGTTACTGCCGGGTCGGGGTTGAAGTCGATGGTGCCCATGTAGCTGCCCGTGACAACGACGTTGCCGGAGGCATCCACCGCCACATCACTGCCGCTGGTGAAGGTGACGTAGCCACCGTGATTGATGCCGGTGCCGTCCTTGATGGCGTGGGACCAAACGGTCGCTCCGCTCGACCCGTCATACATGGCGATATACATGTACTTGGTGTCCTGGACCTCGCCGGTGGCGTAGACGTTGCCGGCGCTGTCGAGTGCGATGCCGAGGGCACGGCGGCGCAAGCCGTCCTCGCCGAGGGTGCGTGCCCACAGGACATTGCCCGCCGGGTCGATCTTTGCCAGGAGCCCTTCGATCCCCCCCGAAGCGGAGAGGGTCACGGGCGTCGCGCCGGGGGCGCCGATCTGGACGCTGTCGGTGAACCAGCCGGCGACGAACGTGTTGCCGGCGCCGTCCACGGCCGCCTCGGTCGCGCCATTGCTGGCGGCCGACCCGAAGTGTACGCCCCAGCGCAGGTTGCCGAGCGGGTCGTACTGGGCCGCGAACCCGTCGGCGCCGCCGTCATTCGGCAAGATGTAGCTGCCGGGGCCGGGATCGAGGTCGATCGGCTCATTGGAAAAGAAGCCGGCGACGGCCACGTTGGCGGCGGAGTCAACGGCCACGGCCGTGCCGACGTCGATACCTGCCGATCCCAGCCCGAGGGCGTAGCCAAAGTCGTACGAAAGGACCTTGCGCTCCTCGAGTTGCTCCAGGTGCAGGTGGCGAGACCGCGGCTTGTGGCTGTGCGTGCGCGTGCGATTGTGTGCTACCGGTCGCAGCCAAGAGTGGAAAAACATGACAGATCTCCTTGTTCTTTCGGGGCCGGTCTGCGGTACAATCAAAAAGCCGTGCCCCTGGCGCGCAGACCGTGTGCCCGGCGCGGCTCCCAGGCCGGGGAGAGATCAGCTTGCTGGCGAGATCTCCCCGGCCGCCTCGTGCTTCCGTTAGTAGTCGATCACCCCGTCGAGGAAAAATACGAACGACGGATTGCCAAATATGTCCGTCCAGTCCTCGAACATAATCAAGAGGTCTGCGCTGCCCTCTACGTCGGCAAAACGGCCGCTGCTCAATTGCGGCAGAAACGACAGCTTCGCCATCAGCACGCCCGTCTCCGGGTCGAAGACGTTGTGTTGGACGTCAACCCAGACGAAATCGCCGTTGGCGGCGATGAAAGCACAAACAGACACCTGGATTTCGTTGCCGTCCAGTAGGGACTGTTCGAGAAAGAACAGTACTCTCGATTCGCCCAGGTGGGCGACGTCGCCGACAGCGAGCATTCGCGCCGTGTCGAGGTTGAGGGCCCCGCTGCCGCTTCCCTTGATCGGCCGTTCTTCGGCGCGGGTTGGGCTGGCGACAGCCAGCAGGCTCAGTGCGGCCAATGCCAGGCCGAGCGTCATTGTGAAACGTTTCATCGCAATCCTCCTCAGGTCTGCGTACAATAAAAAAAGCCATCGCAAAGCGCGCAGACCGTGCGCCCGCGGCTGGCACCCAGGCCGGGGAGAGAATCAGCTTGCTGGCGAGATCTCCCCGGCCGCTTTGTTTGTAGTCATCTCAAAGCTGAGATTTCAAATCACTTCGATTCCGGCTTCGCCGGCCTATCTTCGATCCTCAGCAACTCCTTTGCCTCCGCTCGGAAGCGGCGGAGTTCTTCATCCTCGGGTTTGTTCTTTTCCATCCACGCGACGGCTTTGTCGTACCACTCGCGGGCCTTGTCCTTCTCGCCGAGTTGCCAGTGGGCCATGGCGAGGAAGAACGTGTTGAAGCTCTCGGCAGTGGAAACCTCTGGTCGTCCCGAAACTAGCTCCATCGACTTCTCCAGGGAGTTGATTGCCGCCTTCCAATCTCCCGCGCGGTAGTGGGCGACCCCGAGCGTGTTCCAGTGGCCTCCTTCTCTCGGGGCGAGATCCACTGCCCGCCTGGCCAGGGCGACAGCCTGGCTGGCGTCCCGGAGCTTGAGATCAGCGCTGGTGGCCATGAACCACGCGAGGTTGTTGAGGTTATTGTGGAGCCGGCCGTCTGCCATGAGTGCCTGGTACTCGGGCGCGTCATGGAAGTGCGCCGCCAACTTCTCCAGCCGCGATACGGCTTTGCTGTACGCCTCGGCTGCCTCGCCCAGCCGGCCTTCGACCCGCAGGCGCAAGGCCGCATCAGTCTGGGCCACCGGGCTCTCCGGGTCGTCCCCGTCGAGTTCGTTCTTGGGGGCCAACGCGTCTGGATGCGTGGTCGCGAGCCACAGCTTTATATTCTCCGAGTCAGCAATAGCGAGGCTCTGGCCGTCCGGCGCCACGGCGACGCGGCTGCCTGCCGCCATGGTGATGCGTTCCTGGCCTGTGGCCACGTCCCAGAGCGTCACCGAACCGGCGTCGTTCGCCGAGACCAGCGTCCGACCATCGGGGAAGAAAGCCAGCGACCGAACCGGATGCGTGGGCCCCTTGAAGCTCGCAAGCAACTGCCCGGTGGTCGCATCCCTCAGCCGGATCGTCCCGTCCTCTCCCGCCGTGGCCAGGCTGTGACTATCGGGAGAAAAGGCCACGGCCGACAGCGACGCGTATGCTCCCGTTCGCTCCAGAAACCGCGTTCTCATGCGGCCGGTCTCGGCGTCGTACAGGGACAACAGCCCCCACTTCCCCCCGGCCGCAAACGTCTTGCCATCGGGAGCGAACGCCAGGACGTTGACGCGGCTGCTGCTGTCCGCCGCGATCACGTTATGCCGCAGCCGGCGGGTGGCCACGTCCCACAGTCCTACGGTACCGTCGGATCCTCCCGAGGCGAGAGTCTTGCCATCCGGTGAAAAGGCGACCCGCCAGACCTGGCCCGTGTGTCCCGTCAGCGTGGCCAGCTCCTGCCGCGTCGTGGCATCCCACAGTTTGACTTGCCCCGAGCTCTGGCCCAGATTGCCCCGTGCCGCGGCCACCAAAATCCCGTCTGGAGAAACGGCCACCGAACCCTCCGGTCCCACCGTTCCTCGCAGCATGCCTTGTTGCTTGCCGGAAGATGCCTCCCAGAGCCGGATCGTTCCATTCCCGCCGCTCCCTGCCAGCATCTTGCCGTCGGACGAAAACGTCAGCGCGTCGATCCCGCTGCTTTCCTCGAACGTGACCGCCTCTTCCTTCGGGGCGAGGTCCCACAGCTTCACGCCGCCCCTGCCACTGCTCCTGGAGACCAGAGTGGCGCCGTCGGGGGAAAAGGCGATCGAGCTGACCTTGCTCGAATGCGGAAGCGTTCGCACTTTTCCCGTGTCCGGCTCCCACAGCGTGATGGTCCTGGGAACCGTCCCAAAAGCCAGGGTCTTTCCATCGGGGGAGAGCGCACAGGCGCGATCGTTTTCGTTCCCGGTGGGATAATGAGACCGTTCCATTCCCGTGCCGACGTCCCAGAGCCGCACGCCGCCGCGGCCCATCGTCACCAGGATCCGGCCATCGTCCGTAAAAGCGCCAACAAACTCACGGAATTCTTCAGACAACCGGCGAACCACCCGGGGCGGGCTCACCGTCACGTCCCACAAAACCACCGGCTGGCCCCAGTCCGTCACGGCCAGCGTCTGGCTGTCCGGCGAGAAGTCCAGGTGCATGACATGGCTGGCACAGGCAAGAGTCGCCGCTTCACGTCCTTCGGGCATCTCCCAGAGTTTCACCACGCTCGACGTGCCGGCATTGGTCCCGGTCGCCAAGATTTTGCCGTCGGGCGAAAACGTCAGGCACCGGACTCTGCCCTCGGTCCCTGTCAGGACGCGCGACGTCCCGGTTTCCAAGTCCCACAAAGTCAGATCGTTCATGGTCGGGCCGTTGGAGTGGGCCAGAGTCTTGCCGTCGGGGGAGAACGCCACCACATGGAAGCCCGGATCCCAGCGCATCGGTGCCGCGAACGACGTCGAGCCCGCCGCCGCCGCATAGCTGCGGAGCGTGCCCCGCTTCCTCCAGGTTTCGGCGTCCCACAACGTGATCACGCCGTCCAGGGCACAGGTCGCGAGCGTCTTGCCATCCGGGGAAAACACTGGAGAGAGGCCTCCGCCGTCCAGCGTGACCCGGTGCTGGAGGTGGCATAGCCGCCACAGCAAATACCATTCAAAAGAGCGCAGGTCCTCTTCATCGAACTTCGGCCGCTGGCTCTCCAGCAACTCCACCACGCGCGACTGGTTGCCGGCCTCCCAAGCTTGCTGAGCCAGGTTCATCTGCGCCGCGTAGAAGCGCCGGCGGGCGAGTCCCTCCTGTTGCCTGGCGCGGGTCGCCTCGCCCTGCGCGATGCCTTGCTGCCGTCTCGCTTCCTGGGCGTTCTTCGTGGCGAGCTGTTCTTGCTCCCGCGCCAGCGTTAGGGCCGCCGTCTCCTTCTGGAGCGCCACCCCCCGATCGCGCAGGGCCGCTTCTCTGTCCTTCAGAGCAGTCGCCTTGTCGTCTCGCTCCCTCGTGACCCATACATTGCTCAAGGCGAGCACGACGATCGTCAGTACGAGCGTGCTCGAAACCAGCATCCCGGCGGCTAGCGCAGCCTTGTTGCGCCGGGCGAACTTCCGGAACCGATACCCCGCCGACGGCGGACAGGCCAGCACCGGCTCGTCATTCAAGTACCGTAGCACGTCCGCAGCGAAGCCGTTGGCCGTTTCGTAGCGGCGGTTGCGGTCCTTTTCGAGGGACTTCATCACGATCCAGTCCAGTTCGCCGCGAACCAGGCCGCTAAGCTTGTTGGGCTCCATGCTGCGGTTGGCTGCGATCGAGGCCCGGCCTTCCGACGTGCTCAACCGCGTGCTGGGCTTGGGCGGCTCTTCTTCGCGGATCATCCGCAGCATTTCGTCGAAGGCCGCCTCGCGCAGGCGCTTCTTATCGAACGGCGTGGTGCCGGTGAGAAGCTCATACAAAAGCACGCCCAAGGAGTAGATGTCGCCGCGGGTGTCGATATCCAGCGCGTTGAGGCGGGCCTGCTCGGGGCTCATGTACTCCAGCGTGCCCACGATCTGGCCGTAGCCGGTGAACATGGTCCGCTCGGTCAGCCGGCCGCCAGTGGCCTTGGCCACGCCGAAGTCGATCACCTTGGGCACCGGCTTATCGTCGTACAGCGCGACCAGCACGTTGGTGGGCTTGAGGTCGCGGTGAATGACGCCCTTATGATGGGCATGCTGCACGGCCTGACAGACCTGGGTAAACAGCTCCAGCCGCGCTTTGGGCAGAAGGTGATTCTCGTCGCAGTACTGCGTGATTGGCACGCCCTTGACCAACTCCATCACAAAATATGGCCGGCCCGCCGTTGTCGTGCCGGCGTCAAAAACCTTGGCAATGTTCGGATGATCCATCAAGGCCAGCGCCTGCCGCTCGGCCTCGAAGCGGGCGATCACTTGCCCGCTGTCCATTCCTGGTTTGATAACTTTGAGTGCGACCTTTCGCTGGACGGGGTGGGACTGTTCGGCCATATAGACCACGCCCATGCCCCCTTCGCCAATCTGTTGCAGCAGCTTGTAGGGGCCGATCTGCGCGCCGGGGCGTTCAAGCGGTCGGTCGATGGTCGCGTCCGGTGGCAGCGGGGCATCGTGAAACGAGCCAAGCTGCTGGTGGGATCGAACAAGCCGCTCGACGCGCCCTTGAAGATCG
>DATKDU010000272.1:0-5328 GCA_035512595.1 Pirellulaceae bacterium
GCGACGACCCGGACGAGCCGGTGAAACCGCATCCCGAGACTGGAAAGACGGTCATTCGCACTTTCGAGCTGTACGCCTCGGGCGGCTACACGTTCGAGAGCCTTGCCGACCAGTTGGCCCGCGAAGGTCACTGGTTCCGCAAGAGCCAGCGACGATTCAACCGGACCGCATTGTCCTATATCCTTAACAATCGCTTTTACGTCGGCGAATTGCACCGCAACGGGCAGGTCTTCGACGGACGCTACCAGCGGCTCATCGATCGGATCACCTTCGACGCCTGCCAGGACATCCTCAATGGCAAGAACCGCCGCACTGGATGTCCGGAACACGCCCTTGCCGGCGGGCTCTTCCAATGTGCTTACTGCGGCCAATCGATCACGGGGGAACGCATCCGCCGCAAGCTTCGCGGCGGCGGCGTCCGCGAGCACCTCTATTACCGCTGCGCCAACAACCGACCCGGCCCCGACCACCCGACCGTCCGCTGGAAGGCCGAGGATCTCGAGCAGGCGGTAGTGGACGATCTGGCCAGCCTACGGCTCCCGACGCCGGAGATCGCGACGTGGTTCCGCTCGGCGCTGCAGGCGGCCGTTCTGGACGTTACGGCCAACCAGCGGCGGCAGACGACGTCCCTGACCAAGCGGAAGGCCGAACTGGCTGCCATGCAGGACCGCCTCCTGAACGCCTACCTCGCGGGTACGGTGGAGGAAGTGATCTACAAGGCGAAGTCCAACGAACTGAAGAGCGAGGCGGCCAAGCTGGACGAGGCGCTCGGCGAATTGGGGGACGCCGCGCCGGCCTGCGGGGAAACGGCGCTGATGCTCTTCGACTGGTCCCAGCGGGCGGCCGATCTGTGGCGGGGTTCAAACAACGCCCTGCGCCGCGAGATCCTCGATTCCGTTTGTTTGAACCGTACTTTGACCGACCTAAGTCTAGTCACCACAAAGAGAAAGCCGTTCGACGTTTTCGCCGAACGGCCTAGTTTGGAGAATAGTCGGGGTGACTGGATTTGAACCAGCAACCTTCTGCACCCCATGCAGACGCGCTAGCCAGGTTACGCTACACCCCGCGGTGATTGGCAAGACGCCACGCTTGCCGCGCGGGTTCACCAATTCGTCGTCAAGTATGGCAAATCTCGCCCGCGCTTGCAATGCGGTGCAGTCGCCCCCCGATTGCCTGTAGTGGGTCAGTTTAAAATTGCTTTCCAGTCAAACTCGGCTTCGTCGGCCAGCTTGACCATATCCGAAATCGTCCAAACGTGGGTTGCGGCCTTGGCCTTACGCGCTGACCCAGCGCAACTGCCGCTGGTTTTTTTCTGGCTTGGCCGGCTTCGGCTCTGCCTCCGGGGCGATCGCGTCCAGCACGCTCCTGGCGAGTTGCTGGGGGTCTTTCTGTTTGCTTGAGCGTTTAGGCATACCCTAAAGTATAGCCATCGTCCTATCCCTGCCCACCGCATTCCCTTCAAACAAATGGAGAAAGCCATGTCTAGCGGAATGAGAATCGTTGCGATCCTGACCGTCGTAGTGGCGTCTTTGCTCGCCGTGACATGGGCAACATCGGCTCAAGCGCCAAAGCCAGCCGAACGTCCGAAGTGGGAATACAAGGTGTTTAGCAGCCGAGGTGGGGCTGAAGACCTAAAAACCGCGGGCAATGATGGATGGGAGTTGGTTGCGGTTGTCCAAGAAGCCCAAGACAGCCGCTTGGCCTACCTCAAGAGGCCACAATCAAACTGACCCACTACCCGTTTGCCCAGGGCTGTAGTTGCGGGATCCGCCCGCGCCAGTTCATCATGGGGCGATGAATTCCCTGCGCGACTCTGCCAGCGACGCGGCCGCACCTGCTTCGCGGTTCGTTGCGCGGCTCGGGCTCGGGGCCGGGCCGCTGTTGGCTCTCGCGGCATTTCTGGCGCTGCGAACGTCGGCGAGTGATCTCGCCCCGGCCGCACAGGCGACGGCCGCGGTCGGCGTGCTGATGGCCGTCTGGTGGATGACCGAGGCGATCCCCTTGGAAGCGACGTCGCTATTGCCGCTGGTGCTCTTCCCCGTGCTCGGGGCGACGAAGGACATCAAGGCGGCGGCCGCGCCGTATGCGGACGAGTCGATCTTCTTGTACCTCGGCGGGTTCCTGCTTGCGCTGGCGGTGGAAAAGTGGGGGCTGCACCGGCGGCTCGCGCTGGCCACGCTCGTGGCCGTCGGCACGCGCCCGGCGATGCTCGTCGGCGGCTTCATGCTCGCTACCGCGCTGGTCAGCATGTGGATTAGCAACACGGCCACCACGCTGATGATGCTCCCCATCGGCCTGTCGGTCGTTCACCTGCTCAGCGACAAGCTCGCCTCCGGCGATTCGGCCGCCGCCAAAGCCGATGCCGCGAACCTGTCGATCGCCCTCCTTCTCGGCATTGCCTATGCCGCCAGCATCGGCGGCCTGGCAACGCTGATCGGCACGCCGCCGAATGCGGTCTTCAAGGGGTTCATGGAGAGCAAGGGGATTCCGATCGGCTTCGGCCGCTGGATGTTGTTCGCCTTGCCGCTCAGCGGCGTGTATCTGCTGCTGGCGTGGCTGGTGATGACGCGGCTCTTTCCCGTGCGAGCCAAGGACATTCCCGGCGGCAGTGCGCTCATTCGGCAGGAGCTCAACAAGCTCGGGTGGATGACGCGCGGGGAATGGACCGTGCTGATCGTCTTCGCGGCGGCTGTCGCCGGCTGGCTCTCGCTCGAGCCGCTGTATCAAACGGGCTGGCTTCCCAAGGGGCCGAACGGGGAAAAACGGCTCAGCGACGCGGTCATCGGCATGGCCGCGGCACTCGCCCTGTTCGTGATTCCGGTCGATTGGAAGTCGGGCAGGTTCGCGCTCGACTGGCGGACCGCGTCGCGCGTTCCGTGGGGAGTGCTGCTGCTGTTTGGCGGCGGCCTGAGCCTGGCCAAGGCGATGACCGATACGAAGCTCGACGTGTGGATCGGCCAGCAAGTGCAGGGGCTGGCGCATTTGCCGCTGCCGGTGCTGGTGGTCATCGTGGTGACCGGGGTCGTGCTGTTCTCGGAGCTGGCCAGCAACCTGGCGACGGCGACCACGCTGCTCCCCGTGCTGTTTGCCGCGGCAGTCCAGCTCCAGCTCGACCCGCTGGTGCTGTGCGTGCCGGCGATCCTGGCGGCAAGCTGCGGCTTCATGCTGCCGGTGGCCACGCCCCCCAACGCGATCGTCTTCGGCACCGGCCACATCACGATGCGGCAGATGATGCGGGCCGGGCTGTGGCTCGACTTGATCGGCATCGTCTTGATCCCGCTGGCGACGTGGACGCTGGGGAAGTGGGTCCTGGGAGTGTGATGGGGACAGCGACGGATGAGAAGATCGAGCGGGCCAATGACCAATGACAAAGCCCCGATGATCAAGCCCCGATGATCAAGCCCCAATGATCAAGCCCCGATGACCAATGAATGAACGACGAATCATTGGTCATTGGGATTTGGTCATTGGTCATTTCATTCAGCTACGGTTTTGACACCGTTGACCATCCAGCGGCGTGGATTTACGCTCAGCGTCTGCCTCCAAGACACCCTTCCTCGCAACCACTCCCATGCCCTTCTCCCTCGCCGGCCATACCGCCATCGTCACTGGAAACAGCACCGGTCTGGGCAAGGCCATCGGCCTGGCCATCGGCAAGGCCGGCGCGAAAGTGCCGGTCAACTTCGCCCATAACGAAGGGCGGGCCAAACGCACGCTGGAGGAATACCAGGCCGCCGGCATTGCCACCTGCCTCGTCCAGTCCGACGTGACGACCGAGGACGGGGTGGCGAAGCTGTTCGTCGAGGCCGAGGACCGGCTCGGCAAGGTGGACATCCTCGTTCCCAACGCCACCTGCGAGCAGCCGCTCAAGCCGATCGAGGACTACGACTGGGCTTTCTACCAGATGATGATCGATTTCTTCGTCAAGAGCCCCTTTTTGCTGACGCGGCACGCCTTGCCGCACATGAAGCAGAAGCGGTGGGGGCGGATCATCAACATCACCAGCGAGGTCTATCACCGGTCTGTCGCGCCGTTCAGTGCCTACGTCGCCGCCAAGGGGGGCCAGATCGGCTGGTCGCGGAGCATGTCGCGCGAGCTCGCGCCGTATGGCATCACGGTCAACACGGTCGCCCCCGGCTGGATCCCGGTCGAGCGGCACGAAAGAGATCCGCAAGAGATGAAGGATGCCTACAAGGTCCTGATTCCCGCCGGCCGCTGGGGAGTGCCGCAGGATGTGGCCGACGCGGTGCTCTACCTGGCCAGCCCGGAAGCGTCATTCGTTACCGGTCAGACGCTGTGCGTCAACGGCGGGATGACGCCGTGGTGATTTGAGTACAGAGCGTAGAGTGCAGAATGCAGAGTGAAGGACGCCTTAGATTCTGCATTCTGCACTCTGCACTAGCGCGCTATCGCATCACCGTCCCATCCGCCGTGTCATATCCTGTGCCATAGATGCTCCCCGGGGCGGCCGTGCTGCCGGGCCGGTAGCTGCCGGGGGTGGAGGAAAGGGACGAAGGCAGAGTGGGTGCATCAAACGGCGCGGTCGAATTGCTGGGAGATGTCGTTGGCGTAGCGCTGGTTAGTGTCGGGCTGGTTGGCGGGCGAGTGCTGGAGGGGAGCGAGTACGGATTGGCGATCGCCTCTTGCGTCGGCGGAGCGGTCATCGCGCCGGCCGGATTGCCCGCGTCAGGCCCTTCGTAGGTTGTGGCCGGATCGTACAGCGGAGTGTCCGCCGTCGCCGCGGCAGGGTCGGTCATCGCGCCGGCCGAGTCGCTGGCAGGCGGAACGCCGTAGGCCGCCGAGGGATCAGGGAAAGCGTATTCGCTCGGCGAACCGGCGTCCTGGTAGATCGAGCCGGCGTCGCCCGCTGGAACCGCGCTGCCGGCGGCATCCGCCGCGCCATAACCACCCGCATTTGCATCCGGCGGCCCATACGGCTGGCTGGTGGCGTCCGCCGCGCGATTGTCGGCATACGCCCCTGGCGTGTACGGTTGTGAATAGGCTCCCGGCGTCACGCCAGGCTGCGGCTGCGCGGAACTGGCCAGGCCATACGGCCCGCCCGTTTGATAGCCGCCGGCGGGCGCCACCGAACTGTGCGGCTCGCTTTGCCAACCGGCCGGCTGCGTCCCGTAACCACCGGTGCCGGCTGATGTGCCTGCCGCGCCGCCGGCACTGGCGCCATAGGGACCGTCCTGCGCACCCGTCGTGCCGCGGGCCGATGCCAGGCCGTTGGCGGCAGTCGGCGTTGCTCCGCTGGAGGGGGTGGGAACGCGCGTCGGCGGCCGGCTGACCGCCAGATCGGACGTGGAGCTTTCGGTGCTCCCCCAT
>DATKDU010000273.1:0-31575 GCA_035512595.1 Pirellulaceae bacterium
GGCGGCGGAAGCTGGCCGCCGCCCGTCATCGCCGCCGCGAAAAGAACTTGGAGTTACGTCAACCAACCTTGCCTTTGGAGGCCGGACCATCTGTTGCTAATTCCCCGCCGCCGCTGTCTCACTTCCGGTGAAACAAATCACGTCTAATTCACGGCTTGGCTTGCATCGTCTCTTGCGAAAGAGCCGCAACGAGTTCGGAAGGTTTGCCAATCTTGATGGATCCGAACTTCTCAATCGCCTCCTTGCGAGACAGGAAGTCTTTGTCCCAAGTCACGAACCAATCGTATCCGTTTTCCGCGGCGTACATGAAGTGCTTGGCGTCGTCGGGCTCCAGTCCTGCGCCGCGCAGGTCGGCATAAAGCGAGTCGTCAACAATGTCCGTGACGATTGGATTGCAGATTGAGCCGCCGTATGGATCGGAAAGGGTGAACGAGCCGAGCACCCGATGATCGTCGGCAGCGATGTCGAGGCCATGCAATCCCTCCTTCAGTGCCGTTTGGTGCTGGACTGGCGCCCGCTCTATTTCTCTTGGCGATTGGCGGGATGTCCCTAGCACAATCTTTCCCGCCTCTTGCATCTGCTGTAGCTGGTCCAACGCCTGAAGCTCGGAGTCGGGCGCCTGGCGTCTGGTGATTGACGAGACGACGGAGTTTTCCAAATACGCTCGGATCATTTCGTGCTCCTGGGAGGGGGTGCGGAATTATACGCATTGCGCGGCAGGGGAACTTGTAACGCGAAACCCGAGTCTCAAACTTGTCCCTCGCGGAGCGAGAGGACTACATTGAAGACCCTCACCCCAGCCGAAACCCGGAGGCAGGTTTGCCTCCGGCTAAGACCCCTCACCCCGACCCTCTCCCAGCGGGAGAGGGAGAATTAAACCCGCCCCCTCCCGTCGAAACCGGCCGCCGCAGTTGCGACTCGAGGCCGGCGATGGCGAGGTCGTCGAGGGGACGCATGCGGGCGAGACTGGAAGCAAACCCTCACCCGACGGCGGAGCCGTCACCCTCTCCCAAGGGGAGAGGGTTTGTTGCGTGGGGGCTACGTTGCCGCAAATACCGCCTCGTCCGCGTCCCGCGTGCGCGGGCCGCTGGCTAGCCAGCCGTTGCGGCCGAGCATGGTCTGCTCGCCGCGGGCACTGCCGAGCTGCGCCGTGGGAACCTCGTCGCGCCGCAGCACAGGCTGCACCACAAAGTCCAGCGTGGGGCCGGCATACAGCCGCACCAGGTCGGCGAGTTGGGCCAGCAGCTTACCCCCCGGCAGGAATGCCGCGAATTGGCGGTAGGTCAGCGGCCCGAGGCGAATGCGAAACAGGTTTTGCACGTCCCACACGCGACTACCCACGATCGTGTCGCGTCCCAGGGAGCAGTGCTGACCGCGGCGATTGGCGGCCGACGGCATCTTCGAGCGCTGATCGGCGGCCAGATTGATCCACCGCCCTTCGAACTGGGCGACTTCGGCGGCGGTCTCAAAGTGATCGGACAGCAGGGCGGCCAGGGCGCTGGCCGAGCGGCATTGGCGGCTGTAGTGCCCGGAGTAGAAGAGGACCGTCTCGTCGGCGGCCTGCATGCGGTCGGCCAGGCCGGGAGTGCCGAGGCCGACGAGGGCGCGGAGAACGAGGGTGAAGGGGTCTTCGCTGCGGCTGGCCCGCTGCGGGTCGAGAGCGGCCGTTTGGAAGCGGCGCTCCAGCTCGATCGGCAGCCGGTACTTCCGCCAGGCGCGGTAGAAGAGGGAGACCGAGCGATGCTGGAGGATGTTGAGGAACTCGGTGAGGGCGTGGTCCTGGTTGTGGGTGCGGGAGATGGCTTCGCTGGTGTAGTGCTGCGGCAAGACGCCGCTGGGCCCGATGAGGCCGAGGAAGGTGACCTTCATCTCGGCGGGGCGCGCGGGGCCGCGAGCGCGCTCGGGGATTTTGAGGTCGCTGACGGCGGCGGCCGGAAAGGCGGAGGTGGCCGGCACTTGGAAGCGGACGATCTCCTCGGCCGGGCGGGCGTCCTCGCCGACGCTCTGCGGCGGCGGCATTTGCTCCGCGGCGGCGCGCTCCCAGGCGATCCACTCCAGCAAGCGGACCGCCTGAAAGAACTCGAATTCCCAGGGGCGCTCGTGGAGCCGGTCGCTCAGAGGAGGGCCCGCTCCCCCGATCGCATCGGCCATTTCCAAGGCTCCTCTTGTCCCAGCCGCTGTTTCGACTGGACGGTGAGTTCGGTGAATGAGTTGAGCGAAACGTACAAACCGAGGAACCGATCGAGGACCGCGGCCAGGAGGTACCCGCCGAGGCCGGCGAGGCGGCTTTCGTCGATGGTGACGTGGATCGCCAGGCCGCGGCCGAAGCCGCCGGCCCGCCAGCCGATGCGGCGCGTCACCTTCTCGGTGCGGATGTCGATGATCGAGTCGATGAGGGCCTGCGTGTCGGCGGCGCGGCGGTAGTTATAGAGCTGGAGGATTTCGCGCAGTGCGGCGGCGGCATCTTCGCCCGATTCGAGCGACAGGTGGTTGAGGGAGAGATGCGAAACGAGACGCCACAGCGACAGATCGGCCAGCTCCGGCCGCAGCGGGCGCGTCGGCGGGGCGAGGCAGACGAGGCGCGCGACCGGCCCGGCCCCATCGGGCAGGCTGAGCAGCGGGCGCGCCAGGCCGCCGGCCCCTTGCCCCGTGGGCAGGTAGCTCGGTGCGTCGCCATTGAAGCAGGTCGTCTGTACGCGGAGCGTGGCATCGACCGGCTGCGACGGACGAAAGCCGAGGTCCACGAGCGTGAGGAAGACTTCGCGGCGGAAGCGCGACGGATCGTTGGGGTCGCTGCCCGGGCCGTTCCGCGTGGAGGAGTGCCAGTACGCCTGCCGCGACTGGCCGAGCGAATGCTTCCAGGTGAAGAACGGGCGGTACTCGATCGCCTCGCCCGAGTTGGCGACCGATTCGACCCCTGCGACGGAGTAGATCTCGCAGGCCAGGCCGCGGCGAGCATCGGGAATCACCTTGTACTCGGTCTCGGTCTGCTGGAGCTGGAACGGATCGGCACTTTGCGGGAAGAGGTTGACGATGGGCGTGCAGCCGAGGCGGAGCGTCTGGGCGGAAAGCTCGCGCTCGAGGTCAGCGTCTCCTCGCTTGAGGAGCACGTACAAGTCGAGGGTGTCGCCGACGGCCCCTTCCAACTCGGCGAGCGCCGAGCGGCCCGTGGTGGAGTCCGTGAAGTGCAAATCGATGAACAGGTGCTTGGCGGGGAAGGCGAAGTATTCCGTCAGCATCCGGTAGCCGCGGAACGTGCGGGGATCTTCGGGGAGCAGCGCTTCCTCCGGTGCGAAGCCGACGAGGTCGATGGCCGCCGGCGGCAGCGTGGCGAACTTTTTCGCCGACGATCCGGCGGCCAGGCAGATTTCCAGCACGTCGTTCTTGAGCATCTCCAGCAGCCGGAAGACGTTGACTCCCTGGCCGCGGTCGAGGTGAATGCGGAGCTTGTCGAGCGAAAGTTGCGTGACCTTCGTCTCGGGGGAGAAGGTCTTCAGCCGCACGTGCAGCACCGCCTGGGCTCGCGATTCCAGCGGCGACTTCGGCGCTTCAAACGGTCGGCGCGTCATCCGCGCCTGCTCGATCCGCAGCGGCCAGAGCGTGGTGTCGTAAGCCGTGCGGTATTGGCACCGCTCGGAGAACATCGCATCGGGTTCGGTCTCGATGCTCGTGCCCCGCGGCACCTGGTGGCCGCTCAGCAGCTCGTGCTGGCCCGCATCGAGCTCCATTTGCACCATGGCCAGCGACGGAATCGGCCGCAGGTAGTGCGGGTAGAGGACGCTGAGAATCGCTTCGGTCAGCTCGGGGAAGCTGTCGTCGAGCTTGTGGCGGATGCGGCCGTTGAGAAACGCGACCGCCTGCACCAGCCGCTCGACGTGCGGATCGCCGCCGGCGCCGAGCCGCAGCCGGCTGGCGACCTGCGGATGGCGCGTGGCGAAGTCGTCCCCCAGGGCCGTGAGCTGCTTCAGCTCGCGCTCGAAATACGGGAGCAGCTCGTCGCTCATGGCTTGCTGGCTCCCTTGACCACGACTTTGCCGGTGGCCGGCTCGAGGACGGTGGTGAAGCGAACCTGCTCCTGCCACGGCTCGACGTGCAGCACCCCTTCAATCTGGAAGCGGAGCGTCCGATCGACCGACGGCTCGTCCTGGAGCGGCACGACGCGGACTTTCCTCAGCCGCGGCTCGAAGCGCTCGATCGCCTGCACGACTTGCTCGAAGACCACGTCCGGGTTCTGCGCCGCCTGCATGTTGCCGCCGCAGAAATCGGGCAGCCCGTAATTGATCAGCGACGATGCCAGACCCTCGCCAAATTCCGACTGCCGCGTGCAGCGCCAGCGGGTGTTCAGCAGGTTCTCCAGGTCCCGCCGGACGGCGGCCCGCAACTCGCCGATCGACTGGTACGGCCGCAGTGCCGCGGTGCTGCCGCCTTGATCGACGTCGTAGAGCCGATCGAGAAGCGAGGGAGTCAAGCGATCGGCGGGTCCGGGAGTTCTGTCCATGGTGGGCAGGATTCAGGGTTCAGGGTTCGGGGTTCAGGAGTTAGCCCCCTGGTCCTTGCAGCCGATGCACGAGCCGCAGCGAGGCCGACAGGCCGTGCAATTGGTAGTGCGGGAGGAGCTTCATTTCCAGACGGTACGCCCCAGCATGCCCCGGAATTTCGGCCACGGTCACCTCGGCCTGCCGCAGCGGATACCGAGCCTTGACGTGCGGCTTGGCGTGCGCGTCGTCGGCGACAAATCCGCTCACCCACTGCGTCAAATACGACTGCAGCGATTCGGCCGTCTCCAGCGTGCCGATCTTCTGCCGGCAGAGGACCTTCAGGTAATGGGCAAACCGCGAAGCGCACAAAACGTACTGCAGCATGGCCGACATGACCGCGTTGGTATTGGCGACGTCGTCGGCGAACTTTGCCGGCTGGTGGACCGAGGCGTTGGAGAAGAAAGCGGAGAACTCCGTGCCCGGGCAAGCCGACAGGGGAATGAACCCCAGCTCCGACAACTCCGCCTCTTGATCGCCGCCGATCACCACTTCGGTCGAGGTCTTCAGTCCCACACCGACCCGGTCGGTCGAGAACGAATCAACCGCCAGCCCCGATACCAGGCCGCCGGTGGCGACACCCCGCTCGAAGCCGCGGATGTCGGCAAACCAGCTTGTCTCGACGAACGCCCGCAGCACCACGCTGCCGAAGGCGTACGCCGCATTGCCCCACAAGTACCGCTGCCGCTTGTCGCTCTGGGCCACATCCTCGCTGAAGCGAAAGCCGTCCTGACGCTCGACGTCCAAGTGATACGGCACGCGCATCAGCACGCGGGGGAGGGTCAAGCCGACGAACCGCATGTCCTCGCTCTGCCGCAGCTCGCGCCACTGGATGTAGTCCGGCCGCTGAAAGTCCTTCTCCAGCGGCAATCCGATCTCGAGCTTCTGAAAATCGTCGAGGCCGAAGAACTGCGGCGCAGCGGCCGCCACGAACGGCGCAAAGGACGCGGCAGCGACCGCCCCCAGCGACGCCAGCGTATCGAGGTCGTCGGGATGATTGCGGAATTCGTAGTCGCCGATCAAGAGGCCAAACGGCTCGCCGCCGGCGTGGCCGAACTCGGATTCATACACGGCGCGAAAGATAGCCGACTGGTCGAACTGCGACGCGGTCGAAGCATCGTCCCTTAGCTCGCGCTTGGTTGCCGACAATACGCGCAGGACGATGCGGACGTTTTCCCCCAGCTCTTCCGCCCGGGCCAGCTCCTGGCGAGCCTGATCGCGCAGGTAGTCCAGTCCCCGCCACGACGCCTCCAGCGACTGGAGCCGCGGATGGTGCACAACGGCATTCACCTGCCGCGAAAGGAGCGTATCGATGCGCGCCACGGCGGCGTCGAGCAAGCGGGCGGCTTGCTTGCGTCCGATTCGCAAATCGTCCCCAAACAATTGCCGCAGGGCAGCCAGCGGAGACGAAGCGGCCAGCAGTTGGCTCAGCGAGTCGGCCGGCGGAACGGGCCGCGCATCTGCCCGCGCGGCGGCCAGACCGAGCAGAGAATCAAGCAAGGGCGTGCCGGCGGCAGCCTGCGGCGCATCGGCAAAGTTGGGCGAAGCGGCGGCGGATTGAGAACGAACCTGCATCGGGCCGACTTGCCTCGCTTCCAGAACGCGCCATGTCCGCTCCGGCAAGGATTCGGAGAAAGGGACCGAATCCTTGCGAGTTCGACCATCCAGCGCGACGCAATGCCGCGTTTATCCCGCCGCGGGAATCCGGGCGACCATGCTGATGGCGGTGTTCAACTCCTCGAGTTGCAGCCACGGCCGCAGCAGGGCCTTGGCGTTGTAAGCGCCGGGCTTGCCGGGAATCTCCTCGACGACGATCTTCGCTTCGGCCAGGGGGTACTTGGCCTTCATCTCGGGGCTGGCCTTGGGATCGTCCAGGATGTACTGGGAGATCCAGCGGTTGAGCCACGACTCGACGTTCTCGCGCTCCATGAATTGCCCCAGCTTCTCGCGCCCCAGAACCTTCAGGTAATGGGCAATCCGGCCGGCCGCCATGATGTACGGCAAGCGGGCGGAAATCTCGGCATTGGCCGAGGCATCGGGCCGGTCGTACTTCTTGGGCTTCTGCGTCGTCTGGCCTCCCAGAAAGATGGCCTTGGCCGAGTTCTTGTGATGCACCAGCGCCATGAACCCGAGCTTGGAAAGCTCGGCATCGCGGCGGTCGGGAATCAACACCTCGGTCGGAACCTTGACTTTGCGGTCCCCTTCTTCGCTGGTGAAGACGTGGACCGGCAGATCCTCGACCAGGCCGCCGTTCTCGTAACCGCGAATGGCGGTACACCAGTTGGTCTTGGCAAAGGCGTCGGTCAACCGCGTCCCCAGGGCATAGGCCGCGTTCATCCAAGTGTAATGGCCGTGAGCGACGGGCTTGTGATTCCCCTGCTCGTCCTGCTCCACTTCTTCGAAGTCGAACTCGTCGATTTTCTTGGTCGCTTCGCTGTAAGGGAGGCGGGCCAGGACGCGCGGCATCGTCAACACCACGAACCGCGAGTCTTCCGATTCGCGGAACTCGCGCCACTTGATCCAGTCCGGTCCCTGGAAGATTTTTTCCAGATCGCGGGGCCGGTTCAACTCGGTGAAGGTGTCGAAGCCGAACATCTTCGGGGAGGCGGCGGAAATGAACGGGCAGAATCCCGAAGCAGCGACCTGCTTCATGTTCTCCAACAGCGACATGTCGTCGGGATGGTTGGAGAACTCATAGTCGCCGATCAGGGCGGCATAAGGCTCGCCGCCCGCCTGGCCGAATTCGTGGGTGTAGATCTTCTTGAAGGCCTCGCTCTGGTCGAACTCGATGGCGTCTTCCAAGTCCTTGCGAAGCTCGTTCTTGGAGACATTGAACATCTTGAGCTTGAGCGTGGCGCAGGTCTCGGACTTCATCACCAGGTGATTCAGTCCCCGCCAGCTCCCTTCCAGGCGCTGGAACTCCGCGGCGTGCATCACGGCCGACAGTTGCTGCGACAGCTTCGTGTCGAGCTCCTTGATGGCGGCCTTGATCGTGTTGGCGAACGACCGTTTGTAGACGACCGACCCCTGCATCGCCTGGTCGATCAGGTTGGTGACCAGGTCCTCGACCTGCCTGCGCTCGACGGTGCTGGGAGCGTTTTCGAGGATGCGATCGAGCAAGCCATCCACGGACTCCACGGCCGCGGCTGCCTGCGGTTGCGTTTTTTGTTCACCCTGACTCATGAATGTCTCCTGAAATGCGAGAGCAGAGAACAGAAGCGGCGATTGCAAATCTGCAATTGGCAATTTGCAATTGACAATGACCGTTGCCGCCTTCTGACTCCTGACACCTGACACCTGACACCTGACTCCTGACACCTACTCCTTGGGCTTGTCGCCCCCGCCCAGCGTTTTGACTTTTTCCGCATCCTTGAGGATCTCCGCGAGCATTTCCTCCGCGCCGTCGATCCGCTCGACGGTGCTGGCCAGATCGCGGAGCTTGTTGCGGACTTCCAGCAGTTTTTGCAGTGCCGGAATCTGGTTGACGATCTGCCCGGGCTCAAAATCCTTCATGGACTGGAACTTTAGGGCGACGGCCATCTCCGAGCTGTCCCCGGCCAGCGTGTTCTCGACGCGGAAGTTCAGCGTGGGGCTGATCCGCTTCATGACGTCGTTGATGTTGTCGCGGTCGATCTCCACGAACTCCCGCTGCGACAGCGGCTTGAGCTTGGTGTCCCCCGCATAGTCCCCCATGACCCCCAGCACGAAGGGCAGCTCCTTCACCTCCTGGGCATCCCCCGTTTCCACCTTGTAGGAGATGTGGACGTGCGGCTTGCGGACCCGCGAAAGCTTGTCGTGAATCGATTCTTTGGCCATGACGAAGGGACTCCAGCGAGTGAACGGCGACTAGGGGTAGGCAGGTGTTATGCGGAATTTCACAACTAGGAATCACTGAATGGCTCGGAGGATTCCTCCTGCGATGGCTTGATTCCCACCAGCCGGAAGAACTGCCTGAGCGAATCCTCGTTGTCGATCAACTCCGCGTAATATTTTTCCGGTGACGAACGGCCCCGTTTGACGACCTGGCGGATTTGTTCCGCCAATAAGCTTAGCGGTTCCGTGCGGGCAAAGAAATCGGCAATCGCCGAAAGTTGGCGGAAGGCTTCTTCCCGGCCCTGCGGCTCCCCGGCCGGCCCGAGTGCCCCCGGATTGCCGCCGGCCGCGGCTCCCGCGGCTCCGGTAGCCTGGGCCGGAGGGGCCAGGTAATCCTTGGCGATGTGCGTCAGGCACCGTTTGATATCATCGACCCGCTCCCGCACCCGAAGCAGCGACGGCGCCAGGCCCTGGAGCCCGTTGGAAAGGTGCTTTTGGAAGGCGGCCTCCACCTGGTTGGAATGGGCGCTGACTTCTTCGAGCTGCGCGAGCAGTCGCGGAAAATAGTCGCGATTTCTTTGGGCCGTTTGTGCCGCGCTCTGCGTCAAGCGGCCGACGGTCGTAGCCTTCCGCTTTTCCCGCTCCTCGGGGCTGAGCTTTTCCGCCTGTACGGCTTGCTCGTATTGCCACAGGGCGTAGCTCCCCGCATCGCTCCCCTCGGTTAGCGGAATCCAGGAGATTGGGCCCGGCAAGCCGGCCTTCCACTGATCGATCATCTTCGTCAGGTCGAGGACGACCTGCTCTTCATCGACCGGGCCACCTTCCGCTTCTGCCGCGGCTCGCGCGGCCGAGAAGATGTCGGGCCAGAAGCGATCGATCAGACCGGCGACCAACTCCAGCCCGCCGACCAGCCCCGCCAGGCCATCGGTCCGTACCGCGGCCGCGACCATCAGCGCCGCCACATCCAGATCCTTGGCGGTCGAAGTCAGCAGCTTCTCCCCCAGCTCCTTGACCGTGCTCCAGTCGCTTATTCCGGCAACCGACGGATCGTTGCCCGAGTCGCTGGCCTTTTTCTCGCTTTCGAGGGCCTTTTTCGCCCGGCTCATCAGCTCCCGCAGTTCGGGATGCACCGTGTCGCTGGTGCGCAGGCGAATGCCGACTGGGCCGGGCTCGTCCAGCGGCCGGAGCAACTCGTCGATGGCAAAGGCTTGAGCGTCAGACATGCGAAAATCGGAAAAACAGGAGTAAGCCGTCCGCGGAGGGAGGTTTGTGAGTTTACTATCGTAGGTTTTGATTACGCCGGCTGCAAACCATCTTTAGCCCAGCCCCTCCCGCTGGAGCGCCCGCCCCAGCCTGGCCAGGGCCTGGGCGTGGAGCCGACTGGCCCATGTCTTGTTTCGACCCATGCGGGCCGCAGCATCTTTGAGAGTCAGCCCCTCGTAATAAGTGGCCCGCAAAAGCTCCGCCGCCGTTGCCGGCAGGGCATCCACCAGTTGACGCACCCGGTCCTGCACCTCCCGCCGGGCGGCCTCCCCTTCGCCGGAGAGCCCCTTGTCCTCCGCGTCCATCAGTTGTGCCGACGAGAGGGCCGTCAGCCGCTGCGATTCCAGGCGTTCGGCCGTCTGCCGAAACCACTCCAGCGGCATTTCCAGCTCGGAGAGGGGAATGGTCTCCTCCTCAGCGCCATATCCGGCGACTCCTTTGTCGGGACGGTACGACCCGTCGTGGTATTTCTCGATGCGAAACCAGGACATCTTCGACAAACCGTCGAGGATCGCCCCGCGAATGCGATGGAAGGCGTAGGTCGTAAATCGGTAGCCGCGGGCCGGGTCGAAGGTCGTCGCCGCCTCGGCCAGTCCGATCGTTCCGTAGCCCACCAGGTCTTCCAAATCGATCTGGCGGGGCAGCTTCTGATGGATCTTCCACGCCAGGGCGCGGACGAGCCCCATATAGTTGACGATCAAGTTGGATCGCTGGTCGCTCATGGCGTTGGGGCCTGAAGACCGCCCGCGACGGCCGCCGGGGCCGATCGTGCGCAGGAGAAAAGACAATCGGCCAGCCAGGAAAAGAATTCGGCCGAACCCAACATGGGAACAGCTAACCTAGCGTGCGGCAATCGACCGGACAAGTCCGGCAGCCGCCTGAAGGTCTAAGCGTAGAAAACTGCCGAGCGCAACACTTGGGAACAGGGAATTTCGGCGCTGTGGGGTAAGATGCGAAAAACCGCGAAAGACCGCGAATTTGGCCCTGTGGGAGACGGAAAGCAATTTCCCCATTGAGCAACCGAATCCGGCGACGGCCGTCTCGCAATGGCAGTGTCGATCGCTTTTTGCTCAGAGGCTCCGAGGCGCGGAGGCACAGAGCAGCAGGGGACAGTATTGTCTGCTCTGTGCCATTGTGCCTCAGAGCCTCTGTGTCAAAAAACGAATGACGTCGCCCCAGGGTAGCTTCTGGCATTAGCGCATTTGGTCCCCTGGGATTTGTTTGTGCTTGGTGCGTGGGAGAATACCGAAGATATTTGTCGGCGGTTCCTTCGCGGCCGTTTTTCCGTCATGTCCAGCAATCGCCCTTTCTTCCGATTCTCCCTTCGCAGCTTGCTGCTCGTGGTGGCGGTCGCGGCAGTGGCCAGTTGGTGGTATCGTTCCCACCTGGCATTCCGGCGATCGCCGTCGAAGGCCGAAACCTGGGGAGGCTATTGGGCCACGGGAGATCCGGAGCATCTGCGGACGCGCATCTATCGCGATCACAACGATCGGCTTATGGCGATCCTCCTGCTGGCGTTTGACGGGCTCGACGTCAACGGGCCGCGCTTCGAGTTGACGCACGGCTACAACGCCCAGGACGGCGGCAGGCTGGCCCTGGATGGCGTCGTCATTGAGCCGCACGCCAAGCCGCGCGTTTTCGCCAACGATCCGTTTGGCCGTGTCGTCGAGCTGAACCTCACTTCACCTGAGGCGGAAGCACTGGCCCGCTGCCGATCGGCGGCCGAGATCGAAATGTTTTATCGCGACGTCGTCGAGCCAAAATTCTTTCTTCGCGAGGGACAAACCGGCGAGAAAGGACGGCAGGGACTGTGGACCTATCGGCTTCTCAGCGGGGAACTCTACAAAGTGGTGGCGTATGCCGACGGGCTGCGGCACGGCGAAACGAAGATTTACTATCGCACGGGGGCGCTGAAATCGGCCCAATCCTTCGATCGCGGCCGGCCAACGGGGGAATGGACGCTGTTCGATCCCGATGGCGGCGTGCTGGCGATCATCGATTCCGCTTCGCCGATCGACCGGCGTAGCACTCCCAAGAGGAATCGACACGTGCGACGCTGGCAGTCGCAGATGAACGACAAGGACGGCTATCGGCTGTTCGTCGATGGGGCCGAGCTGAAGATGCCGCCGTGATGACTCGATGCCGAGTCCAAAACTGGATTTGACCGCATCCAGGTAGCCGCCATGGCCATCGGTGGCGAGTTGGACGCGGGTGTGCAGGCCGAGCCAAGCGGCTACTGTTTGTTCGTACCGCACATTATGCTTGACCGGTCACGCACACAATAAGGAAGGTGATTGACCGACCTGAGGTGAGTCGCATCACTTCTTTAGGTCTTGTTCAGGCCTCGCCAAAATGGATTGGCTCTTCGCCCGCTGCTTTTACTATCCCCAATGTCGCCGAGGGTTCAGCCAGTGAAGCAGTAGATTCCAGGCGAGGGTTGGTCCATCAACGCGAAGTGGTCAAACAGTTTGCCGCAAAAACACTACGCGAATAGATACATCTACCGATTCTCGTGATCTGTTCCACCATCCGTATTCCGCACTGACAACATGCCCTGGCTCTCCTACTCCGCCCCTTCCATTCCCCGCCCTCGCGTCAAGGAGTTGCTCGATCAAGCTCTCCTCCAAGCGCGGCAGCGCGTCTGCCTCAAGCCCAAACGCGTCCTGCTTCTGCCGCCGGACATCACGCGGATGCACTCCGGCGCCGGCTGGATCACCGAGCACTTCTACAAGCGCCTCAAGGACAATGCCGACGTCCACGTCATCCCCACCCTCGGCCAGCACGAGCCGCACACCCGCGAGCAGAACGCCCAGATGTTCGGCTCGATTCCCCACGAGCGGATTCATCCGCACGATTGGCGCGGCGGCTGCGTCCAGGTGGGCGAAGTGCCGGCGGATTATGTGAAAGAAGCGACCGGCGGCATTGCCGACTGGCCGTTTCCGATCTGGCTCAACCGGATGCTCTTGGAGGAGCACTGGGACCTGATCATCAACATCGGCCACGTGGTGCCGCACGAGGTCCTCGGCTTCGCCAACCACAATAAGAACTACTTCATCGGCCTGGCGGGCAAGGAGCTGATCTGTGCCTCCCACATGGCGGCCGCCTGCTGCGGCATCGAGAACAACCTGGCTAGCCTGATCACGCCGGTGCGGCAGTGCTTCAACTGGGCGGAGGAAAAATTCCTCGGCCATTTGCCTGATTTCTATGTGCAGGTCACGCTGGCCCATAGTAGTCCACTCGCTCCGCGAGTGGACAGACCGCCGCTGAGCGGTGCGGCCGCCGAGCAGTCGGCAATCAAGGGCGCTTCTGAGCACTCGCGGAGCGAGTTCTCTACATTAGTACACACCGGCATCTTCGTCGGTGACGATCTGGAAACCTACCTCGCCGCCGCCCGAGCGGCCCGCGAGCAAAACATCACGGTCCTCGACGAGCCGCTGAAGAAGGTCGTCTGCGTCATGCAGGGGGACGAGTTCTTCAGCACCTGGGTCGCCAATAAGGCCGTTTACCGCACGCGGATGGCCCTGGCCGACGGCGGCGAGCTGCTGATCATCGCACCCGGCCTGAAGCGCTTCGGCGAGCAGCCCGACGTCGATGCATTGATCCGCAAGTACGGTTACTGCGGCACTGGCCGCGTCATGGAGCTGTACCAGCAGAATGCCGACATGCAGGACCTGGCCCACGCCACGGCCCATTTGATCCACGGCTCGAGCGAAGGGCGTTTTACGATCCGATATGCTCCCGGCCACCTGACCAAAGCCGACATCGAGCAGGTCAAGTATGAATATGCCGACTTAAGCGATACGCTCCGCCGCTACGTGATCGACCAGCTCGAGCCGGGGTTCAACGACGTCAGCGGCGAGCGGATCTACTTCATCCCCACGCCGAGCGCCGGCCTGTGGGCGACGCGGGAAAAGCTGTATGGGCGAAGGGGAGGCTTTGGAGCGGCGTAATTCGTTTGCTCCGCTCAGCCGTTCGGACGTACAATCGGGGATTCACAGGAGTTCGCCAATGCCGTCGATGTTTTTTCGCTTTGCACTGCTGCTGGTTGCCGTCGCGGCGTTCAGCGCGCGAGCACAGGACGCCAGACCTCAAATCCCCCATAGCGACCTGCACCGGCTCTTGACCGAGATCAAGCCGCAGCCGGGGGAAAGCCCCTGGCGCGAGATTGTCTGGCTGACGAGCGTCACCGAAGCGCGGTGCCGCGCGGCTGCCGAGGACAAGCCGATCGTGATCTTCACGGCGGCCGACGGCAGTCCCCTCTCGCGGACGTGAGGGGCCTGCACGTCCAACCGGGCCCGGTGGTTCACCGGCAGCCAGGTGGAGCCCGAGTTTGTCGAGAAGCACTTCATCCCGCTGGCCCTCGACACGTACTTCCGCGGCAATTCGCAGGAAGTCGAGTTCTGCCAGAAAGTGGGGGCCGGCGGCAATCACGTGGTGGTGGTGACTGCCGGCGGCGAGGTGGTCATGAAAAAGGACCTGCGGCTGCGGCAGCGCGAGCTGTCGAGTGCGCTGGAGGTCTATCGCCGCCTGCCGAAAGAGGAGCGCACGCCGCCGCTGCCTGATCCCGCGCTGGCCAAAGCGCCGCAGCGGCCGGTCCCCGAGCCGCCGGAGAGCGGGCTGATCGTGCGGGGATACTGCACGTACATGCGGCCGGACGTACGGGCGGGCAAGGATGGGCAATTGGTCCGCTCGCGGGAGTATTACTACAAGGAGAATCCAGACCGCTGGGCGGCCGAGACGCAGAGCGATCTGTTGTGGCTCACCGAGGCCGAGTGGAAATCGCTGATCCCGGCCGATCCGCGGCCGGGCGCGAAAGTCGAAGCATCGGCCGCGATCCAGAAGCGATTCTACGGCACGCTCGGCATCGACTACATGGAAGGGAGCGTCAATAGCTTGCCGGTCCGCGAATCGACGCTGACGCTCTCTGTCGAAAAGGCCGACGACCGACAGTTGCTGTTGCGCGTCGAGGGTCACGCCCAGCTCGGCAAGCCGCTTACTGGCGACTCGCGCGACCAGCCGGAAACGCGCGGCTGCGAGCTGAAGCTCGTCGGCGAGATCTCGTATGACCGGGAGCAGCAGAGAATTGACCGCTTTGATTTGGCCGGCGTCGGCCGCGCCTGGGGGAACAAGATGAACTACGTCGGCCGCGAGGTCCGCCTGGAGAATCACCCCTGGCACTACGGCATTGCCTGCGAACTGGTCACGACCGACACCCCGGCCGACCTCATCCCGCCGTACAACCTGCTGCACTACAACAGCACGCCGCCGTATTTTGCGAAAGAGTAGTCGTAAAGCCAGGCACCGCTACGCTGGTTTCGACTCGTGCGCGGCCGCCAGCCGATCGCGCTCCAGCCAGAAGCGGTCGAGGTCGCTCAGCTCCGCGGTGAAGTACGTCCCTTCCTCGAGTGTGACGCTGCGCCCTGTTTCGGCACTCACCACCTGGGCGATCTCCGCTGGGGACAAGGGCTTGGCCTCCACCGTCACGCGCCGTAGCGCGGTCGGTTTGTTTGCGGAAGAGAATTGGTACTCCTCGCGCGGCGGCAAGTAGATGGCGCCGGTCGCAAAATCGACGGCAAACGCAATCAGGCCGGGAATGAAAAACAGGATCAGGCCGATCCCGTCGAGCATGACGACGCCCCAATCGAGTTGTCCCCCTGATTGGCCGCGCCGTTCGGGATACAGGATCGTGCCGCAGCCGGCGGCCGAGCAGACCGTCCCCGCGACGGTTCCCGCGAGGAAGTGCCGGCGAGTGAGAATACGCAATGACAGCCCCGCGTTCATAGGCATTCCAAGGGACGAGGAAGCGAGCCAAGGGGGCGAAACGTAGCAGGCCGCGGCCGGCGGGACAAGAGAATCCCCACTGCCGTCATGCCAGCGCCAGCACTACGTGCGAAAGATCAGGGCGAAGGTGGTTCCGCGGTCCGGTTGGCTATCGACCAGAACCTGCCCGCCGTGTAGCTCCATGATCCGCCACACCTTGGAAAGGCCGAGCCCCAAGCCGCGGCCAGCCTCGCGGCCGGAATAGAACGGATCGAACAGGTGTTTCTTGGCCTCGGCAGTCAGGCCCGGGCCGGTATCGGCGACTTCGATCTGCGGCCTGCCGTCGCGCTCGTGAAGGGAAACTTCGACGCTGCCGCGGGAGCGGACTGCTTCGAGGGCGGATCGAGTGATTATTCAGTGGGGCTTGCCGGATTCCGTTCGGTCTTTCCGGAATCCTCTCATGGCGTTGGCAATGTCGCCTCGACTTGCGCCAGGGCCTTTTCCATGCTCTCGGCCAGGTCCTTGTCTTCAGGAAAGTACGGAGGGGCCTGCCGCAGTTGCTTGAGAATCTTGGGCACGTCAATGAGTTTTTGCACTTCCGCGTTCGACAGCGCTTCGGTGAGAGACGGCTTGAAAACCAGATGGTTCTCATGGGGAGGCTTCGCAAAATAGATCATCCGCCGCATGGAAGTCCGCTTGGGATCGACTAGCACAAGCTGCTCGAGGAATTCTGCCGTGGCGAGGTCACGCTCCCTTTGTGTTTCCCCTTTGTAACGGACAAGTTCAATCTGCTTGGCGAGAAACCACCGGCAGTCGTCGGCAAACACCGAGTTCGGATACTTGGAAAGAAACCGGCGCAATTCGGACTGGATGTCGCGATCCCGCGGACCGTTCTGCCCCAGCGTGTGTGACGGCGGCGCTAGGTTTCCCAGAGAGAAGATTTCGCCCGCAATCTTTTCATCCTCGCGGGGTTTGCGGACAGTGATAGAAACTGAATTGGAAAACAGCCGCTCATCCTCGTTCTTCGCCAACGGCATATGCGCCACCCATAACCGGTAGTTGCCGTCCAGGTCAAAGACGCGTCTTGGCGACCTGCGGAGATCAGGCGGGTGGAAGTCAATGCAGACGACAGCGTGCCAGTCGATGTACTCTTTGGGGTTCAGCGATTTCCGGTATCCAAACGCCATCCTCTCGGTCAAGAATGCATGCCGCCGCTCGTTCTCGGAGACAAACACGGCAAGCCCGTCGCCGCCACTTATTGCGGTCGGAATCTGAACAGGCCGGTTCAGCCGGTTGGTAAGCCGGATTCGAACGTAAAGCGGCTGAATTGGTGCAATCTCAGTCGTTTCGGGCAGCAACTCCAATTGAAATACATCGTTCATCCGCTCATCGTTGACTTTCGCATCTTCGGGTTTGGTGACATCGACGCGTACTTCGCTTGCCGGCTTTTCCTCTCGATCGTCAGGCAGCGATGCGGCAGATCCAGAAATGGCCGCGGGAAACGCTATTACACCTGCGATTTTGAAGAATTGGCTTCTCATGCTTCTCATATTTTGACTTCGCTTGGCGACTCGGTAGGAAACTTACGGATTTCCGGGGAAGTCTCGGGTCACGATTGTCCTGAGACCTGTGCCGCTGAAAATCAACGCTGAGACCGGGCCCGCTCTGACCTCATCGTAGTCCATGATCGGTCCGTGCTCATCATTGTCCAGCAGGTCAAATTGATGGCGGTTTCGTGGACTACTATGATTGGAGTCAGCGCTGCATCACCGAGTTTGTATGCCTCCGGCTCTTCGATGCTTGTGTCTCGAATCGTTTCGCGGTCGCCGGAAGACGTCAGTCAGTTTGTCGGGAGAGGTTTGGATTTCGACCGATCGGCCGCAGCCTTTTGACGGGCTTCCTGGGCGAACCGTGCCTCCAACTCGGCGATTTTCCGGTCCAGCGCCGCTTGTGCGTCCACGTCTTCCTCATAAAACGGAGAGGACCCTTTCCAACTGGCCATCACGTCAAAGACCGGTTTGGCATCATCGATGTGAAACTCGCCAGCAAGGCTAAGCCACCGTTTGATGCTTCGTCTTCGGAGTTGCCTCCGCTCTGGCGAAATGGCCAGGTATTGCTCAGCCGCGGCGCCTAGCCCCTTAAGGTCATAGCCCATGTCGTTCGGCAATTCTGCCGCCCGAATCAAGTGGTGCATGAGAAAATCTCGCGCGTCATCGGCAATGGGTGAATCTGGGTTCTTCTCAATCAACTCGGTCAGCGCCTGGATGATTCCGACGTCGGCCCCTGTAAAATTGGCGTAGATCGGGGGTATCTGGCGACCCTTTTCAAAAAATTGCACGTACTCTCGCTCGTTGGGTGCAGGCTCGCGAACAACCAGTCTCAGAGGGGCGGAACGCTGCACCTCGATGGGTGACGAGGCAAAGACGTTCACAACCGCGGCATACAACTCATAATCCCCGGGCTGCTCGAAGAGCCTCGCCGGGCGTTCCATTTCGGCCCACTTACTGTTTGATGTATCTGCGGATAGCAAGCAATCCATCGTCACGCTGTTTCGTGGCAAAACAATTTTGTCGTTATCCGGCACAATCAGCGCGAATCGCTCCGCCTCCATTTGCGTCCAAGAACTGACCGCTTTTTCCCCCGCTCCTTTAGGGGCGGCAATGATCTGGACTCTGGAATATCGCATTAGATCCCGCAGTTCCAGCTTCTGCTCGGACTCATTGGTGATTACAACGGCGACGTAGAGCGGCTGGCATGGGAGGATGGATTGTTGGTCGGAGCGAACCGATATTTTCCAGCGCCGCGTGGGTATTGCCACGGCGCGACGGGGTACGCGCGTGCCTTCATCAACCTGGTCGTCAGAAATGACACGCCTCTGACAGCCCGCGCAGAACAATGTGGCGGCCGCGAATGCACCAATTGCGACGGACGGCCAAATGGTGGTCACAGAACATACTCCATATGGCGAACTGCGTCTGGTCACTGCGCTCAACCTGCCTTCCACGGGTAATCGCGCTCTGTAAGTTGTCGCAGTCCGAGTGGTGAAAACTCGAGTTCAGCCACCGGTTTAGTTCGCATGCTATCGTAATGCATGACCGTGCCATCCTCGTTTTCATCATGGCCAAGCCCAAACTGATGCCCCGTCTCATGAAGGGCTGTAATTCGCCACAAGTCGTCCTCAGCGATGTTATTCGGATAGCTGGCTGGCTCTTCGACTCGCTCATCGCGCATGGTCTCGCGAAACAATACAGAGACCCCCACCCATGGACTCGTCACGCCTTTCGTTGCACTTTCGCTGTCGCTATCGTTGTCTTCCGTTTCGACGGGTTGGAACGCGCCAACAAGGTAAGCTACCCAAAAATCCGATTCGGTTTCGGACTGCCGGAACTCGCTGTGCAGCCCCTCAATCTCAAGCCCGTCCGTATCCGTATTCAACTTGAACGGGACGCCACCTAGCTGATTGACTTCCTCACCCGAGGCATCGAGATCCTCGTTGTCCGGATCGATTTCAATGCACGCCGGACGGAATCGGCTGGCAAACAGTTCCACGTCCGGGATCATTTCCGCGACAGTGACATCGTGCTTGACGTCGTCATCAAACAGGTCGCGGAACTTTGCTGTACCGGCAGGCACATCAAGGCTCAATTCAATTTGAGGCGCAACGCCGGTCGTACTGCTGACAATAGCGAAGGGGTCTATTCCCAATTGAGCCCCGTTTGCATCGAGCAGGACGATGCTCCCGCCTTGAAACCTCGAGGATTCGCCCTTGATTTCCTGATCAATCGTGATCGTCTTGCCGGTAAATGCCGTCACGTTCCCGCTGGCGATGATGCTCGGCTGATCGCCCTGCGCAAGGTCTGGTTCATCCATCGAATCGCGCTCGATGTAAAGGTGACGCCAGATTGTCAGAATTGGCGTCTGCGAAACTTCGGCGCTGAGGTCATCCAGCCGCTTGGCAGTATTGTCATCGGTCCAGTGGAAATCGATTAGTTCGGCCGAAATACGCGGGTTGAACGATGCCGCGATGAAGTTGTTGGTAGGTTGGCGGGCGAGGACCTGCATCGGCGTCTTCACCGACACTTCCGTCCCAGGGATCACGACGGACGTGGCAAGGGTCCCGCCGGTTCCGTTGGTACCAATGCCCGCCGTGCTTGTCCTCTGTCCGCCGGCCATGATGTTGTCGCGTGGATGTTCCCAATCGATCGAACTTCCCGACGTGTCGTTGTTGTCAAAGGGATCAAGCGCGTAGTGATCGGGGTCAAGCAGCTTGGTCGCCACCGGCACTTCTTTGCCCATTCGAACGGCGCGATCCAGCGATACGACCAAGTTCACTGTGTCATGTAATACTGAATCCGGGCGTCCACTCGGCACATTCCGCTCGGCGAAGAACCGATCTCCACCGCCAAATTCCGGTGGATTGCCCTCTTGCTCGAAGTGCGTTCTCCCGTCCGACAACTCGATTCCCTCCCACACCGGGTTCTGAATCTCGTAGACATTCACCTCCTTCGCCGGCAGCATCTGGGCGGCGTACCGGAACTGGCCGAAGTCGATCTCCGGCGTGAAACCATAATCCCCTTCCGCTACAAGCTGGAATTCGTACCAGGTGCTGCCGGGACCGTCGGAATACTGATCGGTGATCAGCGGGTATTGCCAGTTGCCGGCAATTGCGTCCACGGCGTAAACGTCGTCCGAGGCGTCCCACCACTCTTTGTGCTTCCAGGAAATGGGAACGACGAAGCCGTCCGGAATCTCCGTGTGAATTGCGCGGGCGCGCAGCTCGTCATCGGTGAGAATTCCTTCGTCGGTCGGAACGTCAACCCATGTTCCCTGATCTTTCCACTGGAGGTCGTAGTCCAGCACGAGCACCGAGGTCACGTCGAACGACTCTTCGGCGAACAATCCCTCCGGATCGGTGGCCTTCAACGTCACCGTGGCGGTTCCCCAGGTGCCGACCGTGTAATAGATGATGTCGTACTGGCCGGTAACGGAGTCGAACTGGATTTCGCTGATGATATAGTCGTCCCCGCTGACGCTGGAAGTGAACGTCAATTGGCTGTCCTCGTGGTCCGGATCGTCAAACAGCTCCCAGCCAAAAATCGTGTCGGTCTCGTCCGATTGCCCCCAGCGGAGGAAGTCGGCAATGCCGTGGGTCGCGGCGGGAGGCTGGTTGTCCCCCGAGAGCATCGAGAACCCTCCGCCGTCGTCGGTCTCGCGCGCCCGCCGGTCCAGTTCCCACAGCACCATGTCGAAATCGGCCCGGCTGGCGAAGCCGTCGAGTTTCACGTCGGGATACGCCCCTTTGGGAAATCCCGTCTCCGGCAGGAACATGCGGCGTCTGCCGTTGGCGACCATGGCGTTGGAGATGACCAGCGCGTCGCTGGGGCTGACGCGGCCGTCTGCGTTGACATCGAACCGATCGATTGGATTCTGCCACTGCGTATCGACCGCATCCGCGGCGAGCAATGCGCGATCTTCTAGAATTTCCCCGTAAAGACGACGAAAACGAGTCGCCTGACGCACCCGCGAGCCAATGAGCCTACCCATTAGCAGTTGCCCCTGTTGAGAGAATCGGGGTCGATCAACGCGGGCAATCTAGCACGACGGACGGCGGCGCGCCAAACTTCTTCACGAACAATTCACATTGCCAGCGAAGGTTGAAGCCTGGAAGACGCCGCGTGTTCTCGGAAAATGTGTCCGGCTGCGGAGCGGCGGACCACATTATCCCGCGAAAACGAGCGTGAAGGTTGAGCCGTGGCCGGGGCGGCTATCGACGAGGACCTGGCCGCCGTGCAGCTCCATGATCCGCCAGACTTTGGAAAGGCCCAGGCCCAGGCCGCGGCCTGCTTCCCGGCCGCTGTAGAACGGATCGAACAGGTGCTTCTTGGCCTCGGCAGTCAGGCCCGGGCCGGTATCGGCGACGCGGATCTGGCGGCTGCCGCCATCGCCAAAGAGCGAAATTTCGATACTGCCGCCGGAGCGGAGCGCTTCGAGCGCGTTCTGGCAAAGGGCCCGGAGCGCTACGCCGATCTGCACTTCGTCAACTTCGACGACCAGCGTCACCGGGCCGCTTTCATCGCGAGCCAAACTGGTCCCTTGTGCTGCCGCCGTTTCGGAAAGCTCTTTAATCACCTGATCGGCCAGGACCGCCAGATCGACCGATGCCATCCGCGGCGCCGGCGGCTTGGCGAACAGCATCAGGTCGGCAATCATCTCGTGCGCCCGAAACGCCTGGGCGTTGATCGTCGCCAGGCTGCGCCGCCGCTGCGGATCGCGCTCTTGCGCGAGCAGCGACTGGGCGCGAGCGGCGATGTTCGCCAGGGGATTATTGATCTCGTGGCTGGCCCCATAAGCCAGGGCGGCCATCGACGTGAGCTTCTCCCGCTGAAGTTCGCCGGCGAAGTCGCGCTCCAGCGCAGCGAGCCGCTCCAGCGACTGGAGCACCGGCGGCAGCAACGCGGACAACTCTGGGGACGAAGTTGCCGCCTGCGAAAGCTGTTGCCTGAGATCCACGATATCCACGGCACCTTCCCAGGGCGAATAGGCGAATGGCACAACAACCATTAGTGAAGATTAGTGTTCCCCTCCCCGTTCCTCTTTCTTTCATTCGCCCGTTTCATCGCGCGAAAAAACCGCCGGGCGTTTTGCCCGGCGGAAATAGGACCGTTACAGACGGCCTGGAAAGGCCGTCTCACCAATTCGTTACGCCGCGACTCCCCGTTCGATCTCCAAGAGGTCGCACGCCCGGTCGAGCAGCTTCTCGACGGCGAACGGCTTCTGGAGAAAATCGTCGGCGCCGGCCGCTTTCAGGTCGTTGACCTTGTCCTGCTCGACCATGCCGGAGATGCAAATCACCTTCACCTTGTCCATCGTGCTGTCGCCGCGAATCCGCTGGCAAACTTCTTTGCCGTTGATGTCCGGGAGCATGATGTCCAGCACGACCAGATCGGGGCGGAATTCCTTCACGAGCATTCCCGCGTCAAAGCCGTTGTTGGCGGTCTTGATCTCAAACCGGCCGTCGCGCTGGAACGTGTCCGACAAGAGCTCGACCAGGTCCTGATCGTCATCGACGATCAGCACCTTCCGCTTGCCGCTTTCCAGCGCATCGGTGGGAATGCCGTTGTCCCGCATGAAGTCGTACAATTCCCGCCACGGAATGCGGCGGAAGCGGCTGCCGGGGACGCGAAATCCCTTGAGCGTGCCGTTGTCGAAGCAGCGGATAATCGTCTGCTGGCTGACTTTGCAGATTTTTGCCGCTTCGCCGGTGGTAAATACCGTTTTGGCTGACATGGCTGCGAACCATCCTTCCTGATCGATGGTTGGACTAGCTAGTGGGAGAGGGAACCAACCCAAACCCCCACACCTCCGTGTTTTGCCACGTCGTGCCAGTCCTAGGCTTACGAAACTGAACCTTGTGTGAGGACGGTAATCCTCACAACTTACTGAGACGCAAAACTCGGCAGCTTTCCTAGCGTCTTTCCTGGATTACCGAGTTTTCCATCCGGGGGAATTATAACGGCGGTGGTGATCTAGTCAATATTGATTATTTGGCCGCAAGTCATTGCCTTGTTGTGATTTACGGCCGATGCGAGTTTTCGGCTCCCGGTCCGCTTCGCGCAGGAAAGGGACGCAGAAGTCGCAGTTGGGGGTGCCTGGGGGCACGACAAAGATGGGGTCACTTGCCCCCTTTTTCACCCAGGCCGACCCGGATCAGGCGAACCTGCCTGAGGACCACGGACCCCGCGGCAGTCTCGCTCTCTAACCTCAGCGACAGGCGATGCTGACCCGCAACTGGGATCGCGACCGTCTGTTGCCGCGTGGACCACTGGTCGAGCGTCCCCGTTGGACGCAGGGAAAAGGTCTTGAGTTCGCCGTCGTCGAGCAGGGCCGTGACCTGTGTTTCTCCCGCCTCATCCAGGGCGGCATAAGTCACAGCCAGCTCGAAGAATCCGGGCTGAAGCAGCTTGAAAGTCCAGGCCGCCTCGTCCCCCGGCTGCGACCACCCGCTGAGCAGTTCGCCGGAACCCGTCGGTGTCAGCCTGACTTCGCCCGACAAAACGGCTGTTGCCGGGGTGAGGTTCACGTCGCCTGAGCCCTCCTGCATCACGACGACCTTCGTCGCGGTTCGCGATCGTTTTGTCCGCATGGGCGGCTGCGAGCGTGATTCTTCGGGGTTTTCTTCGGCGGACTCGATCGACGGCCGATGGGCAGCGACGGGAACGGGGACTGCACCGTTGCGCCGGATCAAGTAGCGACCGATGGCGAAAGTTCCGCCGGCAATCAGCACCACGGCCGTCGCCGCGGTGAAAGCGAGCACGATCGGCGAACGCAAGAGCGATGATGAGCTCACAGGCGGCAGGCGGGCTGGCGGAGGGAATCAGGGAGCCAGAAGACCCAGAATCCATCTTAGTCTCCGGCCGCTCACACCCAAATATCCGACGTGCAGTCGCCGCCGGGAAAACGCATCTCGTGCGCTCGGGCCGGACCGGCCGGCTCCTTGCCGAAATCGACGAGGAAGTCCTCGTCGAGCAGCAAGCCGCCCCGATCGGTGTCGCAGGAGAGCGTCAGCAGGTGCGAGCCTTGCTCGGCAATCTGCGGATAGAACTGGTTGTCCCACGAGCTGAACAGCGAATTGGTCACGTATAGCCGCTGGCCGTTGAGGCTGAGCTGGAGCATCTGCGGCCCGCCACTGAGCTCTTTGCCGCGGACGGACTTTTTCTTGCCGAGCACGCCGCCGAGCCACACCTGGCCGGTGAGCTTTGGTTTGGCCGGATCGCTGACGTCGTACTGCCGCACGTCCCCGTGCAGCCAGTTGGAGAAGTAGAGCCAGCGGTCGTCCATCGACAGTACGAGGTCGGTGATCAGCCCCGGCACGGGAAACGGCCAGCCTTTTACTTCCTGCGATTCGACGGCAATCACGTTGTCCGCTTTCCACTTGTCGCCGTCTTGGTAGTAGTGCCACATCGTGCTCGACAGGGCGGCGCCGACGAAGCCGTGCGTGCTGTCGGGGTTGTGATGGAAGCGAACCTCCAGGGGAATGAGCCCCTGTTCGCCCAGGTCGATCGACTGCGCGATCTTCCGTTCGGTCCAGTCCCAGAAGTGGAGGTGATGGCCGTACTTGCCGGCCTTGACGTCTTCCAGGTTGAATCCCGGCCGCGTCGTCTTCGGGGCGCCCCACTCGCTCGACAGCATCACGTTGTGCCGCGGCTGATACCAGAAGTCGTAGTTGTAGTTCATCCCCTCCAGGCTCTTTTCCCACCGGCCGACGATCTTGAATTCCTGATCGAGGAGCAGGAAGCCGCCGGGGCCGCCTAAGTTCTCGTTGCCGAGCATCGAGATCATGATCTGACCGTCGGCCAGACAGTGGACGGTGTGCGGCGCGGTGAGCTTTGTTTTGCGGACGATCTCGGCGGGCTCGATCACTTTGTGCAGCTTCGGTTCGCGCGGGTTCTGGGTATCGACGATGTGAATTCGTCCCGATACCAGCCCGGGGATCACCAGATACCGCCTCTCGCGCTCGCCGTGACAACTGCCGCAGGCGTTCCAGCCGAAGTGGTGCAGCTCATCTCCCGGCGTCGGCATCGCGAGCCGGTGGATGATCGAGCCGTAGGTCTTGGACTGCGGATCGAAGTCGATCGTGGCCAGGTAATCAGGCCCTTTCCCTTTCGTGCCGGCATACAAGGCCACTGTGTAGCACAAGGTTTCCCGCGGAGACTTCTGGGCTTCTGCCGGGGAAGCGAAGGTGCGGCAGCAGGCACTTTCCGCCGGCTCGTTTCCGCGGAGCAGGCCGGCGGCCAGCACGGTCGATGTCGAAGCGGCCAGGAATTCACGACGGTGCATGATCGGTCTCCTGTAGTTTGCGAGGGGTGCGCCGTTGCACGATGCGCGCTGCTAAAGATCGCCCGCGCCTCAACACTAGCTTACGGCGATTTCCATGCAGGTTACACACCCGCAGCAGACAGCTAGCATGATCGAAAGTGCGGAATGCCAGCACAATCCCAGTCCGCACTTCGCATTCTGCGCTGGCATTTGTCTTGACCCGCGCTGCGCGGTCTCCCTATACTCCGCCCCGCCGTGGCAAGTTCTGCCGGTTCCGTGGCCGGCCTCTCGCGCTCAATTGGAGGAGCAAGACCCATGACTTCACTCGAATCCACCCCCGCCGCCGGACGCATGACGCACTGGCTCGGCGGTCTGTTCACTCTGCTGGCGGTCGCCGCCGTGGCCGTCGCCCTGCGCACGTTCCAAGGCCCGCCCGAGGCCAGCGCTCAGGCGCCGGTGAAAACTCCAGCCGGCCAATCGCTCACGCCGCTGGCCAAGCGGCCCTCTGCCGCCGCACAGCAGTCGGCGGCTCCGGCCAAAGGCACAGCGACGCGGGTGAAGGCTCCGGCCGCGCCGCTGCCGGCCAGCTCCCTCAAGGTGATGGCCGTCGTCAACAGCGAGCCGATCTCGCGCGAACAGCTCGGACATGAGTGCCTCCGCCGTTACGGCGAAGAGGTCCTCGAATCGCTCGTCAACATGCAGCTCATCAACGAAGCCCTCCAATCCCGCGGCATTTCGATCACCAAAAAGGACATCGACGGCGAGATCGACCGGATTGCCGCCAAGTTCGGCTTGCCGCGCGACCGCTGGCTGACGCTGCTCCGCGACGAGCGGGGCTTCAGCGAAGAGCAGTACAGCCGCGATGTGGTCTGGCCGATGCTCGCCCTGCGAAAGCTGGCGGCCGCCGACGTGAAGGTGACCAACGAAGAATTGCAAATGGCCTTTGAGGCGGAATACGGCCCCAAGGTGCGGGCGCGGATGATCATCCTGCCGTCGCTGCAAAAGGCGCAGGCAGTGCATGCCCAGGCGGTCGCCGATCCGCGCAAGTTCGGCGAACTGGCCCGCCAGGGGGAAGACCCGAATATCGCGGCTGCCAGCGGCGTCATCCCGCCGATTTGCCTTCATTCTGGAAGCCCAGAAATCGAGCAAGCGGCATTCGCCCTCAAGAAAGGGCAGGTTTCCAATCCGATCAAAGTCGCCAACAAGTACGTCATTCTCTACTGCGAGGATACGATTCCCGAGCAGTACCCGACCACGCAGCAACTGCCGGCGATCGAGAAGCAGCTCACCGACAAGCTGCGCGAGGACCGGATTCGCAAAGCATCGGCGGAGTTTTTCGCCCGCGCGCAGCAGTCGGCCCAGATCGTGGACGTGTGGAACAATGCCGAGCTGCGCAAGGCGCAGCCGGGCGTGGCCGCGACGATCAACGGGCGGCCGATCACCATTGCAGCGCTGCAAAACGAGTGCGTCGAGCGCTATGGCAGCGACGTGCTGGAAGGGGAGATCAACCGCAAAATCCTGGCGCAGGAGCTGGCCAAGCGGAAGATCACGGTCACCGCGCAGGACCTGGATGCCGAGATCGCCCGGGCGGCCGAATCGTACGGCAAATTCAAGCAGGACGGCAAGACGCCGGACGTCGAAGCCTGGCTGAAGGAAGTGACCGTTCACGACGGCGCCACGGTCGAGCTCTACAAGGACGACGCGGTCTGGCCGTCGGTGGCCCTCAAGAAGCTGGTCGGCAACCGGGTGCAGGTCACCGAAGACGACCTGCAGAAGGGCTACGAGTCGAGCTACGGCGAGCGGGTCGAAGTGCTGGCCATCGTGCTGGGAGACCAGCGGCAGGCGCAGCGCGTCTGGGACCAGGCTCGCAACAATCCGACCGAAGGCTACTTCGCCAATCTGGCTGCCGAGTATTCGATCGAGCCGACCTCGCGCAGCAACGGCGGCAAAGTTCCGCCGATCCGCCGGCACAGCGGCGGCGGGGTCATCGAAGAGGAAGCGTTCAAGCTCAAGCCGGGGGAACTGTCCGGCATCCTGGCGGCGGACGACCAGTTCATCCTGCTCAAGTGCATCGGCCGGACCAAGCCGGTGGCGGTGGACTTCGCCTCGGTGAAGAACAACCTTTACAAGGACATCCACGAGAAAAAGATTCGCGTGGAAATGAACAAAGAGTTCGACCGGCTGCTGGCCTCCGCTCAGGTGGACAACTATTTGGCGGGAACTTCGCAGCCCGGTCGCCGCGCTGCCGCCGCGGCGCCTGCCAGCGCGACCGCTGCCGGCCCGGCTAACGGAGCGCCGACGAAGAAGCTCACGCCGATCCGCACCCCCGCGGGGGGCACGAGCGCTCCGGCCACGGCCACCAGCCCCAAGACCAAAACGGTGCGGTAAGGCGGCGCTGCGACCGACGTTTGTCTCATGCGTGCCGGAGGAATGATCCTCCGGCACTTTGCTTTTGCGTGTATGTCTGTCAAGTGATCGGGCGGCGGGCGGCTCGCGCTGTGAGCCAACTGGCCGCGAACCTTCATCCCGTTGGCGCGTCTGACTGGGTACGTAGAATACCTAGTCCACTGCGGCCCCGGCCGCCGGTCGGGGATGGTGTAACGGTAGCACAGCAGATTTTGGTTCTGCTTGTCTAGGTTCGAATCCTAGTCCCCGAATTGCTAAAATACCCCATAAAACTTGGGGTTTCTGAGAAATCGCCCGCTCTGGCGAAAAGGATGATTGAAACCTGTTTAGAAACCAGCTAGGCTGGTGTGCGAAAAAGATGACGCCCGCGCGGGGCAAACCGCCGGACGTCGTGGTTTCCACCCCTGTTATGGAGGAGTGAGAACGTGACGCATTCTAAACGTCGGCAGGTTTCATCGAAACCCGACAAGTCCGACAAGTGGCGGAAGCACTGGGGGCTCGCTCCCGACTTCCCGCTCTTTCCTCTCCCGGCCGAAGTCAAACGCGGCAAGCCAGATAACCGCCGTTGGGCGAAGAAAGTCTGCGGCCGGCTGGAGTATTTCGGCAAGGTGGATGGCGACCCCAGGGGAGTAGCGGCACTGGTCGAATGGTTGCGGGTGAAGGATCACCTCCTCGCCCGCCAGGCTCGTCCGCCGAAAGACGACCAGCGATTGACGCTACGCGAGCTGTGCAACAAGTTCTTGGCCAGCAAGCGGACGGATGTTGACCTGGGAAAGCTGTCCCCGCGGACGTTCGTGCAGTACAACGGCACCACGGACGCACTGATCGAACAATTCGGCCGCGACAAGGCCGTAGCTGACCTGGGGCCGGAAGATTTTGAGCGGCTCTACGTCACGTTGGCGAAGCGTCACGGCGTCACGACACTTGGCCGCGAAGTGACGATGGTTCGCAGCGTGTTCAAGTACGGGCTTGAATCGGACCTACTCGATCGAGCTGTGAAGTATGGCCCGCGGTTCAAGCCGCCATCTAAAGCCGACAAGCGAAAGCACAAGGCCCGCCAGAAGCAAGCCGATGGGGCCAGGCTGTTCACCGCCGCGGAAATACACCGGATGATCGATGCGGCCAGGCCGCAACTGCGGGCCATGATCTATCTCGGCATCAATGCCGGGCTGGGGAACACGGACTGCGCCACGATGCCGGAATCAGCTTTGGACCTGAAAGCCGGCTGGCTCGATTTTCCGCGGCCAAAAACTGGCGTCGGGCGCCGTGTCCCCCTCTGGCAGGAAACCGTCAAGGCGATCGAAGCCGTGCTGGCGGCCAAGGGCGATCGGATCAAACCGCGGGATGCCGACGATGCGAATCTCGTTTTCCTGACCCGCCTGGGGCAACCGTGGGTCCGGTTCGCAATGGCGGAATCGAAGGATGACGACGGCAAGGTGAGTGTGAGCGGCTCAGCGATCGATTCCGTCGCGACGGAGACGCTGAAGCTCCTGCGGACCCTGGGGATGAAGCGGAAGGGGTTGAGTTTTTACACGCTTCGCCATACCTTTGCGACGATTGCCGGCGGCACTGCCGATCAAGTTGCCGTCGATGCCGTGATGGGTCACGTCGACTCCAGCATGGCCGCAGAGTACCGGGAGCATATCGACGACTCGCGGCTCGTGGCCGTAGTCAATCACGTGCGAAAATGGCTGTTCGTGATGTCGGCCAAGCGGGGCGGAAAGGTGTTACGCGGTGAGTGACGAAATCCTCGACAAGTTCTACGACGAGCTGGCGGCATCCAAGGGCGGCCGCTTCGCGCGAGTCACGATCTCGCCGGGCACTCAGGCGATGTTCTTCGTTGACGCGAACGGCATCGAGTCGATTAAAGGCGGAAAAAGACCTCACATTGCAGGAACCGTTCAGGCCGTTTATCTCGGCGACGGCAAGATCCAGATTGGCGACGAGACGATCGTGATTACCGAGGTCCAGGCCGAGGTGCTGGAGGGGCTCCTGAGCGCAAAGGGGAAAGCGTGCAACAAGAAGGAGCTGCGCAAACTGTCCGGCGTCCCGTTCGCTGAGCGACGGTTGGCTGAGATGGTCAAGGCAAACCCAGTGCTTGAGCGCGACGGCCTCGTCAAGTTGCCGAAGGGCCGCGGGAAAGGCGGCTATCGCACTACGATCGTTCTTGGCTGAGAGCCGCGCTACTATCCGACTACCTTCCGACGCTGACTTTTCAGCGGGCTGACATACCATGCTGGTATGGATGCTACAACGCCAGCCGGGCCGCCGATCCCGGTCCATGAGCTGCTCGACCAACTGCCACCGCCCGATGAAATTCGCGCGCTGATGGACGAGCTGGACGCCCAAAGAGACGCGCTGATGCCGCTGCTGCGCGCATCAATCCGCGCAAAAAAGTGCCGCCGCAAGCCCCCCACGACCGCTCCGCGTCAGGAGGCGTCGTCTCCATGAAGCACTACAGCACCGCGGAGATCGCGGAAATGCTGGGCGTGAGCCCGGACAAACCGCGCGACTGGATCGCTGACGGCAGCCTGCCGGCGATCAACGTGGCCCGTCACACGGGCGGAAAAGCCCGCTACCGCATCGCCGAGACCGACCTGGCGGATTTTCTCCGGCGCCGCCGGACTCAGCCGCCCGCGCCTGCGCCCAAGCGAAAGAAGCGGCAGTCGGAGGTGACGGAGTACTACTGATATGGATTGCCCGGCCGTCGGCAGGAAGCCGGACAGAGACGGCCGGGCACTTGTGACACTTTTTCTTTGCGCCGACGCGCAAAGAAAAAGGCCAGCACTGACATGCTGGCCCCGATAACTCGCATCGCCGTCATAGCGACGCCTCCATTATACCGGCGGCCGCGGCGGCAAGAAAGGACCTGACTATGCCTGCCGCCCCCCACCGATCTAATGGCCATCCCCCGGCCGCCCCAGCGATGGAAGTTGAGGGGCTGGACCCCGGCGAGACGACGGCCGAGGAGGCCTCGACCGCAAAAACGAAGATTAAGCCCCGCCGGCGCCCGATCGAGCGGTTTGACGACGACGACGATCTATTCACGGGCCCGCTGCCTACCAACACGAAGCCGCTTCCGCCGCCTGAGCCGCCGGCCAAGCCTCCGCCTCCTCCCCCCGCAGAAGAAGAACCGCCGCTGGCGGAGGGCGAGTTCGGGATGCCGCACGTGCGGAAGCTGCTCGGCCAGGACATCCAGATTGTCGATGACGATGATCCCGACGTCGGCAAGACAGAGACAGAGACAGACATCTTCGCGGAGGCTGCGAATCCGGATCGGGAGGCGACAATCGAGCAGCTCAGGTGTTGGGCGGACGGCGTGGACGACCTGACGATTGACGACCGCTGCCTCGTTGACCAGGTGATAGAGGCCTCGCGCATCGACGCCTGCGACCACGGCAAGATCACCTACGAGCGAGCCCAGAGGCTGATCTACGCCCTGGCCCTGCAAGACGCGTGCAACAAGCTCCACGACGACGAAGTGAACGAGAAGCGGGCCGAGCAGCAAGCCGCGGCCAAGAAATCGAAGGAGTACCGCGAGCGAGTTGCCAGGGCAGTCGGAAAGGAGCCCGATCCAGAAGACGTTCCGCTGCCGCCCAAGACGGCAATCGAAGTGCAGGAGGACAAAGCAGAGCAGGTGATCTGGGACGCGGTCATCAACCAGCGCGGCGGCCCGCAATTCGGCCAGGATGGCCGGGAAGTGCTGCCTGACCAGAGCATGATCGATCGGACGCGAGCGAAAGTCGAGAAGCTGGAGGCCGACTTCGCGACCGTTTCGCTGGGCGAGTTGGCTGGAATGGACCTCGACCAAGAGTACCTGATCGAGGACTTCTTGGCGGCCGGCGAGAAGTGCGTGATGGCTGGCCCCAGCAAGCTGCTCAAGACCTCCCTGTTCTGCCACCTGGCGCTCTGTCTGGCGACCGGCCGGCCATTCTTGGGCCACGCGGTGCCGAAACGTCGTCGGGTGCTGTACTTCTCCGGC
>DATKDU010000274.1:0-36389 GCA_035512595.1 Pirellulaceae bacterium
ACGTCGGATCGGTCGCCGTCCCGAAATAGACGTAGCCGTTGACGACGACCGGCGTGGCGTGAATCACGCCGATCTGCTCCACAGAATCGGCGTGAGGAAACCGCCACTTCTCGACCAGTTGCCCGGCGTTTTCCGGGCCGATCGCCGTCTCGGCCGCGTTGTGGCGCGTCCCCAGCACATCGCGGTTGTAGCTGGGCCAGTCCTTGTCGGTGTCCTGCGAGCTGGCAGCATTCACCAGGCAGGCCAGCGCTGCCACAATCCAAACGGAAACGCGGTAACTCATCGGGGGCGTAAATTCTGTTGCACGTGCGCTGGGGTCTGACGCCAGACCCTCCCGCGGCAATAGAAAGCCGCGGGGGCTCGCGCACAAGCGGGGCGGCCTGAATGCCGCCGATGATTTCAATTGTCGCCGCTTACGACATGATCCCGCTGGCGGCTAAGGCCTGGCTGCACGCCACTCGCAGCGGCGGCGCACCGCAGCGATTGATCATCCGCCGCTGCGGAAAGCGGAGCGGCGAAGCGGCTGGCTGGGCATCGGCGGTTGCCGACTCCTCCGCCGACACGTCGGCTTCCTCGCCGGCGGTGGCTGGCAAAGATTCCACCGCGGAGGCGTCTCCGTCAGTCGGCAGTTCGGCCCGAATGACACGTACGCTGCGCGGCGCTTCGATCCCGATCCGGACCGCATTTCCTTTGACGCGCAGCACGGTGATGGTCACGTTTTCGCCGATTTTGATCCGCTCTTGCAGTTTTCTCGTGAGTACGAGCATGGCACACTCCTTGTCCCCCGGAAATGAATGTTCTGCGAGTGATGAGCCCTCCTATTGCAGCCGCCGTGCCAGACCCAGGCCCCATCGCGATCAAACCTCCTAATCCGTTATGGCCCCGGTAGTTAGGCACCGCCGCAATTCTGGCGATGCTGTCAGCTCCTCCCCGCGCAGCCGGCATTGGATGAAAACCTTTCAAGATTCAGCCGCGAATTGCCGCAGGTTACAATCGGCGCGGACTTGGTCTTTGAGAAACGAGGGGTGCTTGGCAGAATGCGTCGTCGTCCGGCGGGCCAGTTGCGTCATCCGCTGGAAATTCCGAGCGCCTTCCCGGAGCTAGCGGCCACATGCTCTCCAAGCTCAGTCATCTGGCAGTCTACTTCCTGGTGCGGAGCATTCTGTCGCTGATCCAGGCTGTGAGCATCGAGACGTATGCTGCCTGTGCCGACGTGCTGGCGGTAGTGCTGTATGACGTGCTCCGCATCCGCCGCAAGATCGTGGACGACAACCTGGCGATTGCCCTGAAGAGCACGTCGCTGCCCGAGCGGCGGCGCATCGCCCGGCAGATGTGGCGGCACCTCTTGCTGATGATTGCCGAGATCGCCCACGCGCCGCGAAAAATCCACGACAGCAACTGGCGGAAGTTCGTCGAGATCACGCACAAACGCAAGCTGGTGGGTTTGATGCTCCAGCCGCGGCCGCGGGTCTGCGTCACGGCCCATCTGGGCAATTTCGAGATGGGGGGTTATCTCACCGGCATGCTGGGCCTTTCCACGTTCACGGTGGCGCGGACGCTCGACAATCCGTACCTGGATGCTTTTGTCAACCGCTTCCGCCAGTGGAAGGGGCAGTACATCCTGCCGAAGATCGGCAGCGCCCCGCAGGCCGATGCCGTGCTCAACACGGGGGGCACGCTGGTGCTGCTGGGCGACCAGCACGCCGGCCCGAAAGGGTGCTGGGTGGAGTTCATGGGTCGGCCGGCTTCGTGCCATAAGGCGCTCGCACTGTTCACGCTCCTCAGCGGCGCGCCCATGCTGGCGGTGGCCTGCATCCGCCGCGGCAAGCCGCTGCGGTTCACGCTGGAGCTGCTCGACACCATCGATCCGCAGGTCCCTTGCCCGGAGCTGGCCGGCGTCAAGCAGCTCACCCAGTGGTACAATGACGTGCTGGCCGAGCAAATCCGCCAGGAGCCCGAGCAATACTGGTGGCTGCATCGCCGCTGGCGCGATCCGCCGAAGCGGATGCAGAAGAAGCTCGCGGCCCAGCGCAAAGCAGCCTAAACCTGTCCCCTGTCCCCAGTCTCCTGGCAATGCCCACCTGGCATCGAGCCATCGCCGCCGCAGAGTGCCCTCCTGGGAGCGGCGTGGAGTGCGTCGCCGGAGATCGGGTCGTCGCGCTTTATAACGTGGACGGCACGTTCCACGCCCTCGACGGCATTTGCCCCCATCAAGGGGGGCCGCTGGGGAAGGGGGTGCTCACCGGCTGCGTCGTCACCTGCCCCTGGCATGGCTGGCAATTTGACGTCACCAGTGGACAGCATCAGATCAGTGCCGCCATCGTTCACACGCGGTATGCCACCAAGATCGAAGGGGACGCGGTTTTTGTGTCGTTCGACGCGTGGTAGCTGGCGGCTCCGCTCCATCCGCTTCCCCACTTCCGCATCGCGGCATAGATTGAAGGCTCGCACCCTGGCCTGGCCTCCGTGGTGGCTGAGCCGGAGCCGTTGGGTCCTCGTGCCGGATCGACCCCTTGATCCACTACCGCAGTTTCTTGAACTGGGATCCGCCGGCCATTGCCGAGATTTGGCGGACCCAGCCGCCACTACGAGGCCGGCTCCAGGTGATCACGCCGGCCATGCTCGAAGAGATGGTCTTCGCCAAGCCCTATTTCGACCGGCATGGCTTCATCCTGGCTATCGATGGCGCCAGACCGATCGGATTCGTCCACGCGGCACTGGGAGCCAGCGAAGACGAGTCCGCCTTGTCGGAGGACCAGGGGGCCATTTGCCAGCTCATGACAGCGCCGCACGCGCAGAAGGGGGAAATCGAGGCGGAGCTGCTCGCGGCAGGCGAGAACTACCTCCGCCGAAAGGGGGTGCAGCAGATCTTTGGCGGCTGCCGGTATCCGGTCAATCCGTTCTATCTGGGGCTTTACGGCGGCAGTGATCTGCCGGGAGTGCTGGCCAGCGATGTCTCGCTGGCGAACCTGCTGCGGGCCTATGACTATCGCGATTGCGGCCGGCGGCTGTTGTTGTCGCGGACGCTGGAGGGGTTCAAGCCGCCGGTCAGCGGCAAGCTGATCCAACTGCGGCTGACGCATCGCGTCGCCAGCACGCACGTCATTCCCGACACATGGTGGAGCGCCTGCGTGTGGGTCCATGCCGAATGGACGCGGTACGAACTGCGGCGAAAGAATGCCGACGACGTGCTGGTGTCGGCGACGTTCTGGGACGTGATGCCGCTGGCCCGCGAATGGGGCGTACACGCGGCGGGGCTGGTGCGGATCGAGGACACGGAAGAGGCGCGGGAAGCGGGGCTAACGATGCTGCTGTTATCCGAGGCGCTCGTGCAGATTCAAAAGCAGGGGATAACACTGGTCGATGCCCAAGCGCCGGCCAATGACGCGTCGCTGGCGGAGCTGCTGCGGCAGCTCGGACTGGCGGAGTACGACGCGGGCATTGGGTTTGTGAAGGAGACCTGCCCGTAGGAGAGCGGAGGTCAGAGGTCGGCATTGTTCATTGCAAATTGAGAATTGCGAATTGCCAATGGGTGGCGACCAAACTCAATTTGCAATTCGCAATGATCAATTGCCAATTTGCAATTGCCGCCTCTCCCCTCACGCCACTCCTCGTTCTTCCGCGGATTCTTCTCTCCGCTGCCGGTCGAGTGCTTCCTGCTTGATGTGGCCGTCGTCGGTCACGTCGTCGAAGCGGACCGAAACCCGCTTGGAAACGCCGCTTTCCTGCATCGTGACGCCGTAAAGCGTCGTGGCGGCGGTCATCGTCTTCTTGCTGTGGGTGACGATGATGAATTTGGTCCAGCCGAGGAAGTCGTGCAGAACGTCGATGAAGCGGCCGATGTTGGCCTCGTCGAACGGCGCATCCACTTCATCGAGGACGCAGAAGGGGCTGGGGCGATACTGGAAGATCGCCAGCAGCAGCGCCACGGCCGTCAGCGCCTTTTCCCCGCCGGAAAGGAGCGAGTTGTTGAACGACGGTTTGCCCGGCGGCGTGGCGATGATCTCCACGCCGGCGTCGAGCACATCGACCCCTTCTTCCAGCACGATGTCCGCGTGGCCGCCGCCAAAGGCCCGGCGATAAAGCGTCTGGAAGTTGGCGCGGATTCCCTCCAGCGTTTCCACAAACAGCCGCCGGCTGTCGGCATTGATTTTGTGGATGATCCGCTCCAGAGCCTGTTTGGCCTCGGTCAGATCCTTGTGCTGGCCGGCCAGGTGCGCAAAGCGGGCTTCCAGCTCGTCCAATTCCTCAAGCGCGTCGAGGTTGACCGCCCCGATCTGATTGATCTTGCGGCGGAGCGACTCGATCTCGGCTTCGATTTCGGCCCGCTGCTCCTGCGAGTGCGGATCGGAGCTTTGCTGCGAATCGGCCGCTGCCAGGTCGATCTGATAATCCTCGCGCATGCGCTCAGCGAGGGTCTGCCGCTCGTGCCGCACTTGCCCCGTGGCGAGCTCCAATTGATGCTGCTGGTCCTCCAGCCGGCGGACGAGCCTTTGCCCCTGCTGCACTTCCTCGGCCAGTGCCGTTCGGCGGAGCGACTGCTCTTGGCGGGCGGCGTTGTGGGCGGCCGTTTCCCGAGCGACCGACTCTTTGCGGAGATACTGCTGGGCGATTTCCGTTTCCGCCTGAAGGATCAGCAGCTCGGCCTGCGTTCGCCGCTGCTGGGAGTGCGCCAGTTGTTGCCGAATGTCTTCCGCGGCCTGCTGGCGATCTCGCTGATCGAGCTCAAACTGTGCCAGCCGGCTCTTCAGGCTTTCCAGCCGCTGCTCGCTGCGGGCCAGCTCGACGCGGGCCAGCGTCGCTTCCTGAACCAGCGATTGCCGCTGGTGCTCCAGGTCGGCCTGGCGTGCTTCGTCGCTGGACACAGCGGCCTGGTGTGCGGTAATCTCGATCTGCATCGCAGCGAACTCGGACCGAGACGCTTGCAGTCGCGCAGTGGTCTGCGCAAGTCGCAGTTGCGCTTCGGCCGCTGCTGACTGGGCGTCGTGCAGCCGCTGCCCCTGCTGTCCGCTGCGTTCCTCCAGCATCCGGACCTGAAGCCGCACTTCTGCCGCGGTGCGGGCCGCCACTTGCGCTCGCTCGCCGCGGGCGTGGACTTCGACTTCCTTGGCTTCGATCTGCTCCTGGAGCGCGGCGACCTCGCTTTGCGACGACTCGATCTGCTGGGCAAGCACCGACAGCTCGCCGCGCAGCGACCGCAGCTCGCTCCGCCGCGAGATGATGCTCGTGGCCGATTGACGCGGGCCAAGCGACAGGGCCCCGCTGGATTCGAGCAGCTCCCCTGCGAGCGTCACCATCCGCGGCCTGGCCCCTTCCCAATCCCTCCACATCCGCAGCCCGTCGTCGCGGCTGGCAACGACCCACGTGTCAGCCAGAAGGCGTTTTGCCAGGTGGGCAAACGCCGCCGGCATTTCGACCAAATCAACGGCGCGCAGTGCAGAGTGCAGAGTGCAGAGTGCGGAGTTTTCTTCACTCTGCACTCTGCACTCTGCACTCTGCACTGGCTGATCGGCCGGCTCGTTGGTGGCGATGAATGTCACTCTCCCGCTGAGCGACCCCAAGGCTCCGATTGCCGCTTCAGCATCGGCCAAATCTCCTGCCACCACCAGCGCCTGCGCCGCTTCACCGAGCGCGATGTCGATTGCGGCGGCGTGTTCTACCTTGACCGACATCAAGTCCGCCAGCACACCGCGAACGCCAGCCAGCGGCCCGCCGGCATTGCCCTTGATCTTGGCGAGCGCTTCCTTGACCCCGGCGCCCAGCCCCTCGAGCGTCCGCTCCAGTTCCTCGAGGAGCGACATTCGCTCAGCAAGGCCGCGGCGGCGCGATTGAAGCTGCGCTAGATCACTCTGCCGGCCGGCGTGCAGGCGGCGGGTCTCCGCCAGGTCTTGCGTAAGCTGCACCAGCTCTGTCTGCAGCGAATCGGCCTCTGCGGCGGCAGTCTGATCGTCCTGCCGCGCGTCGGCCAGCGACTGGGCGAGGGCCTGCGCGGCGGACTTCAGCGCGGCCTCTTGCTGGCGAAGCTGCTCGATCAGCTCCTCGCTCGCCGCCTGTTGCCCCTGGTCGTTTTCAATCCGGCTGGACAGCGCGGCTGCCGCCTGCAGCAGCGCCACCTGCGCGCGGCGGCGCTCGTCGCACGCTCGGCGCACCGATTCGAGCTGATCCGCAAGAGCTGTCGCCTGCGATTCGCGGTCCGCAAACTGGGCCGCATTGGCGTCGCGAGCTTCCGTGGCGAGCCGTACTTCGTTTTGCGTTTCCAAAAGCCGCTGCTTCAGATCCCCGGCCCGGTCGCTGATGGCGACGACGTTCTTGCGGAGCAGCGACGCTTCCTCGTCCAACTCGTGCAGCCGGGCCAGTTGCTGCCCCACGGTCGTTTCCCGCTGCGCGATCTGCTCGCGAATGCTGGCCGATTGTCCTTCGGCCGCGCGCAGATTCTCCTGCGTGGCGACGATGGCCGTTTCGATCTCCAGCAGCAGCGCCTGGCGGGCTTCGTTCTGGGCGGCGGCGTCAGCAGCCTGCTCACGCAGCGCGGTCAACTGCTTCTGGCCCTCGTCAATCCGCTCGGTCAGCTTCCGCCAATCGCTGAGGGCGACGAAAGTCCGCAATTGCTGGAGCCGCTCGGAGTGCTCGCGGTAGCGTTTGGCTTTGGCTGCCTGATTGCGGACACTTTTGAGGCGGTTCTCCACTTCCTCGACGATGTCCGACAGCCGCAGCAGGTTCTGATCGACCCGCTCCAGCCGCCGCTGGGCCTCGATCTTCTTGGCCTTGAAGCGGCTGATGCCGGCGGCTTCCTCGAACATCGCCCGGCGGTCCTTGGCGGACGCCTGGAGCAGCCGATCGACCTTCCCCTGTTCGATCAGGCTGTAGGCGTCGCCGCCGACGCCGGTGCCGCGGACCAGATCCTTGATGTCCTTCAGCCGGGTTGGCTGGCGGTTGATCAGGTACTCCCCTTCGCCACTGCGGTAGACGCGGCGGGTGATGTGCACTTCCGGCGCGTCGATCGGCAGACGGCCGTCGGCATTGTCGAAGATCAGGGTCGCCTCCGCCGCGCCGGCCGGCTTGCGACCGCCGGCAGCGCTCCCCGAGCCTTTGAAGATGACGTCGGCCATCTCCTTGCCGCGGAGGCTCTTGGCGGATTGTTCGCCGAGAACCCACTTGATGCCGTCCACGATGTTCGACTTGCCCGAGCCGTTGGGGCCGACGACGACCGTAATGCCGGCGGGGAACTCAAAGCGCGTCTTGTCGGCAAAGCTTTTGAAGCCGAAAAGTTCGAGGGCTTTGAGCATGCGAGATCAGTCTCAAGTCCACCGTCCGGAGTCCAAATCGACACACCATGCCGCGGCTGCGGATCCACGCACACTTGCACCCGACTCGGGACTCAGGACTTCTGGACTGCGGACCTTTGGTTTGATCCTGCGCCTCTACGGGGTGGCTTCATCCTTGTCCGACCACGGATTGATTCTATCAAGAAACTGCCCTTCCGGCGGCTTTCGATACTCGGGATCGACGAAGGTGGTCGTCGGCGAGTCGGCCTGCACCGAGTCGGACGATTCGTGCAGCAACGGGTCGCTGAACATCCCCGGCGCCGGGTCGGCCGTGCGGCGGTTCTCCTCGATGGGCGTAGCGCCGTTCGTCTCCGCTTCTCCGCCGCTGGCAGTCTCCTCATCCCGATAAAACTGACGCCGCGGCGACGGCAACGCTTCGATGGCGACGCGAGCGGGCAGCGAGCCGCACTTTTTGAGCTCAAATACGAGCTGAATGACCTCGGCATAGCCCCCGCCCATTCGCACCACGCAGCGGATGAGCTGGTCGAGGCTGGTGCCGCAGGTCTCCGAAAGCGTCTCGTCATTGGGCCGGAAGCGGCTGACCTTGATCGTTTCCTCGTTGAGCGACGTGACCAGGATGTACTTGCCGGCGTTGGCCGCTTCGGGGGGATTCACGCGCTGATCGTGGCCAAACAGCACCACTTCCGGCCGCTTGCTGCGGGTGAAGTGGACCATCGGCTCGCCCGACGTCGGCAGCAGGTGGTAGTAGAACGCCCCGCCCAGGACTTCCCCCTTGAAGTTCGGATCGTCGGGAGTGCGGGTGTGGATCGCACGAAAGGCGCCGTACCGCGTCTCGGCACTCGCCACGTGCAACAGATCGCTGAGGACGCTCAGGGCGCTGACCTGGTTCATCGACGTGAGGGCCGTCAGCGCGTGCCAGCGGAATGCCGACTCGCTGCGGGCCACTTCGCCCAGCGGCGCGGCCGCATCCGGATCGTCGAGATAGGCCAGCGCTTCGGCGGCATAGAACTTGACTTCGGGGTCGCTGGACGTGATTCCCCGCTTCAGCGGGCCAAGCGCATCTTTGCCAATGGCTTCGAGTTGCACGGCGGCGGTGGCTGCCGTCGCCGGCTCAAGCAGCTTGCGCTCCAGCAGCGCCAGGCGATCGGCCCGCTTGACTCCGTCTTCCCGCAACGGAATTTTTCCGACCACGCGCACGTAATGGTAAATGTTGTGCCGATAGTTGGGTGGAATCTTCAGCGACAGGAAATTGGGACGCTTGGCTTCGCACACTCCGGACTTCACGCCGTCGTCATAGGTGTGGAAGCGGTCGTTCACCGCCTTGCTGATCAGCGTGACGATGCGGTAGGAAGCGTCCTTCTCGCGGATTGCCAGCCCCAGATCGCGATCGACGTTCGATTCGGCCCGCCCGAGGATCCGGCCGTGCGTCTCGCTGGGACGCGTTGAGCGGTTCTCGAAGACCGCATCGACCAGCACGTTGCCGTCCACCAAAGCGTCCACGTGGCCGGTGTGCAGCGCGCTGTCGATCACCGCCACCTGCCGCAGCCGCGAGCGCATCAGCCAGCCGCCGCGGAGGCTGCTCGTCTCGCTCCCGCCGGGGATCGAAACCTCCACGTCGAACTTGTCCCCTTTGCGGATTCCCGGCGGCAGAATTCCGCGGACCAGGACGATCGACGTCTTGGGAGATTGCAGGAGCTTGTCAGGCTGCCCCACCTCGTGGGACATCATCTCATTGATCAGGAGCTGCCGCTGGGGAGCCGTGGGGGGAAGGTCGGCCCCCGTGTTGTCGAGGTTCGTCACCAGCCCCACCGATTCGAGCTCCGTAAAGTGCAGCCCCCAGGGACGGGCGTAGTCCCCCACCAGCTCAACGTTCCGCTTGTCCTTGTCCTCCCCGATCAGGTCGTCGTCGTCGGGCGTCTGGCCGCGGGTGAGCAGCGACGTACACCCGCACGAGCATGCTGCCAGACCAATCCCCAGCCCCAGGAACGCCCGGCGGCTGAACCACTGGAAATTCCGCTGGCGTCGTGTCAATGGAGGCGTCATCCCTGAGCTGACTCCGTGATAAAATGCCCCGCGCGCACACCGATCTGGTGCCGCCTCGGCAAGGGCGCGGAACGATAAGTCCCCCCTGCTTTTCGGTCAAGAGAGAACGCTGTCAAATTCCGCTTACTCAGCGGGCCACCGACAGTTAAAATGGGGCATCCACACATTCCAGATACCCCTGGCGAAGAAACCCAACCTTCCGCCACATTCTCGCTAGGCTGCCGGTGAACTTTTCGAATTGCGTGCAAGTGGCCTCCATTTCCGACGTCGGCATGAGGCGGACGAATAACCAGGACGCCTACGCCCTGGTCGTCGCCGATTCCAGCGAGCTGTGGCAGTCCCGCGGCAACTTCTTCCTCGTGGCCGATGGCATGGGGGCCCATGCCGCCGGAGAGCTGGCCAGCAAGCTGGCGGCCGACGGCGTTCTCCATCTCTACCTCAAGTATCGCGAGGAATCGGCCCCCGACGCCCTGGCCCGCGCCATCTGCGAGACCAATGCCGAGATCCATCGCCGCGGCACTGCCAGCCCCGACTTCCACAACATGGGAACGACGTGCAGCACGCTCCTCCTCTTGCCGCAGGGAGCGATTGCCGCCCACATCGGCGACAGCCGCATCTATCGCCTCCGCGGACAGAAGCTCGAACAACTCACCTTCGACCACAGCCTCCAGTGGGAGCTGCAAGCCTCCGGACAGTTGCCCCCCGGCAGCGACCTGGCCGCTGCCGTCCCCAAAAACGTCATCACCCGCTCGCTGGGACCGAATGCGACGGTCCAGCTCGATCTGGAGGGGCCGCACCCGATCGAAGTGGGGGACGTTTATCTCCTGTGCAGCGATGGACTGACCGCCCGCGTCGAAGACGCCGAGCTCGGTCCGATCATGGCGGCACTCCCTCCCGAGGAGGCGGCTCGGGCGCTGGTCGATCTGGGCAACCTCCGCGGCGGACCCGACAACATCACGATCATCATCGCCAGGGTCGTCGGCCCCGAGATTGCCACGGCCGGCGGGGGCGCTTCGCCGCTCACCATCGGCGGGGATGGGCATCAACCGGTGGTTCATCCCGTGACGTGGATTGCCGCTGGCGTCTGCGTGCTGGCCGCGGTCGTGATGCTGATGCTGAGGCTCTACACGCCAGCCATCGTGGCCGCAGCGCTCGCGGCGGCGATCGGCCTGTTCGGTGTGATCCGCCGCTATGGCGCCAGCGGCGGCGGCACCTCGCTCTCCGGGGGCCGGATGCTCGGCCGCGGACCGTACTCCGAAACGATCAGCCGGGCGGATCACGAGTTCCTGATGAAGCTGGCCCACACGGTGGACGAGCTGCGCGAGGCGGCCCGCGAAGGGGACTGGGTCATCGACTGGCGGACGTTCGACGACTTGGTGGCGCAGGCCCTGGCGGCCGACAAGTCCAAACAGTACGCCGAAGGGGTCCGCCACTTTTGCCGGGCCATCACCTTCATGATGAACGAGCTGCGCTCGCAGCCGACGCGATAGTTCTGCGCTCGACAAGCCCGCTCCTTCAGCGACTACCCAGCCGCTCCTGGCACTCGATCGGTCCGTCGCGTCTGCCGACGGACTCTGTGGGCGTGATGATTCGATTTTCCATCCTCGATGGTTGCGCTCCGCGTGGTAGTGGGCGACAAATTCCGTCACTGCGTGCCGCAATATCTTTTCGCCGAACAGGGTCCGTGGGCTGAACTCCGGCAACAAGCACGCAAGAACGCGAGGGGGGGTGCGTTTCGCGGACTTACGTCGCGTCTGCCGCGGCCCGGTGCGGCGCAACGACGTGAAGCGTAAATAGTTACACAACACTGCTCCTCCCAGCCGTCGCCGCAAGTGACTTAAGACAGAATGTCTGAATGCAACCCCCTTTCGGGGGAAAGGCCCGGCGGTCCCGGGAACGTATGGCCGCGAGCTGGCAATTCGAGTTTTCAAAGATCAATCGCGCGCAGCACGACCCGCCGAAATGGCAGGCTGCCGGGCCGCCGGAAGGGTAGCCGCAAGTATTATGCCACAATTGTACACATCAGGCCCATCAGGCCTGGACTGCTCCGCTCCGGTCGCTGCGCTCCCTGCGCTACGCAGTCCAACCCCACGGCGAATTACGTAATCCCCTAGGGGACATTTCTACCTGCGCCAAACAGGGGACATTTCTAATGGTTTACAACACACATTTTAGCGATTGATCCTTGCACGCGGTCCAGCCAGAGACTACGATCTGGGCAAAATGCTCGGGCGGTGTGTCTAACCTGGCTTCGCATTCGCGGGAAGTCTTCGCCGCAGCCACACTCGCCTCCCATGGACGTAATCCGTCTGGCCAATGAGGAGGTGTTGGATGCTGCTTCGCGCCCTCAAATCGTTCGCTTCCCCGCGCTCGCGCCGCCGGCGTTTGCTGCTGGAAATCCTGGAAGATCGCACCCTGCTGGCGACCGTGCCGCTCGCGGCCGCCGTAGAACAGCGCGGACTCGTCATCGATCCGGCCAGTTATCATCCGTCGCGGGTGCTGGTCCGCGTGCAGCCGGGTGCGAATGCCGGCGAGCACCGCTGGCAGGGAATGCCGGTGGCGGCGGCGCGGCCGCTGCTGGGGGACCTGTGGGAGGTCGATGCATCGGCCATGATGAATCGGCGACCGGAAAACCATCGTTACCCCATTGACAGGGCCGCTGGACCGGCTACATTCACCGATATCGTAGGGATTTTCCTGCTCTTCAACATCCGGAGGCTCTCATGTCACGGAACTCTCTCTCTCTCTCTCTCGTTAGCGCCTGCGCAATGATGGGTTTCTTCGCCGCTCTCGGCGTAGTGGAATTCTCGGTTCCGGGACAACGCGTTTCGGACATCGAAGCTCGACGAGTTTTTGGAGCGTCTCCCAGCGCGCTTGCCACCCACTATTTGGTGGCAACCTCGACAGTTGGGTATCATGACAAAAGCATAGCGGAGACCACCCCCGTCTGTACTGGCGCGACATTCGGGTCATGCGGAATGCCCAACGGGTGTACCTCGACAACGGATGCCATTTATTCTACGAACGGCACTCGCTGCAGTGTCACGGATACATCCTGTGACTCAAAGCAGTGTATGGGTGAGACGATCACTTGTGGGTTAGCGCACACCGATTCCTGCGACTGAGGTGAAGTTCATTCGATCTGTCCGGTTGCGGGGAGTCCATGATGCGACATCGATTCTGGCCTGGCACATCTGCGTTTGCTATGTGTCTGGTCCTGTGGTTCCACGGATCCTATTGCAGCGGTGCAGATCACCCACAGCCGCAATCATCGTGGTCCCAGCCCGGCCGGTGCGGCGTCAATTGCCTGTACGCCATGTTGCGACTTGCTGGTCGTGACGTCACCTACTCTGAGCTTTGTTCGACGGTGCCAAGCGACCAGACGCGCGGCAGCAACCTGGCGGACCTCGAATCAGCGGCAAAGCGATACGGGGTCAGCGCCCACACGCGCAAGGTTTCCACATCCAAGATACCAGAGCTTGTGCCCCCTTTCATCCTGCACATGGAGCTGGCAGATGTGTCCGGTTCGGGGCACTTTGTCACCGTCTATAACATGAGGTATGTGCCAGAGACAAAGAGGTACGTCTTATTCTACATCGACGGCGGAAACGCAACCATGACGCAAGCGCCGCTGCCTGTGCTGTCGAAAACGCTGACGGGCTATGTGCTTGTGGACGCCAGCCGACAATCAACGTCACTCTTTAATCTGTCGGCATACTCCTATCTGTCGCTAACCCTGGTATCCGTCGTCGTCGGTCTGGTCGTAGGAGGAGGCGTCGCCCGTTTCCGGTTTTCCGGCAGCCACCGAGCAGCTCGCGGGGCGTAACATGTTCAATCCCGGCAGCGTAGCGAGTGGCGCAAAGCGGTCGGACTCCGGTCTTGCGGCCGAAAGCCTCGCGAAGACCGCAGGCATGCATTGTTGGTGGTTTCCGCCTTCGTTCGCTGCCCGTGTGACTCGGCGCAATCTGTTGCGGCTAGCCTTGGCGAGCGGAGTGGGCCTCGCGTACGCCACGTGGCAGTTGTCATCCGGCCGCCGTGAATCGCTGCGTCACCCGCGACCCTTAAAGGTGTTTCCGCTTACCGGGTTTCAACTGAATCAGGGTGTCAGGTCGCGGGTCTTTTCGGAATTGACGGCATGGGGAATGGTCCACGGCTTCGCCCGCGAGGGCAACGCCGTCCACATGTTGCGGCTGATGCACGTCGCAACCGACACCCAGGGTTGGGACCATCCAGACGTTTTTTCGGACATCCTGGCCGTGCTGACCAACGGTGCGGAATACGCGCGCCGAATCAGCAAGATCCCGATTCTCGTGGAAACGCCGTTCGGTGTGGCATACCGCAGTGCGCCCCCCTTTGCTCCCGGCGCGGAGGCGCTGCGCACGGCGTCGACTGGCGGCATCCCGCACGTGGATAAGGTTCTCTCCGTGTTCGGGGAACTGGGCCGTGGCCTCACTATGGAGCTAAAGCCACATCCCGGATCATCCACATACACTGTTGCCGATCTGGCGTCCGATTCGATTCAGCGGATGTCTCTGAGTCGAGAGTGCGAATGGACTCTTATCGCCTATTGCGATTATCTAGCGGATGGACGTCCTTGGAAGAATTGCCGAGGTGAAACATTCTCCCCAACATCCATCGCCGAGCACCTATTGTCGCTCTCGGCCGCGGGGGGCGCTTGCTACGGTTGTCACCGGCCATATGCCCTGGCCCGGTGCGTTGGGCGCGAGCGGGAAACTCCGGGATTTCTCAGTTCTCCGGCCAAGCACGCTTGTGAATCCCATCTTCGCGAGTTGAGCCGCGAGCTCGAAAGGAATCAGCGGCCGGACGGCGCTTGGGACCGAAACTCGTTGCCTTCAGGTCGAGCGGACAAATCCGGTGCGAGCTCGTCCGACCTTCCTCAACTTGAGCAGTTGCTTACGATCACCGGTCACAATCTGGAATGGATGGCGATGGTCCCACAGGACTTGCGTCCGCGCGACAAAGCCATATCCATGGCCATCGAGTATCTGCTTGGCTTGCTTCAATCACGCCGCGATGACTGCTTCCACTTTTTTTGGCCGCAGACGTCCCACGCACTTCGGGCGCTGGTACATCTTTCGACGCCCGTTGGAGAACCGATTGGTTAGTTCCAATGTACATCATCAATTTCACTTCCGGTGCTGTGTCACTGCTCGCGCTGACTTTGTTCAGCGTCGTTTCCACATCAAAGGCGACGGAGCCCTTTAGTGTCGAACACTTTCGCAATCTGCTCACTCAGCAACGGGCCCAGTTGGCGTCGATGAAGGTGTCCTACAGCCATGAGGCAGCCGTTGAAGGTAAGCGTCCAGGTCCGGGTGAGTCAGCGACTCGAGAGATGAATAACAAGACGTTTGCATTTCATGGCGACCTGAGGGCTGTCCGTGGAACGATGACGAAAACGCGCGGCAACGGCAAGACGGTCGCCTCAGAAAGACAGGCGGTGTGGGACGGCGCCCAATGTGTGATCCGGACGGCGTCCCTGCTGAGGATTCAAGCGGAAAAATCAGGACACGCCGAAGATAATCAGTTTACAAATCTAATGCTCTGGCCTCTATCGGCAGATGACCTCATTAACGCTTCCGGAGAACCTAACGATACTCAGTTCCTGCCCAGAATGCTTGATACAGGAGATTGGATCGTTGACGGGTATGGCAACGTAAACGGCGTCAATTGTACGATTCTTCGGAGGAGTAATGGCTCCCGCACATTGTGGCTTGACGCAGCTACCGGATATTCGCTGCAAAAATACGAATGGCGCAATCCGTCCGCCAATCGTGATGTAGTGCGTTTTGAGGTTGCATATTCCGAGCACCAGCAGGTCGTTCCCGGCGTCTATCTGCCGCGACGGATCAACTTCGTGCAGGAGTTTCGCGACGGCAAGTCCGATGCTGTTGGGGGGCGGCTCATGGGCAACCTCAACGTCGTCGAGTTGAGCGCCAACAATGTCGGCTTGGACGAGTTCCGCATCGACCCGCGGCCGGGGGATCTCGTCATCAACCAGATCACCGGCACGATCTACACCTTCAATCCCAAGGATGACCAGAGCCTTGAACGGAGCATTCGCGTGGCCGGCGCAGCGATGGCCGTCATGCCCCTTCCAAAAGATTACACCAAATACGTGTATGGCGGTGCATGTCTCCTGGTTGCCGCGGTCGCCGGTTATTTTGGCGGCAGGTGGATCATGAAGCGGGGATAGCATGGCCTCAGACGCGATAGCGCCGCAACCCCGCCGTGCCGAGCGATACCGGTTTGTCCTATATGGCTTTCTCGCGGTTGTCGGGTGCGCTCTTTCCCTGCCGCTGGCGAGACATTCGTTCGTGGAGGAATGTCCATATGACGAATCGGCGAAATTCTTTGCCATCGACAACGGCGTCGAATGGAGCCAAGGCGACAAACGAGCATGTATCGACCATCCGCCGCTGGGCCGCGCCATCTATGAAACTGTCTGGCGGCTTTCGCCGCCAGGCCGCGGTCTGGCAAACAGTCGAATCGTCAGCGCCATCGCATATGTGCTCGCAGTGGGCATGAGTTTGTGGATTCTTCGTCCTGATCCGGCACTTCCCAGCGAATCGCCGCTGCTGACCGCCGGCGCCAACTTGACGCTCGCTTGCGCGTGGCTTTCCCCTTCACTGTTGCACCACGCATGTCGCGCCGACGGCGAGGCGCTCGTTTACTTCACCGGAGTTTCGTTTCTGATCGCGTTGATTTCGTTCGTGAGCCGCCCGTCCATTTGGCGATTGATGGTGCTGTCGATGGCGGGTGCAGCCCTGGTATGGATGACCCTGCACGGCATGATTATCGTCTTGGCGGCGGGTGTGGGAGCGGGAGCGCTGCTCTTGGCCGCTCCTCCGCAGGGTTGTAGCATTCGCAAGCGCATCGCTCGCGCTGCAATGCCTGTTGCAGCGCTGGCCGCAATAGCGGCCAGCGCCCTTCACCCGCTCTACCATTTCGATGTCCTGCTGGCGCATCATCTCGATCACTACTGGGGGCTTGACCTGATTCCGCCGGGAACACTTGTGCCGCTGAGCTTTCTATGGGAGGGGAGCAGCGCGATCATTCCGCTGTACTGGACATGGGTGTACGACGCATTTCACGCGGTGGCCCTTGTGGGTGTCGCGTATGGTATCGTAGCGCCTCGCGTTGGACTGAGGACCAGGCTTCTGGCAGTCGTGGTTGGCTGCATTGTCGCCTTGGTTGTGGGCCTCAGCTTGTGGTTTGAGAGTCGTTGGATGGTTGGTCAGCTTCTTGGCATTTACTACGTATTCATTTCACTACTGATCGCATCGGCCCTGCTGTCGCTCAGGTCGGCAATCGTCAGCGTGGTTGCCGCATTCTGGGCGGTGTCGTGGATCGCGCTGCCGACTGTGGCTTTCTTATCAAGCGATGTGAAGTCGGGCGATGCGGTTGTCGCCGAGGCATGTCGCTGGATCAACCAAAGAGCGCCAGGGGCAGACGCGATTGTGTTTGCCGGATCACGTCCCTATGTCATGATGCAGCCATTTGTGGCCGCGCAGCACCACTCTCGATGTTCGGCCTACATCCGCCAAGGGGCACACCCTGACAATTACTCGGCGCTATCCTTGATTGACGCGGAACGCCGACTTTCAGACGACAAACTCCACTCTCTTCACCCGCTACGAGTCGTGTACGTGCAGATTGCGGCTTCGCAGAAGGTGTCCTTCGACTTGGCGCCTTGGAACATTGTTGAAATGGACTCCTTTCCGCATCCCGCCAGGGCGATTGACCGCATCGATGTGATGATGTTGTCGCCGCGAGACGAAATTAGAGAACACCGTTGAGCCCAAGGCAAGCGAAATGAAAATCGACCAACGATGTTGCCCATGTATTGTCCGCGCACCTCGCGGAGTCACGATTATTGAACTCATGGTGGTTCTGGCGATCATTTCCGTTTTGATCGCGCTCTTGCTACCAGCGGTTCAATACTCGCGAGAAGCTTCGCGGCGGGCCCATTGTCAAAACAACCTGCGGCAGATTGGAGTAGCGACGCTGCTGCACGAATCGACGCTGCGCCGATTCCCGGCGGGAGGCTGGGGTGGAAAATGGGTCGGCGATCCCGACCGCGGCAGCGACCGTCATCAGCCCGGAAGCTGGTGCTTCGCCATTCTGCCATACCTCGAACAGGACGCAATTCGAACGCGCGGCCAAGGATTGACCGGCGTTGCGAGGGATTCCGCCATTTCTGAAGTGGTGGGCACGCCAATTCTCGTCTATCAATGCCCCAGCCGACGACCTGCACGCGCCTACCCAATCGTCTATCTCCCTGCAGCGATGCCCATCAATTCAGGGATAGTGTCACGGGCGGCGCGTTCGGACTATGCTGCCAACGCGGGGGGGCAACTCCGTTGTGAGATCGAAGGTTTTTCGGGTCCTCCGTCGCTATCCTACGGCGACAGCCCGAATTACCCTTGGCCGCAGGTAACTGACCACACTGGGATTTGTTTCTTGAGGAGCGAAATCGCTTCCGCCGAGGTAACGGGCGGGATGAGTAACACGTACCTCGTTGGTGAAAAGCACCTTTACGTCCATGAGTACCATACCGGCAAGGACCACGGCGACGATTGGAGCCTGTATGCGGGATATCAGGACGACAACCACCGGTCGTGTGCGTGCAGCCCAATTCGGGATACGAAAGCCGATCCCCTCCCTGGTCCGGCCAACTGCAGATTTGGAAGCGCTCATCCGGGCTCATGGAACGTCGTTTACTGCGATGGCTCGGTGCATTCGTTGTCTTACGACCTCGAGTTGACGGTTCACACGGCATATGGCGACAGGCACTGATCACACCAATGAGCGTGCTGCGCTGGCCGGGGTACTGTGCCTTTTGCTGCTCGTGGTCACGGCGCGTGGCATTTCGTCGCTGCTCCATCCGCTCACTCTCGACGAGGGGGTCAGTTGGATGTTCACGAGCGGAACATGGTCGGAACTTTTCGCGATGGTACCGGCGGACAACCATCCACCGCTGTTCTTTGTCGTGTTGAAGCTATGGTGTTCGGTCTTTGGCGACTCGTTATTCTCCATGCGGGCATTGACCTTTTTACTCTCGCTACTGGTCGTCGCCGGAACTGTCTGGCTGTTGTCCGTATCATTGGTCCCGCCGGGGATTGGCCGAAACAGAAGGATCAGCATTCTTACGGTCGCGCTGCTCTTTGTGGGACTTAGCTCTGTCCAGTCTAGGTGGTCACACGAAGTTCGCATGTATTGCATGGGCGCTGCGCTGATCGGTGTTGCGATTCCATTGGCGGTTTTGTTGTGTCGTCGGCAGTCGTGGACGGCCGTTTTTCTCTATTCGATGTGCGGCGCTGCCATGATGTATACGCACATCTATTTATGGTTTTCGGTGGCTGCCTTCTCGCTCTGCCTGACCGGCCGAATGTTCACGTACTCATCGCCGGCTGGCGTAAATGCGGCGGAATTCGGACGGACAAAACTTGCCGCAGCGGCAGTGATTCCCTTTATGGCGTGGACGCCATATTTGCCGGTGTTGGTCCGTCAAGTGTCCCGCGTGCAGGGCGAGTTTTGGATTCCAAGAATCAGTCTTGGCGGCGTTATGGATGGCGTCGGCGGGGCGGTTTTCAATCCGGAGTGGGTCTCTGAACGGTTACGTTTACCTGCGAACCTACTTGGGTTCATCGTTGTTGCATGGGTGGTCTTATGGGCACTCACACGGCGCGATCTCTGTACGTGGGTATTAGCGCTTAACATTACGCTTCCATTGGCTTGCGCTATCGGGGCGTCGCTGGTTGGCCAGAATATTTTCCACTGGCGTTACTTGGCGTTTTGGAACGTCGCATTGCTAGGCGGTGCCGCAATGATGTTCTTGGATCTCGGCACTGCTTCTAAAACAGCACTCTTGGGATTGTGTGTTTTTCCCTCTTGTGCAATCGACGTTGCGAGCGTCGCCGATCGCCTGTCGCGCCAGTGCGGCGCCAAGTCGGCGTCCGAGTCCGTAGCGTTAGACTTCTCGCGCCTCGCGTCCGAAGACGAACTGATGGTGGTCGGGTGCCCCGAGACGTTTCCAAGACTGGCGTACTATATGCGCCACCGTCCAAGCGGGCATTGCGTTCTATGGACTCCAAACGGCGCGCCGCATTACTACGGAACGGGCGCCTACGTGGGACGCGAATTCTCCGGCAACGATTCGCTGGAAACGATTGCAAGTCGGCGCGATGGTTTGTGGCTGGTAAGCTACCAAAGCCAGGGCGGAACTAGAGTTGTCCCAGTTCCCGCTGGTTGGCGCGTTGCTTGGAAAGAGTGGTATATTGGCTGTGACACTCGCGGGGGTGTCCTTGAAATGGTTCATTGCGTGCCTGCACAAGGTAAGTGAGCTACTGCCGGTGCCGTCGTGTGCGCGCCGGGCCAAACCTCGCCACGATCCGCGACGACGATGCTGCGCCGGAAGTGACGGTCAGCGACGTGACGGTCGCCGAAGGGAACTCGGGGACGAAGAACCTCGCCTTCACGGTCAGGCTCTCGGCCGCCAGCAACCGGACCGTCACGGTCCAATACGCAACGGCCGACGGCACCGCCGCCGCCGGCAGCGACTACGCTGCCAAGAGCGGCAGCCTGACGTTCTACACCGGCTCCGTGGCGCAGACCGTGAATGTCACCATCTACGGCGATGCGGCCGCCGAAGAAGACGAGACCGTGCTCCTGAATCTGCTGTCGGCGACGAATGCGACGATTGCCGACGACCAGGGAGTCGGCACGATCTTCAATGACGATCCGCTGCCGGCGGTGACGATCGGCGACGCCAAACTGGCTGAGGGGAATTCCGGATCCAGGTCCATGAGCTTCAACGTCCTGCTGTCGGCCGCGGCCGGTTCAACCCCCGTCACGGTGGATTACGCTACCTTCGACGGAACCGCCACCGCCGGCAGCGACTTCTCGCCCGCCAGCGGGACGCTCACCTTCACCTCCGGCCAGTCGAGCAAGTGGATTTACGTGACCATTGCCGGCGACACCCTTCCCGAGCCGGACGAAACGTTCTTCGTCGGCCTGAGCAATGCCGTCGGAGCTGTCATCCTCGACGGCGAAGGGGTGGGCACGATCACCAACGACGACACGGGCCTCCGCGTCAGCGACGCGACGGTCAGCGAAGGAAACAGCGGCATCCGCGAAATGACCTTTCACGTCACGCTGCCGGCCCCGGTCGTTTTCGAGGTCCGCGTCAATTACGCCACGGCCAACTCCAATGCCTGGGCCGGAGCGGACTACGTGGCCACCAGCGGCACGCTCGTGTTCGCCCCGGGGCAAACGAGCCTGCCGGTGACGGTGCTCGTGCTGGGGGACGAGCGCGACGAAGCCGACGAGTGGATGTATTTGAACCTCAGCAATCCGACGAACGCGTACCTCGCCGACAGCCAGGGCTGGGGCTGGATTCTCGACGACGATCCCACCCCGACGCTGTCGGCTAGCGACGCGACAATTGCCGAAGGGAACGCCGGCACGAGAAACCTGATCTTCACGGTCGCCTTGTCGGCGATCAGCGGCCGGACGGTGACGGTCAATTACGCGACCGCCAACGGCACCGCGACGGCCGGCAGCGACTACCAGGCCAAGAGCGGCACGCTCACTCTGCTGGCCGGCTGGTCCGCGGCGACGATCAGCGTGCCGATCACCGGCGACACCGTCGTCGAAGGAGACGAGACGCTGCTGGTGAATCTGACCAGCCCCAGCGGCGCGACGCTCGCCGATGCGCAAGGGGTCGGCACGATCCTCGACGACGACAACCTGTCGATCGGCGACGCCGTACTCGTCGAGGGGAATAGCGGCGTGAGCTATGCGGAGTTCACGGTCGCACTGGCCATCCCGCTCGCACACGAAGTCCGACTGGACTACGCCACGGCCAACGGCAGCGCGTCGGCCGGCAGCGATTACCTGGCCGCCAGCGGCGTCGTGGTGCTCGCTCCCGGCGAAACGTCGCAAACCGTCCGCGTGCCGGTCCTTGGCGATCGGGCCAACGAAGCCGACGAGACCTTTTACGTGAACTTCACCAATCCCGTGGGGGTCATACCGGGCGACACGCAGGCCGCGGCCACGATTCTCAACGACGATCCGCTGCCCGGCCTGTCGGTCAGCGACGCGGTGATCGTCGAAGGGAATGCCGGCACGAAGAACCTCTGGTTCACGATCAGCTTGTCGGAGGTCAGCGGGCGGACGATCCACGTCAACTACGCGACGGCCGACGGCACCGCCACCGCCGGCAGCGACTACGTTTCCAAAAGCGGCCTGCTGACGTTCATCCCCGGCTGGATCTCGCAGTCGTTCGCCGTCACGATCAATGGCGACGCGGTGGTGGAAGACGACGAGTTCTTTACGCTCGAGCTTTCGAGCCCCATCAACGCCCTGCTCGCCGACGGCAGCGGCGAAGGAAAAATCCTCAGCGACGACCTGGCCGACGACATTCAGGCGGCCGACGCCGACGCGTTTTTCGCCGGTTACGGAGACTAGTCCCTGTGTCGTGTCGATTGCGCAACGGGATTCAGCCGGACAGTTTCTCGCCGCGCCGGGCCGCGATCGGCCAGATCGCTTCGACCGTGTCGCCGCGGCAGGCGTAGATCTGCTCGTAGAGGTTCACGTTCGGATCGCAGTGCGGGACGAAGAACTCCACTCGCTCGCCGAGTGCCGGCAGCTTGGCGCCGTCTTCCGCAGTGATGGCACCGAACTCGTCGCCAAACTTGGCGTAGCGCAGTCCCGGGCGATCCTTGACGGGGGGCACATGCGCCGTGGTCGTGTCGATCGCCTTGGTCCCCGCATCGACCGTGACGCGGTCGGCGTGCGTCGCGCTGACCACCGTCGCCAGCACGGTCAGGCTCGGCTGGAAGTCGCTGTAGACCGCATTCCCGTCGCGCCCGCCGATGCGGCGGTAATCGACGTCCATGAAGACATACGAGCCGACTTGCAGCTCGGTGACGCCGTCGATGGCCGAGTCAATGTTGTACGTTCCCGTGCTGCCGCCGGAGAGAATCTTCGCCGTGTCGAATCCGGCCTTTTGGAGCAGATGTTTTGTTTCGACCGCTTTTCCCATCGCCTCCCGCGAGACTCGCTGGCGGGCTTCAAAGCCGATCGTGTGCGACGCGTGACCGGCATAGGCTTGCAGTCCCGCGACGTGCAGCCGCTTGGTGCGGGCGATTTTCTGCGCCAACTCGACCGCCGGCTTTCCCGGCAAGGAGCCGGTCCGCTTGTCTCCCACGTCGAGATCGATCAGCAATTCGACGTCAACCTTCGCCGCGTCAGCGGCCTGGGCCAAAAGCGCAGCCTGGCGCTCGTGACCGACCGCCAGCATGACTTTCACCCCAGAGCGCACCAGTTCGATCATCCGCGCGACTTTGCCCGCATCGACGATCGGCGAGGTGAGCAGAATGCCTCCGATCCCGGCAGCGGCGAGGGCTTCCGCTTCAGCAGCGGTGGCGGCGCAGATGCCCAGTGCCCCGGCGGCGATCTGCCGCCGGGCGATTTCCGGACACTTGTGCGTTTTGGCGTGCGGCCGGAAGCCGCACTGGGCCTGCCGGCAATGATCGGCCAGCGTTTTGATATTCGCCTCGAAAGCATCGAGGTCCACGACGAGTGCCGGCGTGGGAATGTTCGCTTTCGTCAATCCCGAGAGATCAACCTCGGCGGCAGCGGCGGTCGCCAGTGCCGCGCCGCTGCCGGCCATGATGCCTGTGCTCATCGTCGTCGCCAGAAAAGATCGTCGGTCCATGGGTACACCTGCGGACCAGGGAGTGGAACCGCCGGATTGTACCTGATGACGCTGGCGACGGCAGGATGACGCGCGGCTTAAGGTACGGCGTAACGCAGCGTGTTGCGAACCGGCTGGCCGGGGACGTACGCCCGCACGCTGCCGTAAGCCGTGCGGCCGGCAACGACCGGCGAGCCGACCGGCGTCACCACAGCGCCGCCGTAGTACGCGGTCGTAGGCGCGTAGTAGCTGGTCGCCGGTGCGTAATAGGTCCCCCTCGGAGCATAGTAGCTGGCCACGGGCGCCGAGTAATACGTAGTAAACGGAGCCGGCGAGTAGTAGCTGGTGACCGTCGAGGGACCGTAATACGTCGTGATCGGCGGCAGGTTGCTCACCGCGGGAACCCGATACGACACCGCCGGCGTGAAGCTGTAGCGGGATCCGTAGTAGCTGGAACCGTAGTAGCTCGATCGGTAGTAGTTGGATCCATAGTAGCTCGATCCGTAGTAGCTCGCCGCCGGTGCGTAGTAGCTCGTCACGACCGGCGAACGGACGACGACCTGCCCATACGCGGCCGAAGCCAGCAAGGCAGACGCAAAAACGCCGAGTGCAGCATATCGAAACATCGTGAATTCTCCATCGTCGAGAAAAGCCCCACTTCCGGGTTGAAGCAATTGCCATGCCGCACCGGCGACAGAATGTCCGCGACACTCTTGCCGCGGGAACTCTCAACGGCTACCGTGAACGGCGACGAATGGCGCTGCGCACCCGACATCCTTGACGCACCTCGTGACGGCCCCCTGCGCGGCGCAGGCATTCGACAGGGGTCATTGCACAGCGAGGAGCCGTCATGGATTCCTTCTTCAGCGCCTCGGCGCGCGTTGCCGAGCGCCGTTTCGTTTTGTCGATTTGCGTCGTCGCCGCCCTACTCGCCGGCCTGGCTGCAAAGTCGGCCCGCGGACAATCGGTTTCCTTCACCGAGCAGCGGCCGTTTGTGATCGGCCTCATTCCAGTCGTCGGACCCGGTGGTGCGGTCGGCGGCGTGTCGGTCGATGCGCTGGGTGTCGTGGCCCGCAGCGACCTGGCGGCGGATGAGGTGCTGCGGGAAGCGCGACGCAAAGCCCTGGCTCGCCTCGACTCCGACGTCAATGCCGCCAGCGGCATGCGAAAGATCTCGCTCCGCCGCATTCAGGCGGCCATCGACGAATTGCGGCGAAAGAAGCTGCCGCTGACGGATGAATTACAAAACCTGGCGGGGCTCACGCGGATCGAGTACGTCCTGGTTTATCCCGAACAGCGCGACATCGTTCTGGCAGGTCCCGCCGAAGGATGGATGGTCAGCGAGCAGGGGCACGTGGTCGGCACCAAGAGCAGGCAAGCCGTTTTGCAGCTCGATGACCTGATCGTCGCCTTGCGGACGGCGAAGAATGCCGCGACTGGCAGCGGGATTACCTGCTCGATCGATCCGACCGAAGAAGGGCTGGCGCGATTCCAGCGGCTGATGCGCTCACGGGGCCTCGCCATGAACGACGCGACGGTGGCGAGGCTGGAGGAAGCGATCGGGCCGCAGCAGATCACGGTGACAGGCGTCTCGCCGGGGACGCACTTCGCCCAGGTGCTGGTGGCCGCCGATTTTCTGATGAAGCGGCTGGCGATGAATCTCGAGCCGTCGCCGATCGCGGAGATGCCCAGCTATATGGAAATGCTTCAGGGGAAGTCCGCCGCGCCGAAGACGGCCATGCCGCGGTTCTGGCTGGCGCCCAAGTACGAGCCGCTGCTCAAGGACGAAGGCTCTCTGGCGTGGCAGCTTCGCGGCACTGGCGTGCAGGCGCTGACCGAGGACGGTTATCTCTCCGCCAGCGGCGAGGTGATCGATCGCCGCGGCAAGGAGGAGCCTCTGGCGAAGAAGTGGGTCGAAACGATGACCGCCCGGTACGACGAGCTGTCCGCCGCCGCGCCGATCTTCGGTGAGCTGCGCGGCTGCATCGATCTGGCCGTCGTCGCCGCGCTGCTGACCAAGGAAGACCTTCCCGGCCTGGCGGGCTGCGACCTGTCGCTGCTCCTCGATGAAAAACAGATTGCCGTCGCGGAGTATCACGCCCCCAAGACAATCGCCTCGCAGGCCAGCGTCGTCCGCCAAGGCCGCGGCTGGATCGTGAGCATCTCCGGCGGCATCGACGTGAATTCGTGGGCCGTGCTGGAAAAGTCGGAAGTTCACCCGGAGCTGGCGACGACGCGCAAGTCGGCAATGCGGGGAGATGACAAGAGGTGGTGGTGGGATTGAGAGATTGGGACACGGATCAAACAGATTGACACAGATCGGCGAAAGTGCTGTCGATTACCCCGCGTTGATCTGTGGCGATCTGTGGCATCTGTGTCCAAACCATCGCTGAATGTCACGGAAATCTTAATACAAACGCCTGGATCGCGTCGCAGACTTTCCCCATTTTGGCGTCGGCAGCCGGGTCATCGGCATGCGGGATGATATCGAGGATTGCGGCCAGCCCGTCGAGCATCGCAGGCCACTCTGCTACGGGCTCCGAATCCAGCCGCCGCGTGTGGAAGAACCATCCATAGATGCCGCATGTGACGGCGAACGGAACCCCATATGAGCAGCCCCGCTCAAGGGCTATCCGCGCCCCGGCATCGTGTTCTTCATCGCGGATGACGACTCCACCCTCGCTGCCGTGTTGGCCGATTGTCGCCCCGTTGTCGAATGGTCGCCACATTGAACTGCCTGTGCTTCGTGACTACGCCATCATGTGGTGGGCTGGGATTGTTGGTCGCGCTGGGATGCGCGGCCGGCAAAGCGCCCTCCAATGCAATTCAGCCACTCCGCATTCGGCACTCCGTACAGGCGGAATTTTTCGGCGTTGGCGGTTGGCCTTTGCTTCGCCGGCCGCAGCCGATCTTGCGGCATGCAGCTCGCTGTCATCCGTGCCGGGCAACGAATTGAAATCGTTGAGCTGGGCCAGTGGAGCGGCGGCTAGAGGCCGCTGCCGCGATGATTCAGCCATCGAATTCCCTCGCACGAAGCGCCGCCCCCCGAGGCCAGGCCGCTTCGACGTCCTTTGATTGTAGGCATATAGCGGGTCAACGGGCGAGCCTGCGCCAAATTGCGGTCGGGCGGCCCAGTTAAGTAGAATTCATCCATGCTTTCTTTGGTGGACTCTTACCGCAGTTGCACCGGACGCCTCACGCGGCGGCAGTGGCTTCGCGCCGGCTCGCTGACCGGAATGCTCGGATTGGCCTCGCTCGGCCGGCCGCTGGCTGCGGAGCCGGCCGCGCCCGCCAGCGCTGGCTTCGGCCGGGCCAAGTCCGTGATCCTGGTCTTCGCCAGCGGCGGGCAAAGCCAGATCGAAATGTGGGATCCCAAGCCCAATGCGCCGCTCGACGTTCGCGGCGCCTTTCAGCCGATTTCCACGGCAATTCCCGGCGTTCAGTTCGGAGAGCATATGCCGCGGATCGCCAAAGTTGCCGACCGGCTGACCGTGCTGCGGAGCATGTCGCACGAAGACCTCGACCACGGCTCGGCGGTCTACCTGACGTTGACCGGGTGCTATCACGCTCGCCGCTCGGGGAATCCGCCGATCAGCCCCAACGACGCTCCGACATTGGGCGCTGTGCTCCGCCGCCTCCGCCCCAGCGGCCGGTTCGTCTCCAGCGCGGTCCATCTCAACGCCCCGGCACTTGTCCCCGACAATCCGTCCCCCGGCCAATTCGCTGGACTGCTGGGGCGGGCTTGCGAGCCCCTCGTGGTTGGCGACGTTACCTCATCGGCCGAAGCATTTCCCGGTTTGACACTCCAGGCCGATCTGCCGACGGGGCGCTTGAACGACCGGCTGTCGCTCAAGGGCTCGCTCGACCATGCCTGGCAACAGCTCGATCGCGACCAGCGGGCGGTAGACATGAACCGGCTGTATGCCGAGGCGTATCAGATGCTCGCCTCGCCGCAGGCGCGGCAGGCGTTCGATCTCGATGCCGAGCCGGCCGCGCTGCGGGACCGCTACGGCCGCCATCGCTCCGGCCAGGCGCTGCTGCTGGCGCGGCGGCTGGCCGAGGCGGGCGTGCCGTACATCAACGTCATTTGGAATCACTCCAATCGGGGCCAGGACGATTACCCCGACGACACCGACCTCTACGGCTGGGACACGCACAACGACATCTTCGATTCGCTCAAGGACCGGCTGCTGCCGCGGTTCGACGAGAGCTTTTCCGCGCTGATCGAGGACCTTGACCAGCGGGGGCTCTTGGAAACGACGCTGGTCGTTTGCATGGGGGAGTTCGGCCGTGCGCCGCGAGTCGCTTTGGAGCCGAAATTCGCCGGCGCAACACCGGGGCGGAAGCACTGGCCCACGGTCTATTCGATCGCGCTGGCCGGCGCGGGGGTCCAGCGCGGCGCGGTCGTCGGTGCGTCGGACCGCCTTGGCGGCGAGCCAATCACCGAGCGGTATGGACCCTGGGACGTTGCCGCGACGATTTTCCACGCCCTGGGAATCGACCCGGCCGGACACTACACCGACCCGCTCGACCGGCCGTTTCCGATCGCCACCGGGCGGCCGATTGAGGCGCTGTATCGCGGCTAATACCACAGGAGTTGACGACATGCATCGCAGCGACGTACGGGGTCGGGAGTGGGGTGGCGAAAACTCGCTTGAATACGTCACATCGGAAGTGGTGACTTTTATTCCCCGAGCAGAAGCGGAACGGCTCGGTCGTCCGCCGGCAATGAGGGCTGCTCCGTTTTCGCACAGAGGCACAGGGGCGCAGAGGCACAGAGCAGAAAATAACTTGCTTTGCTGCTGCTCTGTGGCTCCGTGCCTTCGTGCCTCTGTGCAAAAAACGCAAGATTCGTTTGGCGGCAGTGGGTTGAGCTACTGGCGATGTTTCATTCTGGAACGGAATCCAACCCGTGACGGTCGATCGATTCATGTCACTGTCTGTCAACCTTTCACCACCCCAGGTCGGGAGTCGATTTCGGCCAATCCACTTTGCCAGTCGGATGGTCGTCGGCCGAAATCGACTCCCGACCCCTTCCACGCCGCCCCCGCGCCAGGCTTGGCCATCCGACGGTCGATCCCATTTTTCGTGGGGCTGTGGCTCGTTTTTCTTGCCGCCTGGAGCAGCGCCCAAGACAATGCCTCCCCGCTCGCTCGCTACGTCGTCCTCGTCAGCGTGGATGGCCTGGCCGCCAGCTACCTGAGCGACCCGAAAGCGGAACTGCCGACGCTGCGCAAGCTGGCCGCCGAAGGAGCTTCCGCCAAAGGAATGGTGACAAGCTTCCCCAGCGTCACCTGGCCGTCGCACACGTCGCTCGTCACCGGCGCCAGCCCCGCTCGACACGGCGTCATCGGCAACAGCGTCTGGGACGCCAAACGCAATCGCGGCATCACCTACATCGGCGATCCCGAGCTGACCAAGGACCAGGCGATTCGCGTCCCCACCCTCTACGACGCGGCATTCAAAGCCGGCCTCTCCAGCGGCAGCGTCATCTGGCCCTGTTGCAACGACGCGAAGTCCCTCTCGTGGGTCATCCCCGACTCGAACAAGGTGGAATTGCACGCCAAGTACACTACGCCCGGCTTCGTGGAAGAACTCGCCAAAGCCGGCATCGACATTTCCCCGCTCGGCAAATGGGGCTGGAGCAAGGAGCGGTCCACCGATCGCGACGTGCTCTACACCCGCGTCGCCAACTATTTGCTCGAGAAGCACGGCGTCAACCTGCTGCTGGTCCACCTGATCACCCCCGACGGCGTCGAGCACGCCTACGGCCCGCACACCCGCGAGGCGTATGCCGCCGTCGCCGAAAGCGACCAGCGGATCGCCGAGATCTGGGCCACGCTCCAGAAGCCGCCGCTGGCCGGCAAATCGACCCTGTTCGTCGTCTCCGACCACGGCTTTGCGCCGTATGAGAAATTCATCAAGCCCAATGCCGTGCTCAAGGAGCTGGGGCTGATCGCGACCGATGGCGACGGCAAGGTCACGAAGCGTGACGCGTGGTGCGTCGCGCAAGGAGGCTCGGCATTCATCTATGTCCTCGATGCCGCGCGGCGGAAGGAGCTTGTCGCGCAGCTCAAGGAAAAGCTCGCTGCCGTCGAAGGGGTCACGGGGGTTATCGAACCGCCGGAGTTCGCCAGACTCGGCGTTCCCTCCCCGGACGCCAATCCCGAAGCGCCGCACCTGGTGCTGACGACCGGCCCCGGCTATTCGTTCAACGATGCGATCACCGCACCGGCCGTCGCCGATGCCGGCGGCCTCAAGGGAACGCACGGACACGATCCGACGCCGGATTACATGCACGCCACGTTCCTCGCCGCCGGCGCCGGCATCAAGCCGGGCGCGAAGCTCGGCGTGATCCAGAACACCGACGTCGCCCCCACGATCGCCCGGCTGCTGGGCTTCGAACTCACAGACGTCGATGGCCGCGTGCTGGAGGAAATCCTTGCCAAATGAGATGCGGGGAAGAACCACGAAACACACGAACGACACGAAAAGCGGCAAAAGCGAAACGCGTACAGCCAGTTCTCCTTTGCATCCCTTGACCTCTTTCGTGTGGTTCGTGTGTTTCGTGGTTTCTTGTTGTTCCGATCTGCATTTTCCTGTCGTCTATCTTCCTGTCCTATCCCTTGATCGAGCCCGCCCCATGAAACATCTTCTTCCTGGAATCGTCCTGCTCGCCGCCTTACTGCCGTTGCCCCTCGTTGCCGCCGCCGCCGAGCCGACGCTCAAACTCGCCACCTTCGACCTCGATGCCACGCCGCCGATCGGGTCGATGATGGCCTACGACAAGGTGATTCGCACCGACGATCTGCCGCTGCGGCTCCGCGGCGTCGTGCTGCTCGGTGCCGGCGAGCCGATCGTCCTGTGTGCCGTCGATTGGATCGGCATTGCCAACGAATCGCACGATGCGTTTCGCGAGGCGCTGGCCAAAGCGGCCGGCACGACGCGCGAGCGCGTCGCCGTCCACACGCTCCACCAGCACGACGCGCCGGCATGCGATTTCACTGGCGAGAAGCTGCTCAAGGAAGCCGGCGCGACCGACCTGGGGCGATTCGACGGCACCTTTGCCCGCGAGCTGATCGGCTGCGCGGCACACGCGGTGCAGGATGCGCTTCCCAAGGCGCAGCCGGTCACGCACGCCGGCTGGGGGCAGGCCGAAGTGAAGGAAATCGCCTCCAACCGCCGGATCAAAGGTGAAGGCGGCAAGGTGCGGGCCACCCGCTACACGGCGACCGCGGATCCGAAGCTGCGAGCCGAGCCGGAAGGAACCATCGACCCCAACGTCTCGCTCGTCAGCTTCTGGAATGCCGACAAGCCGCTGGCCGTGCTGAGCTACTACGCCTGCCATCCGCAGAGCTACTACCGCACCGGCATTCCCAACCCGGACTTCCCCGGCATTGCCCGCTTCGTCCGCGGCCAGGCGGTCCCCGAGGCGCTGCACGTCCACTTCAACGGCGCCGGCGGCAACATCGGCGCTGGGAAATACAACGACGGCGCAAAAACCAACCGCGTCACGCTCGGCATGCGCCTGGCCGACGGCATGCAGCGGGCCTGGGACGCGACGCAGAAAGTGCCGATCACGCGCGAGCAAGTCCAGTGGCAAACCGAACCGGTCGCATTGCCGCCGGCTCCACACCTCGACGAGACCAAGCTGCGGCTCGACCTGGCGAAAACTTCCGAGCCGACGGTTTCACTCGCCGCGGCCGACGAACTGGCCTGGCTGTCGCGCTGCCAGCACGGGCACAAGATCGACCTGGCGTGCCTGTCGCTCGGCGACATCCGCGTGCTGCACATGCCGGGGGAACTGTTCGTCGAATACCAGCTTGCCGCGCAGCAGATGCGCAAAGACCTGCACGTGGCGATGGCCGCCTACGGCGACTACGGCCCCGGCTACATTGGCACCACGGTCGCTTACGGCGAAGGAGGCTACGAAACGAGCCCCCGCGCCTCCAGCGTCGCCCCCGAAGTGGAGCCGGTGCTGATGGAGGGGATGAAGAAGCTGCTGGATGGGCTGTAGGCGGCAAGCGCGGCTGCGCGAGGGTGAGTTGGATTGAGTCACATGCGCGGGGTTGAAGGAGGACAGGGATGGCTGGCGTGCGAACGGTGGTCAATAGCAAGCCCTTCTACCGGGCCAAAGGAGAGGTCCGCACCCTGGCGGTCTCGGGCGACGGATCGAAGCTGCTCATGGCAGGCGGCGCGATTAAGGTGGTTCGCAACCCGAGTCCGGCGCGCGGCGCCCCAAGTTACACAGGCCTGCCCATCGATTGCAGCGTCCGTGTTTGGGACCTTCGCCGAAAGAAGGAACTTGGCTGCTTGCCCGGTCATGACTCGCCAGTCGGCGCAGCCGCCTTCCTTGACGACGGGTCAATCATTTCGGTCGATAGAGGCTGCGATGCCCGCGGACAGGCAGTCGGTTTCATGCGATCGTGGGGCAGCGATGGCTCAGTGCAATTCACGGTGCGCGACGCGGCCAGCAGTTTGCTTGCCACTTTTCCCAAATGCAATTTGATCGTGAGTGCCGAGAAGAACAGTAGTGACAGCGACCTTTACGGCTGGGATCTGTGGACCGGCGCAAGGCGATTCAAGCTGAAGGGAAATCAGAACGGCATTGTCGCCTGGGCCCCGTGCCCCGAGCAGAATCTGTTGTTGACGGGCGGCCGTGGCGGGGTCCTTTATCTCTGGGATGTACTGCGGCGTAAGTTGGTCCGCGAGTACCGGGTCACCGATCACGTCGTCTCCGCCGCGTGGCACCCGAGCGGCATGGCCTTCGCGACGGCGATTCTGCCGGACGGCGCTTCGCCGGCCAGGGCCCGGCCGGAGGTCAGCGTGTGGGATGCGACCACGGCGAAGCAGGTGGCAAAGTTCCAGGAGCGCGGACCGGCTTACCAAGTCTGGCGAGTCGCGTTCTCCCCCAACGGCCGCTACCTCGTCGGCGCGGGGGGCTACCCCAAGCCCTCGCAAGAAAACTGCGTCATCCACGTCTGGGATAACAGTTCCGGGAAGGAGGTCGTCTGCCTCAAGGGACATACGCAGTTGGTCAATACCTTGGCCTTCACGCCCAACGGCAAGATGCTGTTCTCCGCCGGTAGCGACAAGACAGTACGATGTTGGAAGCTGCCCCAAGCACGCGAGCGGAAGCCGGCTCACCGCAATTAACCCAAGGGGAACAGCGACTCGGAATTTTCCGAGTGCGGATCCGGCGATGTTTCTATGAATCCCGACCACGCCGACCGCCTCGCACTCGCCCGCTTGGCGCTCGACGGGCTCTCCGTCGGCGATGCGTTCGGCCAGCAGTTCTTTGCCGATCTGCCGCACGAGATCGCCACGCGGACGCCGCCCCTGCCGCCGTGGCAATATACCGACGACACCGAGATGGCACTGGCCATCTTCGAGGTCCTGAGCCAGTGTGCCGCCATCGATCAGGATCGGCTCGCCCGGCAATTCGCTCGCCGCTACATGCTCGACGCTGGCCGCGGGTACGGCGCCGGCGCGCGGATGATCCTGCAGGATATTGCCGACGGCAGTCCCTGGTACGTCGCCTGCCGGCAAATCTTCGGCGGCCAAGGGTCGCTAGGAAACGGCGCGGCCATGCGAGTTGCACCGCTGGGTGCTTACTTCGCCGCCGATGTGCCGCACGTCATCGACCAGGCCGCCGCATCGGCGGAAGTAACGCACGCCCATCCCGAAGGAATCGCGGGTGCCGTCGCCGTCGCGCTCGCAGCGGCGTGGGCCACGCGCCGCGCGGCAGGCGGCGAATCGGACAGCGGCCAGCAGATGCTCATGCACGTCCTGGCCCATACGCCCGACTCCGCCGTCCGCCGCGGCATCGAGCAGGCCCTGGCGATTCCGCTGGAGGAGTGGGAATTCAACGCGGCTAGCGCCCTGGGCAACGGCAGTCAAATCACTGCCGCCGATACCGTACCGTTTTGTCTCTGGTGCGCAGCCGCTCACGTGGACAGCTACTCGGACGCGCTCTGGGCCGCAGTTCGCGTAGGGGGCGACATCGATACCAATGCCGCCATCGTTGGCGGGATCGTCGCCCTGGCGGTGGGACGCGAAGGGATACCCGTTGAGTGGCTCAGGGCACGGGAGGGACTGGTGTTTCTGGGCCATCAAGGTCCCTTGGGATTGTGATCCAGCGGGCAGCCGTGACCGTACCCGCCATTCACGGCGTTTATGCCCTATTCCCGCCGCGGCCAGAAATTCCAACAATCTGATCTCCTGTCCACGTAAGCACTTGCGGCTGAAAAACGCTGCCGCCGGGCGCGGCAGTGACCAAAGGTGTCACTGGTCGAGCGTCTAATCTTTCGGGCGATCGGTGCGCGCAGCGGCGCGCAGCAGGCGCGACCCCCCCGGTCGAGGGAGTTTTTTGACAGAACCCCCCCTTTGTTGTCAAACAACCACCAATGAACATACAGTCACTACCTTGTCGTTTGCCGTCTGCGGGCCACTTCGAGCCTCTATTTCGCGCTAGCGCCCCATACTACCCAAAAGGCCAGATAGTGAACTTAAGATACGATTCTGAAAGCGGTTGCGGCGACCACCAGGTCGCGGACCAGCGGCCTTTTCGCGCTATCACCCGCCGGGCTGGGCCGGTCGTGCTGCGAACCGGCGACGAACCGACCACGTGGCGTGCCTGCCTCGGCGACGTGAACAACCCCCCCCAAACGCGGGAGATTCCACCCGTTATCAACTGGCAATTGTCGAGGAGCCCGGCCAATGCCGCAAGGTATTCGTACAACAGGACCTACGTTGCCGGCCGGCCCGCCAAATCGCGCTCACCGGCTGTTATCTGCCGCGGCCCGCGAGTACGCTGCTGGCAATCGGCCCTGCTCAAAAAGTCGCACCGATGAAGTTCTCGATTCGCGATCTGCTGTGGCTCACTGCGCTTGCCGCCCTCGGCATTTGCTGGTGGCTCGATCACCACCGGCAAAAGAGGCGGATCGAAGACCTGGAGGAAACCGTGCAATGGATCTCGCCCACGCGGCCTCCCCACGTCCTTGACAGCCTCGAAAAGCCCCCGTAGCTTAATGGGTTCCCATCCACGGGACCGGCTATGACCGGCCGAACCTGTTGCCTGGCAAAGAGATAGCAACGAACGGGGTCGGGAGTCGTTTCGGGCCGACGACTTTCCACGACCGAGTGGTTTGGCCCGAAACGACTCCCGACCCCTTTCGCTCCCAAGAGATAACGTAGAGAGACCGTCATGGCCGTTCCCAAAAGGCGTCATTCCAACTCCCGCACCGGCAAGCGCCGCGCCCACCACGCCATAACCCCCAAGCAGCTTTCCTACTGCCCCAAGTGCTCGACGGCAGTGCCGCAGCACGTCGTCTGCCCCAACTGCGGGTACTACATGGGGCGGGTGATGGTGGAGACGGAAGAGGCGGGGAAGAAATAGCCGGCGCGAAGCCACCAATTGACTCTCCATCCTGAGAGGTCCTCGTCGTGTCACGCCCCGCCTTTCTGTTCCCCGGGCAGGGAGCCCAGACGGTCGGCATGGGACGCCAGCTCAGCGAGTCGCTGCCGGCGGCGCGGCAGATCTATGACCGGGCAAATGAACTTCTCGGCTACGATCTGGCGGCGATCTGCAGCGAAGGTCCGGCCGAAAAGCTCGACTCGACCGTGTACAGCCAGCCGGCACTTTTCGTCACCAGCCTGGCCGCACTGGAGTGGCTGAAGGCCAACAAGCCGGAGGTGGTGGACTCTGCCGCTGCTGCCGCGGGACTCAGCCTGGGGGAATACACGGCACTCGTTTTTGCCGGCGTGATGACTTTCGAGGACGGCCTCCGCGTCGTGCAGAAGCGAGGGGAAGCGATGCAGGACGCGGCAGATGCCACGCCCAGCGGCATGGTCAGCATCCTCGGCCTCGAGCGCGACAAAATCGAACAGCTATGCAACGAAGCCCGCGCCCCGGGCGAAGTCTTGCAAATCGCCAACCTGCTCTGCCCCGGCAACATCGTCGTCTCGGGGCACAAGGGGCCTTGCGCGAAAGTCGCCGAGTTGGCGAATGCGGCCGGCGCGATGAAGACCATTCCGCTGTCCGTCGCCGGTGCGTTCCACACGCCGATCATGCAGCCCGCGGTCGAGCGGCTCACCGCGGCACTCGCCGGCGTGAACCTGCAAAAGCCGCGGATTCCCGTCGTTTCCAACGTCGATGCTCAGCCGCACGATGATCCGGAAGAAATTCGCGAGCTGCTGGTCAAGCAGCTCGTCTCTCCGGTCCGCTGGGAAGATTCGCAGCGGTGGCTGCTCGCCCAGGGCTACGCCCCGCACTGGGAAATCGGCCCGGGGCGCGTGCTGCGGGGATTGCTGAAGCGGATGGAGCGGAAGGCAGAAGCGGACGGGGTGGAGTGTTAATAAGTAGTAGGCACACTCCGTGTGCCGTCGCCGCTCGCGGAGCGAGCGGACCACATTGATGGGAGCCCAACGAACCATGTCCGTTTACGATTCCTTGAAAGTCGATCTCACGGGCCAGACCGCCGTCGTCACCGGCGCCTCGCAGGGGCTGGGGAAAGCCATCGCTCTGGCTCTGGGTAAGAGCGGCGCCAAGGTGGCCTGCGTCGCCCGGAATGCCGAGAAGCTGAAAGGGACGGTCGAAGAAATTGCCGCGGCCGGCGGTCAGGCGGAGGCCTTTAGCTGCGACGTGAAGGAGTCTGGGCCCGTCGATGAGCTGATCGACAAGCTGGCCGAGGTCTGGGGGAAGATCGACATTCTGGTCAACAATGCCGGCGTGACGCGGGACACGCTCTTGCCGCGGATGACCGACGAGGAGTGGGACGACGTGATCGACACGAACCTCCGCGGCTCGTTCCTGTTCGCCCGGGCCTGCTCGCGGCACATGATGCGGGCCCGCTACGGCCGGATCATCAACATCTCGAGCGTCTCGGGGATCATGGGCAACCCGGGCCAGACGAACTACTCCGCGTCGAAGGCCGGCATCATCGGCTTCACCCGCAGCCTGAGCCGCGAACTGGCCGGCCGCAAGGTGACGATCAATGCTGTTTGCCCCGGCTTCATCGAGAGCGACATGACCAAGGCTCTCGGCGAAGTGATCCTCGACGAAGTCAAAAAACGGATCCCCGCCAAACGCGTCGGCCTGCCCGAAGACGTCGCGACTTGCGTTCTCTTCCTGGCCAGCCCCGCAGCCTGCTACGTGACGGGGCAGGTGCTGACGGTGGATGGGGGGATGACGGGGTAGGGGACGGAGGTCGGAGGTCAGCGGTCGGACACGGATGAAACAGATTGGCACAGATCGGTCGCTCGCCGCCGCCGATTTCATCTGTGACGATCTGCGGCATCTGTGTCCCGGTCTCCTGCACGCTGGTTTTTGGCGCAGACGC
>DATKDU010000275.1:0-6884 GCA_035512595.1 Pirellulaceae bacterium
AGCGCGGACAGATCAAGAAAGGGGACAATGTCACTACCAAGCTCAGCTAGTCCCCAGCCGGTCGCCCCGGTCGTCAAGCAATCGACGAACATCTACACGGTCATGCTGCTGCTGGCCTTCGTGGCGATCGTCACGGCCAGCATCGTGCTGTACCTGAACTTGCAGCAGTACGAACCCTATCCGTGGTGGAACACGGGCTCGGTCGGCATTTCGTCGTGATTCTCGTAGGACGGCCCTTCCGGACCGTCTTGTGCTTTCTTGGACGGTGTCTCGTCCGCCAACCGGCAATTGTTGGTTGAGAAACTTGACGCGCACCCCGGCGCAGCGCTATATTTCTCAGCAGTTGGTCGACCCCAAACTTCTTTAAGGGGCAACTGCTCATGGGTAGGCTCATTGGCTCGCAGGTGCGTCAGGCGGCCCGAAGTTTATCAACCTCAAGGACGACGACTTCAAGCATGACGTCACCGTCGTCGATATGTTCCCCGACGTGGCGCTGTTTGCCAGCCGCTTCCGCCCGGCCTGCGTTGAGTTCGACCCAGCCAAAGACGACCTTCGTAACTCTAGCGAGGACGGAGTCAGTCAACTCGGCGGAATCCCGTTTGACCTGAATACAAGCCCTAATCAGTTGAATGAGCTGAATGAGGAGGTGGATGAGCTGCAGGCGCTTCATGGCGCATGGCGGCAGTCGGCAACCGAGCCAGACTTTTGGGCAGCCTACCTGGTCGGCGCTTTCCAACCAGACGAGACCGAAGACAATGACTGGGACGTCGAAGGTGCCGCCCTGGGCTACACGAGTACGTTAGTCGGCATCTCCGTGATCTTCCGCGAGACTGTCCGGGATGTACAAACCGAGGAACCAACCCAACATGTCATCGGCGAAGAAGACCTGTGGCGCGTCGTGGGGCTTCACGAGGTTGGTCATCAATTCGGCCTGAACCACAGTCTCATGGACGATGGCCCGATCATGGACTATTTCAGCACGCAGACCTTGGAAGTCGATGAACTCATCTTCTCACCCAAGGGATTGCAGCAAATCACCAAGCGTGACTTTCCACGCCAGTCAACCCCGCCGCCACCAGCCCCTTGAACCGAGATTCCAAGCTTTAGACAGGCTTAGTAAGGACTAATGCCATGAGGCACTCGCCAACAGTTTATGTCGGAGGCGTGCTGGCACTGCTCGCACTCGTGCCGCTGGATTGCCGCCGAGCGACTTCCGAGAGCACACCTCCCCCAGCGGAAAATAGCGTCGATGTGTCAAGCGAGCTTCGCGCTGGCGAGGTTACCGACGTCGATAAAAACGCTCCGCCGGAAAAAAGCGCCGATCATGCCGGCATGGGGAAGCCGCGCGAGTCGCCGTCGCTAACCGCTCATCGAGCTGCGATGGATCGCATCTATCGCGAGCGTTGGGTTCATGTCCAAGCGGATTGGAAAATTGCCCTTCGAACGGATACCGCGACGGTCGTTCCCTGTCAGCCCTTGTACGTCACGATCAAGGTGACAAACGCCACCACTAAAGCACGGAAGCTGGACGAGCTTTTTGGCGATTCTGAGTTTTGGTTGTTGGCGGGTAGGTCTGGCGAAGAGCCGCGAGTCGTCGTCAAAGGAGTTGATGTAGAACTGGTCCCTGTGGTCCCCCGCCATAACGAAGAACCGTCCGTGACGGCTGGCGCGAGCGTGTTCATCGACCACATGTTGACCGTTGAACGGGTCGATGGAGGATGGGTGCAAAACCCCGCCGATGGATCATGGTCGCGAACTCCCGATGCCAAGCGTATCTTCAGCGAGCCGGGGGAGTACTACGTCTATGCGGCTGTCGTAGAGCCTTCCAAGCCGTTCGAAGTCTTGCGCTCCGAGCCGCTCGCAGTCACGGTTCGGAAGCCGACGCAGTCGGAGGTCCCGTACGTGGAGTTCTTTCGCGAAGGACGCCAAATCCCGCCGTATTACGGCTTTAGCGGAGTTGACGCTCAAGCCTTCGAGAAGCTGAAGAGTTTACCTCAGCGGGAAAGCGTCAAGCGCATCGTCGCCTTTCAGCGCGAAGTCAATGCGAAAACCATCGACACGCTGCGCGCGATGCTCGCCAAGCACCCCGATCCGCCAATTGCCGACGACATGCGCCACTACCTCATGGTCAAACTAATCAGTTCGGCCAGACGCGCGGACGAACGCGGGCGCCAGCTCGGGATCGACCGCGACGTGATAGCGGAGGCCGCCCAGGTTTACCTCGAAATCGCTCCGGAGCGCAAGCAATTGCGGCGGCGAAGCATCAAACGGTGGCATGGCCTGACAAGTCATCAATATCCCCTCGATGAGGCTCGACCCGTGTTTCAGATCCTGGCAAGTTGGAAAACTTGGTCCCCTTTTTACGAGGATGAAGTCCAATCGCAGGCCGCCTTGGCCAAAATCATGGACGAGATCGAGGCACCACTGGCTCAACAAGCCCGACAGCGGGCCGCCGCTCCACCGCCAAAGCCGAAGCCGCTGCCAACGGATTGAATTCCCGTCGCCCGATTTTTTTGGACGAGTAGGGAATAATCGTTCGGGCTGACGCATCTATATTAGTGGACAACCGTGCGCATATCCCGCCGCGGCGATAAGCTGCGGCAAGCCGGCAGTCGGCGCAAGGCGGTCCCCGGACGGACCAGTGCCATCCGTGATGATCCTTGACAATCTGCTTTGGCCCCAGGCACAGCCCTTCACCCCCCCGTTTGGGTTATTGCATTCAGACATTCTGTCTGAACTGACTTGCGCCTGCCGGCAGCGGGCCGGCAGTTGTGTAACTCTGTACACAGACAGCCTTTGCGCTGCTCCGCGCCCTGCGGGCGGCGACGTAAGTGCTCAAAACGATCCCCCCCTCGCGCTATTGCACCTTCCCAGACGTCCCCCCATTTCCAGTCGGTTGCCTCTGGGCCGTTTCCGATCCCCTTTACCCGGCATTCCACGGCAGGGGGGCATCTGGCCGACTAGACGGGACCGTGGGTACCAGAGAATTCACCGAAAGGCATGGCTGCCAACAACTTACGCGGCGGCACGGTCAATTGCCGCCCGTTGTGAGGCAGGCCCAAAACTGGTACATTTGGGGCACTCTCTGGGCCGGTTTTCGCCCAGGTTTCAGCCGCTTGCTACCCGTGAAAGGACTCCCCGTTGTCCTCTGATCCGACCCTCCCTGACGATCCCAACGGCACCAACCCCATCGAAGGCCCCAGCGACGGCCAGGGCGGCAGCGGCGCGAAGCTGATGCTCGACCAGCCGATCGAGGACGAGCTCAAGGACAGCTACCTGACGTACGCCATGAGCGTCATCGTCAGCCGGGCGCTGCCCGACGTGCGGGACGGCCTCAAGCCGAGCCAGCGGCGGATTCTGGTGGCGATGAACGACCTGAACCTCAGTCCCGGTGCCGCCCGGGCCAAGTGTGCCAAGATCTGCGGCGAAACGATGGGCAACTACCACCCGCACGGCGAAGTGGTCATCTACCCGACGCTCGTCCGCATGGCCCAGGAATGGAACTCGCGGTACGTGCTGATCGACAAGCAGGGAAACTTTGGCTCGATTGCCGGACTGCCGCCGGCGGCCATGCGGTATACCGAGGCGCGACTCAGTCCGGTCGCGGCCGCCATCCTCGACGACATGAAGCTCGACACGGTCGATTTCGTGCCGACCTACGACGAAAGCCGCAGCGAGCCGACCGTCCTGCCCAGCCGCTTTCCCAACCTGCTGGTCAACGGCGTGCAGGGGATCGCGGTCGGCATGTCCACCAGCATCCCGCCGCACAACCTGGGCGAAATCTGCGACGCGCTGCTGCGGCTCCTCGATGAGCCCGAAGTCTCCATCGACGAGTTGATGGAAATCGCGCCCGGCCCGGATTTTCCCACCGGCGGCCAAATCTGCGGACGCACCGGCATTCGCCGCGGGTACATGACCGGCCGCGGCAACATCGTCCTCCGCTCCCGGGCCAAGATCGAAGAGCACAAGAAAGACCGGTATCGCATCTCCATTCAAGAACTGCCGTACCAGCAGAACCGCGACGACGTGATGGAGCGGATCGCCGCCCTGGTGAACGAGGACAAGGTCAAAGGGATCTCGGCAGTCACCGACATCAGCGATCTGAAGCACCCGGTGCACATCGTGATCGACGTGAAGCGGGACGCCGATCCGGAGGTGATCCTCAACCAGCTTTATCAGTTTTCGCCGCTGCAAATCTCGTTTTCGATCATTCTCCTGGCTTTGGTAGACGGCAAGCCGCGAGTGCTGTCGCTGAAGCAGCTCCTGGAAGAATTCCTGCGGCACCGGATGACGGTCATCCGCCGGCGGACTCAGTTCCTTCTGGCCAAGGCGCGGAAGCGGAAGCACACCATCGAAGGGCTGCTCTTAGCGCTGGCCAACATCGATGAGATCATCCGCATCATCCGGGCGAGCAAGACCCAGGCGGAGGCCAAGGTCTCGTTGATGGGGGTCGAAGCGCCGGCCAGCATGATGCAACGGGCGCTGGGAGACGCCGGCTTTGCCATCTTCCAGCAAGAGCGGGGGGTCAGCGACGTTTATCGGCTGACCGCGGTCCAAGCCGACGCGATCCTGCGAATGACGCTCGGACAGCTCGTCAACCTGGAGCAAGAGCGACTGGCCGGCGAGCACGCCGAGCTGCTCAAGGAGATCACTGAGTATCTGCGAATCCTGTCCGACGACGCCAACATCCGGGCGATCATCCACGAGGAACTGCTCGACCTGAAGAAAAAGTTCGGCGACGAGCGGCGGACGGAGATTACCGGCGAAGAAATCGGCTCGATCAATCTGGAGGATCTGATCGAGGAAGAAAACATGGTGGTCTCGATCAGCCACAAGGGGTACATCAAGCGGACGCCGGCCAGCGTCTACCGAGCGCAGCGCCGCGGCGGCAAAGGGCTCAAGGGGGCCAAAACGGAAGAGGAAGACCCGATCCAGCACCTGTTCGTCGCCAGCACGCACGACTACCTGATGTTCTTCACGAACCTCGGCCGCGTGTACTGGCAGAAGGTGTACGACCTGCCCGAGCTGTCGCGGGAAAGCCGCGGCCGGGCGATCGTCAACTTGCTCAACCTGTCGGAGGGAGAGAAGATTGCCGAGTGCCTGGCGGTCCGCGACTTCAGCCCGGGCCACTTCCTGATGATGGCCACGCGGAAGGGGCTGGTGAAGAAGACGCCGCTGGAAGATTACAGCCGGCCGCGCCGCGGCGGCATCATCGCCATCAAGCTCCGCGAGGGGGACGAAGTGGTGGACGTGGTCATCGCTCGCCCCGGCGACGAAGTGATCCTGTCCACCGCCAACGGCATGGCGATCCGTTTCAGCCAGACTGATGCCCGGCCGATGGGACGCAATTCATCCGGCGTCAAAGGCATCTCGCTGGTTGGCGGGGACGAGCTCGTCGGCATGGTCGTCGCCGATCCGGACGCGACGCTGCTCACGGTCTGCGAAAACGGCTACGGCAAGCGGACGAACTTTGGCCCGAATGCCGACGTGGTGGAAGGACCGCCGCCGGCCGACGACAACGGAGCCGATGAACCGCCTGCCGCGGAAGCGCCTGAAGAGCCTGCCGAAGAAGCGGAAGAAGGGGACGACGGAGATTCTTCCGGCCGCCGCTACCGCACGCAGCGCCGCGGCGGCAAGGGACTGCGCGACATCAAGGCCACCACCCGCAACGGCAAGGTCGTCGGCATTTCGCGGGTCGATGACACCGACGAGGTGCTGATGATGACCGCCCGCGGCAAGCTTCAGCGGATTGCAGCGGCCGACATCAGCGTCATCGGCCGCAACACGCAAGGCGTGCGGATCATGAGCCTGGACGAAGGCGACTCGCTCGTGGCCGTGGTCTGCGTGCCGAAGGAAGAGGAAAGCGAGGCAGCGGCAAGTCGCGTAGCGCCTTTACCACCGACCTCCGCGCCGTTGGACATCGGCGAGGAGGAGAAAGAGAAGGAGTAGGATTAAGAGTAAGAATTTGATTAGGAGTAAGAGCAAGATGAAGAGTAGGATTCTGCGTTCCTGCTCTTTCTCTTACTCCGACTCTTAATCCTCTTCCTAATCCTAATCTTGCTCTTACTCCTACTCCTCCGCCTCCGCTGCTGAACCCTGAACCCTGAACCCTGAACCCTGAACCCTGAACCCTTCTCCTGACCTCCCATGAAAATCGCGATGATCGGCACCGGCTACGTCGGCCTGGTGACCGGAACCTGCCTGGCCGAGAGCGGCAACGAAGTCACCTGCGTCGATATCAAGCAGGAGCGGGTCGAGCAGCTCGCACAGGGGATTATCCCGATTTACGAGCCGGGGCTGGCCGAGCTCGTCCATCGCAACGCGGCTCAGGGGCGACTGCACTTCACCACCAAGTCGGCCGACGCGGTCAAAAGCGCCAAGCTGGTGTTCATTGCCGTCGGCACGCCGATGGACGGGGACGGCTCGGCCGATCTGACGTATGTCCGGCAAGCCGTGAAGGATTTGGCCCCGCACTTGGCCAAGGATGCCGTGCTGGTCGTCAAGAGCACGGTCCCGGTCGGCACGAATGCGGAGCTGCTCGCTCTGCTCAAGGACGCTACCGGCCGCGAGTGCGACGTGGCCAGCAACCCGGAATTCCTCAAGGAGGGGGCCGCCGTCAACGACTTTCAGTATCCCGACCGCGTGGTGATCGGCATTCGCAGCCAGCGGGCCGAGGACTTGCTCACCGAGCTGTACGCTCCGTATCTGAGGACCGACAAGCCGCTGCTCGTCATGTCCCCCGAGAGTGCCGAGCTGACCAAGTACGTCGCCAACGCGCTGCTCGCGACCAAGATCAGCTTCATCAATGAGATGGCCAACCTCTGCGAGCGGCTCGGCGGCGACATCAACGACGTCCGCCGCGGCATTGGCCACGACCGGCGGAT
>DATKDU010000276.1:0-12478 GCA_035512595.1 Pirellulaceae bacterium
CCGGCGTCGATGCAGGCGACGTACGAATTCGGGCCGCGGGGCGAAATGCCGGCGGTGAAACTGACCTGGTATCAGGGGGTCAACAAGCCGGCGCTGTGGACGGAGAAGAAGATCCCGCAGTGGGGCAGCGGCGTGCTGTTCGTTGGCGACAAAGGAATGCTTTTGTCCGACTACGGCAAGCACGTGCTGCTCCCCGAGAAGGACTTTGCCGACTTCCAGCGCCCCGAGCCATTCATTCCCAAGTCGCTCGGCCATCATGCCGAGTGGATTCACGCCGCGAAAACGGGCGAACCGACGACCTGCAACTTCGAGTATGCCGGCTGGCTGACCGAGGCGAATCACCTCGGTAGCATCGCCTACCGCCTCGGCAAGAAGCTGGTGTGGGACGCGGAAAATCTTGAAGCCACTAACTGCCCCGAAGCTGCGCCGCTCGTCAAGCGGGAGTATCGGGAGGGGTGGAAGCTGGGGTAGCCCCTCATGAGGAGCCCGCCATGCCAAGGCGTTGCGTGAAATGTGGCACAAATTTGAGCGACAAGTCGTTTTTGCTGACGCCAGCACGTTGCCCAGCATGCGGCGGCTACTGGTGGCAGCCGTGGGCGGCCTCGCTGGCCATCTTGAGCGCGCTTGCAATTGGATTACTGGCTGGAGGACTGGCGGCATCGATTGCAGTCGTGTGTGCAAGATGGCTTTTCGGCAATATCAATGATGCTGTTCTTGTTGCCGTCGTAGTGTTGATTGTGGGATGCGGAACGGCACATCATTTTGTCTGGCTTTGGCTGTGGCTCGCCTATCCGCAGATGATGTATGAGCTCATGGACGGTGCCGAAACGACCTCTCATGACGAAGGAAGGTGGATAATTCCTTGGAATCACATGAAAGTTGCCGCAGTAGTCTTGGTCGGAATACCTTTTGTCCCAGCTTCGTGGGGCGCCAAAGCCTTCGCCGGGCTAGGCGTGCTATTGTGGTGCTTGGCGTTTGGAAGATACGCGGCTTGGCAGTGGTCCAAAATGCCGTCTCAACGACGGAATGGTGCCGAGTAGCAGAAAAGCAATGACAAGTGGCGCCAAACAATAGCCGCAGCGGTTCTGCGCCGCCTCACGCACGCGCCGTCGCAGGCGAGCGGAGATTGTCACGACGCCAGTCGCTCCCGCAGGCCGCGGCGCACCGCTTCCTTGAGTCCGTGAGCCTTCCACAGATTGCCGACGGCGTACTCCTGAACCAGGCCGGCAAGTTCGGCGGATTCCGTGGGCGTCAGACTGCCCCGCTGTTGACGCTCATTGAGCATTAGCAAACGCCGGTTGCGCGACGCGGGCATCGTCGCATCGGCCAGCGCGAGCACCTCTTCGTCGGACATTGCCGATAATCGCTGCTCCATCTCGTCCGGCTTCAGGGTTCGGATAGCCGTTTCGAGGGTGCTTGCGAGCACCGCTTGTACGTCACGATTGGAGCGGCTGGCCAGCACCTGAGCGCCATGCATCACTTGGTCAGAGAGCGAAATCGTGATGTCGGTGCTCATGGTCACTACCCACCTTGGACGGCCCGGAAGGGCCCGTCCTACCTTACGCCACCGTCCACGTATCCCCCGAGTTGAACAGCGCGTTCAGGTCCCCTTCCCCCTTCTTGGCCTTGGCCGCTTCGACCTGCTTGCCCAGCTCGACGTCGTACTTCGGCGCATCGACGGCGCGGAAAACGCCGATCGGCGTCGGCATCGCCGGGTACTGCATCCGCGACAGGAGATAGGCCAGCGTGGCCGTGGGGGACTTCTCGTCGTGGAACAGGAGGTCGTCCTCCTTGATCCCCTTGCCCAGTTCGACAATTTCCGGCTCGGTGCCGTTGAGGCGAATCCCCTTGTCCCTGTTCTTGCCGAAGATCAGCGGCTTGCCGTGCTCCAGCTCGACGACCGTGTCGAACTTCGTCTCCTTCTTGCTGGCATAATCCCAAGCGCCGTCGTTGAACACGTTGCAGTTCTGAAAGATTTCGACGAAGGCGGTTCCCTTGTGGTTGGCCGCCCGCTTGAGGATTTCCCCCAGGTGCTTGATGTTGACGTCGATGCTGCGGGCCACGAACGACGCCTCGGCGCCGATGGCGATCGACAGCGGATTGAGCGGATTGTCGATGACCCCCATCACGGCCGTCTTGTTGACCTGCCCCAGCGGAGTCGTCGGCGAGTACTGCCCTTTGGTCAAACCGTAAATGCGGTTGTTAAACAGCAAAATCTTCAGATCGACGTTGCGGCGGATGCAGTGCAGCAGGTGATTGCCGCCGATCGACAGGCCGTCGCCGTCGCCGGTCACGACCCAGACCTGCAAATCGGGGCGCACCGCCTTGAGCCCCGTGGCGATGGCCGGCGCACGGCCGTGAATGCTGTGCATCCCGTACGTGTTCATGTAGTACGGAAAGCGGCTCGAGCAGCCGATGCCGCTGACGAAGACGATCTTCTCCCGCGGCACTCCGATCTGCGGGAGAACCTTCTTCATTTGGGCGAGGATGGAGTAATCGCCGCAGCCGGGGCACCAGCGGACGTCCTGGTCGCTGGCAAAATCGGCGGGGGTGAGGGTCGGTGCTTCGGTGGGCATGGGGAAGGGTTCAGGGTTCAGGGTTCAGGGTTCAGGGTTCAGGGTTCAGGGTTCAGGGTTCAGGGTTCAGGGTTCAGGAGGTCGGAGGTCAGCCGGCGTCGGCGGCGGTGCCGGCCAGTTCGGCGATCTGGGCGTTCTCTTTCTTGGGAGGGGCGGTTGCCATGCCGAGCTGCTTGCGGATTTCGTTGATCAGCTCTTGGACGGCAAACGGACGCCCTTGCACCTTGTTGTAGCCCTGAGCGTCGATCAGGAACTTGGCGCGGACCAGCGTGCGGAGCTGTCCCGTGTTGAGCTCGGGGATCAGCACCTTCTTGTATTTCTTCAGGATGTCACCCAGGTTGCGCGGGAACGGGTGCAGCCACCGCAAATGGGCGTGCGCCACCTTCAGGCCGTCCTCGCGGCAGGCTTCCGTCGCTGTGCGGCAAGCGCCGTACGTGCCTCCCCAGGAGAGGACGAGCAAGTCCCCCGCTTCCGGCCCATCGACCTCTTGCAGCGGAATCTCCAGCGCCACGTTCTCCACCTTCTTGGCCCGCGTCTTGACCATGTGCTCGTGGTTTTCCGGCTCGTAGTTCACGTTGCCGGTAACGTCCTGCTTCTCCAGGCCGCCGATGCGGTGCATCAGCCCCTTGGTGCCGGGAATCGCCCACGGCCGCGCCAGCACTTCGTCCCGCTGATACGGCAAGAACTGCTCGCCGCTCTCGCTCGGCCCCGGATGATGGACTGGAATCTTGGGGAGCTTATTGAAATCCGGAATCAGCCACGGCTCGCTGCCGTTGGCGATGTAGCCGTCCGACAAGAGCATCACCGGCGTCATGAACCGAACGGCAATCCGCCACGCCTCCAGCGCCGCGTCGAAGCACTCCGCCGGGCTGCGGCAGGCGATCACCGGCATTGGCGATTCGCCATTGCGGCCGATCACAGCCTGGAACAGGTCGGCCTGCTCGGTCTTCGTCGGCAGTCCCGTGCTCGGTCCGCCGCGCTGGACGTTGATCACCAGCATGGGGAGCTCGAGCATGATCGCCAGGCCGATCCCTTCCCCCTTGAGCGCGATGCCGGGGCCGGACGACGTGGTGATCGCCATCGCGCCGCCATAGGCGGCGCCGATCGTGCTGGTCACTGCCGCGATTTCGTCCTCGGCCTGGAAGGTCTTAACGCCGAAGTTGCGGAACTTCGACAGGTCTTCGAGAATGCTGCTGGCCGGCGTGATCGGATACGATCCGAGGAATAATTCCTTGCCCGAGAGCTTGGCGGCAGCCAGGACGCCCAAGGCGAGCGCCTGGTTGCCCATGACCGTCTTGTACGTTCCCGGCGGCAGCTTGGCGGGCTCGATCTTGTAGCTGCTGGCGAAGGCGTCGGTCGTTTCGCCGTAGTTCCAGCCGGCTTGCAGCGCCCGCGTGTTGGCTTCCACGATCTCCGGCTTGGTGGCGAACTTATCGCGGACAAACCGCAGCGTAGGCTCCAGGTCGCGGCCGTAGAGCCAGTACACCAGCCCCAGAGCGAAGAAGTTTTTGCAGCGGTCGATCTCTTTAGTGCCCAAGCCCGTGTCCTTGCAGACCTCGCGGACGATCTTGGTCATCGACACCTTGAAGAGCTGGTACTGATCTTCCAGCACCTGGCTCTGGAGCGGGTCGGAATCGTATCCTGCCAGGTCGAGGTCGCCCTTCTGAAAATTGTCCTGATTGGCGATCAAGATCCCCCCCTTGCGCAGATCGCGGAGGTTCGTCTTGAGGGCCGCGGGGTTCATCACCACCAGGGCGTCAAGCGCGTCGCCGGGAGTGAAGATCTCATCGCTGGAGAAGTGGACCTGCATTGCCGAGACGCCGGCCAGCGTGCCGCGCGGGGCGCGAATCTCCGCCGGATAGTCCGGAAAGGTGGCAATGTCGTTGCCCAGCAAGGCCGACGTGCGGGTGAATTGATCCGCTGTGATCTGCATCCCGTCGCCAGAATCGCCGGCAAAGCGGATGGTCGCGCTAGGGAGGGGGCTGACGTGCTTCGGGTGGGTGGCAACCGGTTCGACGGTGGTCGTGGACATGGCAGGCGGGGGAACCTCGTGGCTTAATCGGAGGCTAGCAGGTACTGAATTATGTCTTCGGATCGGGCGGGGACAATTCGGAGTCAATCGATCGAGTGCGTGCAAGCAATGGCATCTCGCGCTGCAAGTACACGCTGGCATGCAAGATGCCTGCGGGGTGGCTTGTGACGGTTATGCCGGCTGAATCATGCCCCTTCTCGCTGGACGGTCTTGTGGTGGGGCGCTGGAGGGAGGGTGTAAACGGTCTTGGGAAAATGTTCGACGAGGTAGCGAAGGATGCCGGACACTTTCAAAACGCCGGTCACGCGCCCCTGGCCATCGACCACCGGCAGTCGGCGGAAGCCCCCCGCGGCCATCAGGCTGATCGCCTTGCCGACCGTGTCGTCGGTCCGCAGGGTCACCGGCTCGCGGACCATGACGGCAGCCACCGGCTCATCCAGATTAGCCCGGTCCGCCAGCATTCGCAGGGCATCGCGCTCGGTAAAGACGCCGAGCAGCTTCCCGTCGCGGCAAATCATGGCAGCACCGGTCGCCCCCTGCTTGAGCATCCGCATCACGTGGCGAATGCTGTCTTCCGGGACGGCGCACACAGGCTTGGCCGGATGAGCGTGCTCGACCGTCTCGGTCTCGAGATGGAGCTGAAAGTCCACGGCCATATCATTCTTGGCAGTGGCAAGCTGCCCCTTTCGACCGGTGGAACCGTCGAACGGACTTTGCCAGCCAGCAACCAGTTCCTAGGGCAGTCCAAGTGCCGCTACGAAGCAGCGAGGCGAATCATTCTTCCGACCAACAGGTCAATCCATTCGCTCGCGCTCAGTTAAAAGCCTACCAACGCCCTCCGCCCGACACAAGGACGCAGGCGGTCCCTCCTCCGTCAGGGGAATGCTTTTCCCGACCGGTAAAGTCGCGGCGCGGTATCGCGGCACGGCGGCCATACCCATCGTTTGCAGCCCCAAACGGGGAATCAATGGGGCTGCTCGATCCTATCTCCAAGTGCGGCACGCCAGTTGCCATAGAACCGATCGCTCTGGCTGCCGCACGAGGATTTCCGCAGTGGAAGCACTCGCTCACAGACTCGAGCGGCCCGGAGTTGCAAAAGGTACTGGCCGGTTTGGAAAGATTTCAACCCGCCCCCGCGCTGGCGCCCGCTAGCGGCGGCCCCACCAAAGAATCCAAGGAGCAGGAAACGATGCATTTGCACGAATATCGGTTGCACCCCGATTGGATTGCCCGTTTGGAAATGTTTCGCCAGTTTGCCTCACGCACTCCGGAGCCGCAGATCGCTGATACGACTGTAGAAATCGACGTTCAGGAAACGGCCTGCGAGCGCTGGCCCCTGCCCAAAATCTCGTACCGCCATCGCAAGACGGCCGCGCCCAGGCCGCGGTAACGTAGGACAGGTTTCCAACCTGTCCCAAAACCACTTGGCCAGGCTGCCAGCGGAAGTCCCGCGAAACGCGGCAATCGTTACTGGACAGGTTGAAAACCTGTCCTACGCCAACTCGACCGTCTCTTCATATCGCGGCACGCTCACGTTCCACTGCATCGTGCTCCGCACGTGGTCGGCTAGCGCCAGCGAAACGCTCTCTTCGCCGTGCGTCAGGAACAGTTTCCGGGGGGGCTGCTGAAAGTGCGACAACCATTTCAGCAGTCCGCCCCGATCGGCATGGGCGGAGAAACCGAAGATTTGCGCGATCTTCGCCCGCACCTTGAATTTCTGCCCGTGAATCCGCACCTCGCGGGCCCCGTCGAGAATGATCCGGCCGAGCGTCCCCTGCGCCTGGTGCCCCACAAACAGGATCGTACACTCCGGCCGCTCGATGTTGTTCCGCAGGTGGTGCTTGATCCGCCCCGCGTTGCACATCCCCGAGCTGGCCATGATCACCGCCCCCTGGCGGAGGTTGTTGATCCGCTTGCTCTCGTCGGCCGCGCGGACCATCGTCAGCCCGGGGAACTTGAGCGGCGGTTGGTTCGAGTTGATCAGCCGCCACATCTCTTCGTCGTAATACTCGTGAAACCGCAGGAAGATCTCCGTAATGTCCACCGCCATTGGGCTGTCCATGAACACCGGCATATGCGGAATCCGCTTGTCGTGCGTCAGCCGCCCGAAATGATACATCAGCTCTTGCGCCCGCTCGGTGGCGAAGGTGGGGATGACCACATTGCCGCCAGCGGCCAGGGTCTGGTTCACCACTCGTTCGAGCTGCGTGCCGACGTCGCCGCCGTCCTCGTGCATCCGGTCGCCGTAGGTCGATTCCATGACGATGTAATCTCCGTGCGACAAGAAGCTCGGATCGCGGATGATCGGCTTGTTCCACTGGCCGATGTCCCCGGAGAAGATGATCTTCGTCGTCTTGCCGTTTTCGGTCGCATCAACCTCAATCATGGCCGAACCGAGGATGTGCCCCGCGTCGTGAAACGTCGCCCGAATTGCCGGCGTCACCTGGATCGGCTGGCGGTACGAGCAGCCGCGAAATAGCGGCAGCGTCGCCGCGACGTCGTCCTCGGTATACAGTGGGATTTCCGGATACCGTCCGCGGCGTCCTTCCCGCTGGTGGCGGCGCTTCTTGTACTCGGCGTCTTCCATCTGGATCTCGGCCGAGTCGCGGAGCATTACGTCGGCCAGCGCCACCGACGGCATCGTCGTGTGAATCGGCCCGCGAAAGCCGTCCTTCACGAACTTCGGGATCAGGCCGCTGTGGTCGATGTGTACGTGCGTCAGCAGCATAGCGTCGATTGCCGCGGGCGGGATCGGGCAGCAGCTCCAGTTCCGCTCGAGGAACTGCCGCTCCTGGAACATGCCGCAGTCGATCATCACCTGCTTGCCGCCCGCTTCGAGGACGTAGCGTGAGCCGGTGACTTGACGGTTGGCGCCGAGGAAGTGGAGTCTCATCAGGGGTCAGGGAGCAGAGAGGGTCAGGAGACCAGCAATCGTGGAGTGATCGCGCTCCATGATAGCCGAAAGGTCAAAGCAAACGTGCATTTAGGGATCGACGACCGCAGATCGTCAATGGCGATACGACTTCGACCGTGATCACCTCCTCGTCCTTCGCCCACGGTACTACGTCGGTCGGCGGCGGGTCCCAATCCAAATTCAGGGATTGGCGCTGCCGGCGAATCCGGTCGAGATCCCACACGAAAACCAATCCGTCCGTTCTGGTGGGAACAGCGGGAAGTCCGGGTGCAGGCCCATCGACCTGCGGAAATCGGGCTTATTGCGCTTGGGTTTGCGGCCGACAGAAATCGCCGTAGAATTGGCCATCGACGCACTTCTCAGCAAAGGGTAGCTGTGGCACGACACCCGAACGGTAGCCCCCGTCCGGGTGTCAACTTTTGACGAGGAGAGTATATGCGGTGTCGAAAGTGGTGTCCGGCAGGCAGCCAGGAAAACTGAGTGATCGCAACAAGCCCTATTTTTACGTACCGGATGGGTGGCCGAGTGGTTTAAGGCAGCAGTCTTGAAAACTGCCGTACTCGCAAGGGTACCGGGGGTTCGAATCCCTCCCCATCCGCTGAGCGGCTCACCGATGTCGAGGGGAAGGTCGTGAAGAGGATCCTGGCGTAACCGCTCCGGGCGGCATCGCATAGAAGGCGGCGAGCCGATGGGTTAAGATCAAAGCTGCCTGCCTGAAACCTACCCACCCCCGGAAAGTGGCAATGACTCCTCGGATCGTCGTCACACTCGTCTTGCTTTCGCTTGTGGCGCACTCGGGGTCTCGCGCCGCGGAATTGCCGCCGCCGGCTGTCGAATTCAATCGCGACGTGCGGCCGATCCTGGCGGAGAATTGCTTCGCGTGCCACGGCCCCGATGCGAGTCATCGCGAGGCGGACCTGCGCCTCGACACGTTCGAGGGGGCTATCGCGGATCGCGACGGCTCCCGCGGCATTGTGCCCGGGGATCTCAGCCAATCGGCCCTTTGGCAGCGCATCACCAGTAGCGACCCCGACGAGGTCATGCCGCCGCCGCAGTCGAAAAAACCGCCGCTGAGTCCAGCTCAGCGGGCGATCTTGAAGGCGTGGATCGAAGAGGGGGCAACGTACCAGCGGCACTGGTCTTTTGAGCCGCCGAAGAAAACCGCGGCGCCGGCGGGCGTGCATCCCATCGACCACTTCATCGAAGCCCGGCTGAAAGAGAAGGGGCTCGCCCTCTCGCCCCCGGCGGAACTCCACACCCTGATTCGCCGCGTTTCGCTCGATCTGACCGGACTGCCGCCGACGCCGGCGGAGGTCGATGCGTTTACCCTCGCTTCCGCGAACGATGCCGACGCGGCCTATCGCGAACTGGTGGACCGTTTGCTGGCGAGCCCTCACTACGGCGAGCGGTGGGGGCGGTGGTGGCTCGATCAGGCCCGGTATGCCGACAGCAACGGCTACTCGATCGATGCCCCGCGGCAGATCTGGAAGTTCCGCGATTGGGTGATCGAGGCCCTCAACGCGGATATGCCGCTGGATCAGTTCACCACCGAGCAGCTCGCGGGCGACCTATTGCCTGGCGCCAGCGACAGCCAGCGGATCGCCACCGGCTTTCATCGCAACACGCAGATCAATCAGGAAGGGGGGATCGACCGGGAGCAGTTCCGCGTCGATAGCGTCTTCGACCGCGTGGCGACGACGGGGACCGTCTGGCTCGGGCTGACCATCGGCTGCGCGCAGTGCCACGATCACAAGTTCGACCCCCTCGAGCAGAAGGAGTATTACCGGCTGTTCGCCTTCCTGAACAACCAGGACGAGCCGGCGATGAAGGTCTACGATGCGGGCGTCGATGCCGGCGAACTGGCGGCGGAGTTCAAGGACATCGAAGGCAAAATGGCGGCCTACATCAACGAGCACGCCGAGGACCTGGCGAAGTGGGAGGCGGGCCTCACTGGCGAGATCAAGAAGAGCCTCTCGGCCGCCGTCACCAAGATTCTCGAAGTGCCGGCGGAAAAGCGCACCTTCGCGCAAAACCGGACGCTGTTTGCCGGCGGCATCGGCGGTGTGGGGCCGTTCCGCGAGCTGAACGACCGCTATACGGAGCTCGACACGATTCTGAACCAGGGAGTCACCACGCTGGTGCTGAAGGAGCTGCCGACGCCGCGGAAGACGACCGTGTTCATCAAAGGGGACTTCACCCGCCCGGCCGACGAGGTCACGCCCGGAACGCCGGCGGTGCTGCACCCGCTGGAGACGAAGGAAGAGCGGCCCAATCGGCTCGATCTGGCCCATTGGCTCGTCAGCGACCAGAATCCGCTCACGCCCCGCGTGATCGTCAACCGCATCTGGCAGCAGTATTTCGGTCGCGGCATTGTCGAGACGGAGAACGATTTCGGCAGGCAAGGGACGCCCCCTTCGCACCCGGAATTGCTCGACTGGCTGGCCGTCGAGCTCCGCGAGAAAGAGTGGAGCCTCAAGGCGATGCACCGCCTCATCGTCACGTCGCGGACCTACCGGCAGGGTTCAGCCGACCGGCCGGGACTGCGCGAAAAAGACCCGAATAATTACCTGCTCGCCCGCCAGCAGCGTTTTCGGCTCGATGCCGAGATCGTCCGCGACGTGGCCCTGGCCGCCAGCGGCCTGCTGTCGCCGAAGCTCGGCGGGCCGCCTGTCTATCCGCCGATTCCCGAGGGCGTCATGGGCCAGGGGCAGGTGAAGCGGGTCTGGGCCGTGAGCCAGGGGGAGGACCGCTATCGCCGCGGCATTTACACCTTCGTATACCGTGCCACGCCGCCGCCGTCGCTCAACGTGTTCGATGCGCCGGACGGCTTCAGCACGTGTACGCGGCGGATCCGCAGCAACACGCCGCTCCAGGCACTGACCTTATTGAACGATGCCGCCTTCTTCGAGTGTGCCGTCGCGCTGGAAAAGATCATTCAGAAAGAAGGGCTGGAAACGGGCTTCCGCCGCTGCACCAGCCGAACTCCGCAGCCGGATGAAATCGCCGTCCTGAACAAGCTCGACACCTTAAGTGCCGCCCGCGTACTCTTGAACCTCGACGAAACGGTCACCCGCGAGTGAACGCCATGAATCCCGAGCGGACAGCCAGCGACATCACGCGCCGTCATTTTTTCAGCCGCTGCTCGATCGGCGTCGGCTCGATGGCTCTGGCCTCGCTGCTGGCCGAGGGGGGATTTGCCGCGCCGCCGGCAGCGATTCGCAATCCGCTGGCGCCCAAGCCCGCGCATTTCCCCGCCAAGGCGAAGAACGTCATTTTCCTGTTCATGGCCGGGGGGCCGTCGCAGCTCGACCTGTTTGAGCACAAGCCGGAGCTGACGCGGCTCAACGGCCAGCCGATTCCTGAGAGTTACACCGCCGGAAAGCGGTTTGCTTTCATGGACAGCAGCCATCGCAACAACCTGCTGGCCACGAAGCGCGCCTTCCAGCAACACGGCCAGTCGGGGGCCTGGGTCAGCGATCTCTTGCCGCATACCGCGGAAATCGTGGACGAAATCAGCATCGTCACCACCTGCAAAACCGAGCTCTTCAATCACGCGCCGGCCAAGCTCTACATGAACGCGGGGAGCGGGCAGTTCGGCCGCCCCAGCATGGGGTCGTGGGTCACCTACGGCCTGGGGAGCGAGTGCGAGGACCTCCCCGGCTTCGTCGTGCTGCAAAGCGGCCCCCGCGGACCGCGCGGCGGGGCGGTCCTGTGGGGGAGCGGCGTGCTCCCGACGACCTATCAAGGCGTGCCGCTCCGCAACCAGGGGGACCCGATCGTCAATCTCTCGCCGCCTCCGTCGATCGACGAGTCTCAGCAGCGGCAGGTCGTCGATACTGTGCGCGAGTTGAACCTGAAGCGCCTCGCCCTAACGGGGGACGGGGAAATCGCCACGCGAATCAGCGCCTACGAGATGGCGTTTCGCATGCAGACCAGCGCGCCGGAGCTGATGGACACCAGCGGCGAAAGCCAGGCCACGCTCGAGATGTACGGCATCAAAAACCCCAAGGAAGCCAGCTTCGCCCGCAACTGCCTCTTGGCGCGGCGTCTCGTCGAGCGGGGGGTGCGCTTCGTGCAGCTTTACGACACCAATTGGGACCACCACGGCGGCCCGACCGAGAACCTGGAAAAGCATCTCCCCGAGAAGTGCCGCGACATCGATCAGCCCTGCGCGGCCTTGGTCCGCGATCTCAAGCAGCGCGGGCTCCTGGACGAGACGATCGTCATCTGGGGGGGCGAGTTCGGCCGCACGCCGATGGGTGAGGTGCGCGAATCGACCGGGCGCAATCACCACATCGACGCCTTCACGATGTGGCTGGCGGGGGGCGGCTTCCAAAGGGGCCAGGTCTACGGCCAGACCGATGAGTTCGGCTTCGGTGCCGTTGCAAACCCAGTCCACGTCCACGACCTGCACGCCACGATCCTGCACCAGCTCGGCCTCGACCACCAGCGCCTCAGCGTCAAGTCGCAGGGGCTCGACTTCCGCCTCACCGGGGTCGATCCGGCGCGGGTGGTCGAGGATCTGCTCGCCTGACGGCCTGGCGCTTCGGCGCCGCTTCTACGTGCTGGCGATGCACGACTGAGGGGAGGAGTACGACCAGCGTTTCGGACGCCGGTCATGAACCTCCAGGCGTTTCTCCGCCCCGCGCGAAAAAAAAATCCCCGATCAGCGAGTTCGCGCTGATCGGGGAGAGTTAGTGGAGGCGGCGGGAATTGAACCCGCGTCCCGCGGCATTTCCGCGGAGGCTTCTACGTGCGTAGCGGATGGTTTAAGTTTCGCCCCCGCCGTCGTTCGTCCGCAGACTACGGCTGAGGCTATCCAGGAACTTGTTTTAGCGGCCGATGTACCCGGCGTGCTCGGCCGCGATCCGGAATTGGCGACTGACTTTTGGGCCTCTCCGGAGAAGGCCCGCAGTCAGCGCTGCACTAGTTAGGCAGCGAGTGCGAGATTGCTCT
>DATKDU010000277.1:0-10534 GCA_035512595.1 Pirellulaceae bacterium
TGGTTTCTTGTCGTAATTCGATTCTACCTTATCGACAGCCCCACACGAACACAGCATTGGCGGCATATCAGAAAACGAATCAGACGGAGCCTGACCTACTTTTTGCTTTGGCGCAAGGTGGCGCGGATGGTTTCCAACCGGGCGGCCAGCTCTTGCTCAAAGCCGCGATCGACGGGGCGGTAGTACTCGCGCTCCACGCCGAGGTAGTCCTGGGCCGCGACGCCGCCTTCGGCGTCGTGAGCGTACTCGTAGCCTTCGCCGTGCCCGAGCCGCTTGGCGCCGCGATAGTGGCTGTCGCGGAGATGCACGGGCACGGGAAGCAGCCTCCCTTCCCGCACGTCGCGGCGGGCTTCACCGATGGCGAGCGTCGAGGCGTTCGACTTGGGGGCGCACGCCAGGTACGCGACCGTCTGCGCCAGCGTGAGCTGGCACTCGGGAAGGCCGATGAACTCGCACGCCTGCATCGCCGCCACCGCCAGCGGCAAAGCCTGCGGATCGGCATTCCCGACGTCCTCGCTGGCCAGGATGACCAGCCGCCGGCAGAGGAAGCGGACGTCTTCGCCAGCTTCGAGCATGCGCGCCAGCCAGTAGAGCCCGGCGTCCGGATCGCTGCCGCGGATGCTCTTGATCAGCGCGCTGGCGGCGTCGTAATGGTCGTCTCCGGTAGGATCGTACTGCACGGCCTTGCGCTGGACCGACTCTTCGGCCAGCTCCCGCGTGAACTCAAGCGGCCGCTCGTCGGTGGACAAAACGCCGATTTCGAGTGCCGAGAGGGCGCGGCGGGCGTCGCCGTCGCTGACTTCGGCGAGAAAGGCAAGCGCATCGTCGTGCATCACGACTTCGTGCTTTCCCAGGCCGCGGTCATGATCCGCCAGCGCTCGTTTGAGCAGAATCGTTATGTCCTCCTTGCTCAGCGGCTCGAACTGAAAAATCTGGCTGCGGCTGACCAGGGCGCTGATGACGGCAAAGAACGGGTTGGCGGTCGTCGCCCCGACGAGCGACACGATCCCTTCTTCCACATCGGGGAGCAGGGCGTCCTGCTGCGCTTTGTTGAAGCGATGGATCTCGTCGATGAAGAGCAGCGTCCGCGAGCCGCCGGCGGCTGCGTCGTCGCGAGCCTTGTCGAGCACTTCCCGCAGCTCCTTGACCCCGCTGGTGACCGCGCTGAGCTGCACGAACCGCTTGCGGCTGGCATAGGCGAGCAGCCGGGCAAGCGTTGTCTTGCCGGTGCCGGGGGGTCCATAGAAAATCACCGAGCCGAGCCGATCGGCCTTGAGCAGCCGCGCGAGCAGCTTGCCTTCCCCCAGAAAGTGCGTCTGGCCCACGAACTCGTCGAGCGTTCGCGGCCGCATGCGGGCCGCCAGCGGCTGGACTTTCTTCAGATTGGCGGCTTCGGACTGGGCGAACAGGGACATGGCGGCCCGGTTGGTGTTTAATGAGGGTTGCTCGACCTATCCCATTATTCCCCAGTTTGTGGGCCAAGCGTAGGACAGGTTTTCAACCTGTCCTGAGTGATAAGTTAAAGATGCTATGTCGATAATGACTCGCAATTGCTCACAATTCGCTAGGCACACGATGAAACGATTCATGGCGTGGCTGGGGCTGATGCTCATCGCGACCCTGGTGGTGGCTGACGATGCGGCCGATTCGGGCACAGCCGCTCAAAAGGAGCAACTGACCAAGATTCAGGGGCTCGTCGGCACCTGGCGCGGCGTGGGGCAGCCGCAGCGGAACTCGACCAAGGGCTCATGGATCGAAAGTGCCGACTGGGCTTGGAAATTTGCCGACGGTGGGCCGTCGCTGGCGCTAAAGCTTGCGCAAGGGAAGTATTTTTCCGCGGCGGAGTTGCGAGCGGCTGAAAAAGCGGGCGAGTTCGTGCTGGCCGCCAGTTCGGCGGACGGCACAGCGGAAGCGACCTACCGCGGCAGTGCCAACCAAGAGGGAAATTTGATTTTGACGACCGACAAGCCGGCGGAAGGAATGCCCGCCCGTGTGTCGATCCGCTTAGTGGCAGGGGGCGACCGGCTGCTGGTGCTGCTCGAAAGGTCAGCGGCCGCGGGGAGCTTTGCCCGACTGGCGGAGGTCGGCTACACCCGCAAAGGGAGCGGCTTCGGCAAAGGCGCGACCGGTCCCGAGTGCGTCGTCACGGGGGGCTTCGGCTCCATCGAGGTGACGCACATGGGCCAGAAGTACTATGTCTGCTGCAGCGGCTGCCGCGACTACTTCCACGAAAACCCGGAGGACGTGCTGGCGGAGTACAAGGCGCGGAAGGAGGAGGAGCAGAAGAAACGGTAGAAAGGGTGAAGGGACGCGTGACGGAGAGAGCGAGCGCGGGAGAGAGGGAGTGTCGAGTACCTCGATCACCTGATGGGGAAGCTGGTCCAGGCGATCGATGCCGATATTGCCGCCGCGCGGAAGGTCCTCCGGGCCTTCGTCAGTCCGGTGCCGAAGGACAACAGGGAAAGGCAAAGGGGAGAAAAACAAAGGGAAAGCGAAGGCCCGGCCGTAGTTTGAAATGACCAATGCCGATCGACTCGCATTGGTCATTGGGCTTGGTCATTGCGACATTCCTCTACTTCAGCCGCTTCCCCACCGCCCGGATCATCTCTTCTTCGTCCGGGAATTCCCCCGTTTTCAGCTTGGAATAGACCAGGTCGTTCCCCACGGTCAACTCGAAGCAGCCGCCGCCGGAGGGTTCGAGCTCCAGACCCTTGATCTTCTGCTTGTAGGTTGAGAGCAGCTTGGCCGCCAAACTGACGGCATGCGGCTCGTAGTTTCACAGCGAGCAATAGCGCAGATGAACGTTCATGCAATTCTCCATTCTGGTGAAGGACTCCTGCGATCATTTAGCAAAATCCTACGACTTGGAAACCACTTCGGCCTACTTTCGCTTTTTGGCGGCCCTTTTCGCGGGAGCTTTTTTTTTGGACCCTTTGGCGCTGGCGGCCTTGGATGGCTTGCCCTTCCCGAACGCCGTCTCCCATCCGCTGGCGTACTTGGCGTTGGTCCCGACACGTAGAATCGTCATGGCTAATCCCCTCAGGTGTGGAAGCTCGCCGAGGCTCCGCAATTCACTGCGGACGGCGGTTGTAGAGTTATGATTTTTGATTCGTAACGCGCCGCCATTGCGCGGTCAAGTCGCGGCGCGCGGGTCGCTGGCGGTAAACGACCCGCTGCCGCAATCGCGAAATAGCGCCCAGCGAAACTGACCCTAGCCCGACGACGTCCTCTGGGACCGACGCGGCAAGTCCAGAGGCGCGCCGACCTCCGGCTAACGTCGATTCGTCAAATCGCCAGCGCCGACTTCACTTCCGCCACGACCGCGTCGAACGCAGGCGGATCGGTGATCGCGATCTCCGACAGGCTCTTGCGGTCGAGCGCGATTTTGGCCTTTTCCAGCCCGGCGATGAATTGGCTGTAGCGAATCCCCCGCTCGCGGCAGGCGGCACTGAGCCGCGTGATCCACAGCTTGCGGAATTGCCGCTTGCGGTCGCGGCGGTCGCGGAAGGCGTATACGCCGGCGCGGAGGAGCGTCTCCTTGACGGTGCGGAGGAGCTTGCGGCGGCCTCCCCAATATCCCTTGGCTCGCTTGAAGAGCCGCTTCTTGGCGCGATTGTTGGCAGCGCCGTTTTTCGTACGCATCGAAATAATCCCGTGGTCTTTGCGCGTCCAGGCCCCCGGCGGTCGGCCGGGTGTTCATGCCCGCGTGCGGGTGAGGGAAAACCAAATCACAAGCCCGACGCGCAAGCGAGGGAAAGGGCTCCATCGCCAAACGAGCTTTCCTTCGCTTGCGCTTCAGGCTTGTGGCTACCTTACAAACTGTTCCCCGCCAGCGCCCGCGTGATCTGGTGCAGGACGGTCGAGTCCACCACCTTCGTTCCGCGGAGTTGACGGCGCCGCTTTTTCGATCGCCGCGCGGCCAGGTGGCTTGTGCCAGCATGCCGATGCTTGGCCTTCCCGGTGGCGGTCAGGCGGAAGCGCTTGCGAGTTCCTTTGTGGGATTTCTGCTTGGGCATGGGGCACCGAATCGAACCGGGTCTGGCAAACTTGGAAGCCCCGCATTTTAAAGGTTTTCGGTAAATCGCGGAAGTGGCGAGTGAAAATGACCAATGACCAGGTCCCAATGACCAATTCGTGAATCCATTGGTCCTTGGGACTTGGTCATTGGTCATTCAAAAGGACTTGCTCCATAACGAGTTAGCTCAATCTCCGCGCCCCTTGCCTTGAGACCCCCTTCTGCAAGTCTTAAGATAGCAGTCGCAGGATTCGCCCCTTCCCCTTGCGGCGGCAGGACGTCGCCCTTGGATCCTCCATGGCCGAAATCCATCATGAGTGCGGCATTGCCGCGATCTACCACCTCCCGGGTGACCCGCACTCATTTTGCCCGGAGGGAGGGGCCGAAGAGATTTCCCGGCTGCTCCCGCGCATGCTGTTGGACATCCAGAATCGCGGGCAGCTTGCCGCCGGCATGACCAGCTACAGCCCCGGCCGCGAGCAACTGCTGGAAACGCACAAGGACATCGGCAGCGTCACGGAGGTCTTTCGCTTGTCGCACAAGGGGAAGGCCGAGAGCCTGATGCGGCAATACGCGGGGCGGGCGGCGATCGGCCACGTGCGGTATGCCACCTGCGGCGAGGAAGACCGCAACTACGCCCAGCCCTTCGAGCGGCATCATCTGGAAAAACGGAAGTGGTTCGCCTTCGGCTTCAATGGCCAACTCGCCAACTATCAGCAACTGCGGCAAAAAATTCTCAGCGATGCCGAGCATCATCTGGCTCGCGAGAACGACACCGAGATCATCATGCACGAGATCAGCCGCGAGATGTCCGGCGATCGCCGCCCGCGGCTGGTGGACGTGATGCGAGCCGTCAGCAAGCGGTTCGACGGGGCGTACAGCCTGGTGCTCTTGAGCGCCAGCGGCGACATGCTCATCGCCCGCGACCCGCTGGGGATCAAGCCGCTGTGCTATGCCAAGGACGGGCCGCTGTTTGCCGCCGCCAGCGAGAGCGTGCCGCTACTCAACCTGGGATTTGCGCCGGAGCAGATTCATTCGCTGCTGCCGGGGCATGCGATCACGATTAGCGGAGGCCAGTTTGAGATCGAGAAATTTGCCGACTCGCCGCGGAGCGCCCACTGTTACTTTGAGTGGATCTACTTTGCCAACGTGGCCAGCACGCTCGACGGCCGCAGCGTCTACCTCTCGCGGACGGCGCTCGGCGAGGAGTTGGCCCGGCTGGAGCGGGAAGACGGCAGCGTCCCGATCGACGAGGATACGATCGTGGTTCCGGTTCCCGACACGAGCAAAGCAGCGGCCGACGCGATGGCCCACAAGCTGGGCGTTCCTTCCCGCGAAGGTTTGATCCGCAACCGCTACTCGGGCCGGACGTTCATCGAAGGAGGCTCGCATAGACGCAAAAAGGCGGAGACCAAATACACGCCGCTGCGGGAGGTCCTGCAAGGGAAGCGGATCTTCCTGGTCGAGGACTCGATCGTCCGCTCGACGACGATGCGCGTGCTCCTCAATCGCATTCGCGAGTCGGGGTTGGCCAAGGAAATCCATGTCCGCGTCGCCTGCCCGCCGATCGTCGCCCCCTGCTTCTACGGCATCGATATGTCCACGGTGGACGAGCTGTTCGCCCCGCGGATCATGCGCGGCCGGCCGATGTCGGCCGAGGTGGAGGCCGAAATGGCCAAAATCCTGGGGGCCGACTCGCTCCGCTATCTGCCGGTGGAATCGATCGCCCGGGCGATCGGCAAGGATTCGTCGCAGCTCTGCCGCGCTTGCATCACCGGCCATTATCCAACACCGTACGGGCAGGAGCTCTACCAGATCGCGCAGAGCAACGTCGGCAAGGACGGCTGCGACAGCCGGACCTACGACGTGCAGCACACGCTGACGTTTGCGGAATGACGTGGTCCCCTGCCACATTCCGCCTCATTCAATTCCCAACTCGAAGCGGAAGCTCGCAGGATCGCCGCGCGGGACGGCTTCCGCGAAGGTCTGACCCTCTTGATTTCGCGCGTCACTTCCCCTTCGGCCTGGCGAGCGGCGGACCTTCCCTCGTTTTCTTCAGCCGGACCTTGATGCTGCCGCTGTTGTCGGCCAGCTCGTTCCACTCGTCGCTGCACCGCAGGTACAGCTTGCCATCCTGGGGCGCGGTGAACGTGCCGTACGTCCCGAAGTCGATCGGCTCACTGAGGTACTCCTCCAGCTTGAGCGATCCGTCGAGCGCGAAATCCTTCATCACCATGGCGACGAGGTTCCCCTGGCCGGTGTCCCCATCGGCTGAAACCGCCGCGCCCCCTTTGGTCAGCTTCCACGTCCCCTCGGCGGCATAGTCGAGTTGATCCCCCTGGGCGACGATGATCCCCGTTGCCTGCCAGCCGCGGTTAGCGGGCACCGGCGTGGTGATGATGCCGACCCGCAGCGGCTTGAACTTCTTCGTCCAGTCGAAGGCACACAGGTCGGCACGATAGCCGACGTCAAAATGCTTGAGAAAGAACAGGTACTCAAAGTAGATCTCGGTCGCCATCGCGCCGTAAACCTGCTCGAAGCGCACCGGCTGATCGGTGAGCAGCCCCAGTCCCAGCGGCCGGAAGCGATCGGCGTAGTTCGGGTTGTTGGCCAGCATGTGGCACAAAGCCCACCGCCACGCATAATTCTGCCACGAGTCCCCCGTGAACTCCTCGCCGTTGACGATCGCGTTGAGACTCTTCGGCTCGGCACTCTTGAGGTACTGGACGATTTCCTTCTCGCAAGCGACTGCCGAGTCCCCCTTCCGCCAGTAAGCCCCCATCTCGGCCATCCCCTCGCTGTACCAGACCGGGCCGGTGCGGCCGAACGTCTGACCGCAGTACGCATGGACCGCTTCGTGCTGCGGCGTGTTGCGATCGGCGGCAGCATAGACCACCGCCTTGGCCAGGAAGCGGTTCCCCTGGGTGATCCGCTCGGTGATCGTCACGCCGGCCCCCGCTTCAATCTGTGCAATGCCGCGGGCCGAGGGAATGGAACCCTCTGGCCAGTTCTCCAGTTCCTTGACCACATAGCACTCGATGATCCCCGACGGCGGCTTTCCCCAGTACTGCGAGATCAGGCCGAGCATCGTCTCCAGCCGCGTGAGCAGCTCCTTGGCCTCGGCTGCTGACAGGTCGGTGTGCAGCAGGAAATGCGGCGACTTGTAGTCGGCCGGTTTGCCGCCGGGCGCGTCGACTTTCTTCGCGGCCCGCTTGGACTGGGCATAGAGCGGGGGGGAAAACGCTCCCGCCAAAAGCATGCCAGTGGCGAGTGCCGTCACGAACAGCGGCGCGAGCCGCAGGCAGCGGCGAAATCGCAAGGAAGTGGCCATGAAAACCCCTGATGGATTGCCGCGAATTCGCGTCGCCCGGCAGGGCCGGGCATTTCCAATGTACCTGCTCCGGCAGCCGCCGCCCAGAGCGGCCGTGTTGCTGGCGTACTGAAACAAATGCCTGTTCAACAGGCTTCAGCCTGCTTCGTGTTCTGCGCCAGAAGTTCCGGCAGATAAATCCCGCTGGACGCCGCCATGAAGAGGCAGAACAGGGTCTGGCCGGTGACGGGGATCAGCGACAGCCAGGTGAGCGTCGCCAGCGCGAGCACAATCGGCCGCGTCAGGCGGCTCCAGACGAGCGGCGCGAACGCCAGGTGCGTGTAGGCGATCAGATGCGTCCACGCGGCCAGCAGGTACGCCCAACTGCGGAGAAACGTCGGGTCGATCGGCCGCGAATGCGTTTGAGCGAGCAGCAGCCACACCGCCTCCCCGTCCCACCACGCATTGCCATACAGCTTCGTCACCCCCATGACGGCATACAGCGCGGCCAGGTGAATCTGCATCAGGCGGAGCGAGATCGTCGCGGCCACATTGGGGCGCTCGCTTCCCCGCAGCCAGACGCTCATTCCCAGCAGCCGGTCGAGCGAGCAGAAGGCTCCGCACGGCGCCAGGCAGAGGTACAAGAGGAACATCGCCAGCACTGGCTCGAGCAGGCCGCCGATCACGATCCCCCGGTGAACGTACGACAGGACGGCAATCAGCGTGCCCACTGCCGCCGCGCGGGTCGCCAGGCCGAGGGTCAGCAGAGCGGCAGCGCCGACGCACATGCCGTGGATCGTCCACAGCTCGCCCGGGGAGTCGGCCAGGCGGAGAACGGAGAAGCGGAACGACGGGCTGCCGCCGGTGATTGCCGCGGTTGCCTCCGGCGGCAATAGACCGTGCGGACCAAACCAGCGGACCAGATCGCCGCTGAAGGATGCGAGATAGAGGAGCGCCGTCAGGCCGACGACGACCCGCACGACGGCCAGGGGGCGCGGGTCGGCGGGCGTGAACCAGAAGTTTTCCCAGGCCCGCTTCCAGGACTGGGACCAGCTTTCCTTGAGCGGTGAGGTCGCGGTGAGGCTGCTCATGGCGCGGCCTCCGTGCGGAGCGGCGCTTGCTCCCTGCGGGGCACGCGGCGAGCGCCCTGCGTCTGGCCGTCGTCGTCAATCCAAATGTCGGCCGTCAGCACCGTCACGTCGTAAGCAGGATCGCGCGGATCGTCGGGAGGGAAACCCGGATCGAGCAATGACAAATCCCGCGGCTGGCTCAACCGCCGCAGGCAGCGGACGACGGCGCGGCGGGCCTGGTGCTCCTCCATCAAAGAGCGGCCAACCGACTTGGCGAGGGCGATGGTCACCTCCCCCTCGTAATCGGTCGGCTCCCCTTCCAACGGGGAGTTCATTTGCACCGTGCGAGCCAGCGCCAGGTAGCGCCGCCGCCCTTCCAGCCACCGCGAGCCGCGGTCGGGGAGCATCACCGTCGCCAGCGGCTTTTGCCCGGCCAGCGGCGCGTCCGCACTGCGATACAGTTCCACGGTAAAAATCGCGTCGTCGTCCAGAACGTCGCCGTGCGTCAGGAAGTACGACGTGCGATCGGGGTCGAGGAGCAGCGACTGGGTGTAAGGCGCAAAAATCCGCGTCAGCTCGTTCAGCAGCGAAGAGCGGCGAAAATTCGCGGCCAGCACCGTCAGCACGCAGGCCAGGTGCAGGATGATCGCCAGCGACAGGAAGCCCTTGGTCCCTTCGGAGAGGGGTTTTTCTGGGGGGGAATCAGCGGGCTTCATCGGCTGGCCGGATGCGAGGATCAATCAAATCGTAGCAGGCACACTCCGTGTGCCGTCCGCTATCGTAATTGGCGGCCTCGACATCCGGGGCCGAGGCGCAAAGAAAAAGGCCGAATCTCCAAGAGATCCGACCTTGAATTCTCTGAGCCTGGCAACCGGCAGCAACAGGGGAGCTGCCGGCAGCGGCTCGTCTCCGCGACTAGCGCGGAAGGCACACTTATGCCGCGGGGGCAGCCGGCGGAGCCGGGGGGGCATCGGCCGGAGCGGCCGGGGCAGCTTCGTACTTGCCGCCGCCTTCGTACTTGCCGCCGTTGCAGCCGCCGCCGCCGTGGCAGCGAGTACGCCCGTGGCAACGATCGCGTCCATGGCAACGGTCTCGGCCGTGGCAGCGATCGCGTCCATGGCAACGGTCTCGGCCATGGCAACGGTCTCGGCCGTGGCAACGATCGCGTCCGTGGCACGCGCCACCATGGCAAGCGCCGCCGTTGCAGCCGCCGCCACTGCTGGCGCGGTTGAAGAACAAGCCGGCATTCGCCTGGCCGCCCATCAGGGCCATGCCGACGAGCGCCACGAAAATCGCGACTCCAAACAAAACAGTGCGGTTCATCCTGGGATCCTCCAAATTAACTTACTGGTACCGTAAGCGGGAACTCGTTTTCGCTCTAACGTGCGTCGATAGCTTCACCCGGTGAAACCCTGTTGCGAATCTTTGCGGATTACGAAGACTATGCGGAAAACGCAAGTTAGGTCGTGTAAGGTAACAGGCTAGCGGCCCCTGTCAAGGGCCAGTGGTTAACTGCGCAAAATGGGATTACTGGGTCCCCTGCACGGTTTGACAGATTTAAGGAAGGCAAGGCAGAGAAGCCTAGCTTATGGGCGGACTGCCGCTCGTTCGTTGGCGCGCAAAAATAAAGGCCAGATTAACTCCGGCCTTTTAATCGCAACTAGTTTTGCACCAATAACTTACATAACAACGAGTGCATTGCGACCAGCGCACGGCTTACCGCAAGGGCCTTCGCTGGGGGAGCGGCTCGGCGGCCTGAGATTGGTTGTCCGACCCCTCTTCCGTCAGCTCGGCCGGGTTTTCCGCGGCCATAGCGGCGGCCATCGCTTCGGCGGCTTCGTTCCTTTTCTTTTGCATATCCGGCGGGTTCTCGAAGTTCAGGAACTGCGGCGGAGTACCGGGAGTCAGCTCCACCGCCATGCCCGCAATCCGCCAGCCGATCTCCGGCTCCTTGCGCAGCACCCACACGATCTGGTACTCCGCCGTGGTGCCGTCTTCCAGCGTCTCGCTGAGAACACAGCTGACGTGCGCCCCGTTAGGGTTGTTCTTCAGGTAAGTAGGGTCGGCGATCTGGTACTCGGTGTTCGGCATGGCATCCGCCGCCACCGACATTTCATGCTTGGCCGTCTCCTCCTTGGC
>DATKDU010000278.1:0-6501 GCA_035512595.1 Pirellulaceae bacterium
TGCGGCTGCCGGTGTAGCCGCTGGCCCCGACGCGCCCGTCGCTGACCAGCCGCTCGCCGTCCGCGTGGCTCGTGCGGTAGAGAAGCTGGACAATGCCGGGGGGCATCCCCGTCTCCTCGGCGGCGATGTGGGCCTCGCCGGCGAGCATCCGCGTCGTTCCCGGATGGGACGTGTTGGCCTTGGCGATGACGGGGTTGCCGGCGGCGATGGCCGCCGCAAAATCGCCGCCGCTGGCGCTGTTGAAAGCGAACGGAAAATTGTTTGGCCCAAAGACGATCACCGGCCCGATCGGCTCAAGCAGGGAGCGGATGTTCTGCTTCGTGTCGATCGTCGGCATGGCCCACGAGCCTTCGCGGGCCGCGGCCGCCGCCTGGCGAAGCTGGCCTGTCGTCCGCGGCAATTCATTGCCGGCCAGGCGGGGCGAGATCGGCAGCGCGGTCTCCAGGTGCGCCATCCGCGCCAGCTCGTCGGCGGCCGATTCGATTCTCGCTGCGAAGGCGTCGAGGAACGATCCGATCCGCTCGCCCGACAGACCTCGCATCCGCTCAAACGCGGCCGCGGCGGCAGCGAGCGCCTCGTCGCAGTCCTGCCACGTGCTGACCGGGTACTCGTCCGGCAGCGGCTGGCGCGTGGCGGGGTTTTCGGAGCGGAAGGTGCTCGAGGCAGTGGAGTTCTTCCAGTGGCCGGCGATGAGGACAGGAGCGGTCATAATAAGTAGTAGGCACACTCCGTGTGCCGCCAATGGAGTAACCTTTTCAGGAAGGTTCACTGGGGGGATTCGAATTGCGAAACGCACTTCGAAACAGAATGAGCGAAATGGCGGCAGCAAGTGCTACAGGGACTAAACTGGCCGCTATTTCTGTCATCCCCCTTACGTCCCCCCGTGAGTTCAAGAGTACCGCAACGAATTGCACAGCGTAAGCGACAGTGAATAGCGCCGCGACGACACCAAAAATGATCTTGATGAACTTCATGAGCACCCTTAGCCCTGCACGATCGGATTGCTCAGCGTTCCAATCCCGTCGATCGTGATCTCGACGTCGTCGTCGGCCATGAGCGTGAAATTGCTGTCGGGGACGATGCCGGTGCCGGTCAGCAAAAATGCGCCGGTGGGGAACGAGTTGTCGCGGGCCAGCCAGCCGATCAGGTTTTCAAACGAGCGGGCCATCTGGCCGACGCTGGTGGAACCTGCAAACGCGACTTCCTCTTCGCGGCGAATGACGAGGCGAATGCCGATCTCCTCGCGGGCCGGCATGCCCTGCGGCAGCGTGATCCACGGCCCCAGGCCGCAGCACTGGTTGTAGACCTTGGCCTGCGGCAGGTAGAGCGGGTTGTCCCCCTCGATGTCGCGGCTGCTCATGTCGTTGCCGATGGTGAAGCCGACGAGCTTGATTTCGGAGTTGATGACCAGGGTCATCTCCGGCTCGGGGACGTTCCAGTCGGAATCGGCGCGGATCCGCAGCGGCTGGCCCGGGCCGGAAACGCGGTGCGGCGAGGCCTTGAAGAACAGCTCCGGCCGCGGCGACGCGTAGACCAGGTCGTAGCACGACGCGGCACTCGTCGATTCCTCCATCCGGGCCGTGCGGCTCCGCTTGTACGTCACGCCGGCGGCCCACACTTCCTGGTGGTCGATCGGCGGCAGCAAGCTGACGCTCGACAGGGCAACCTTGTCTTTCGATCTGGCCAGAAAATCGGCCGCTTCCAGCGGATTGTCCGACTCGAGGATTTCAAACAGCGAGCGGAATTGCCGCGACAGGTCCAGCGGCGTCACTACGTCGCCGTCAACGCTTCCCACGCCGGCATCGCCGCTGGGCAGGAGGTATTTGGCCAGTTTCATGTTCGGAGGGTTCGGGGTTCAGGGTTCAGGGTTCAGGAATCGTGTGCCCAGGCTACAACCGGCGCTCGCCCTGGCTGAACCCCGAATCCTGAACCCTCAGTTCGGCAACACTTCGCCCAGCTTGCGCACCCAGTTCCCGTGCATGATAGCCGCGATGTCGGCCTGGCTGTAGCCGCGGGCTTCGAGAATGCCGGTGAGTTTTTGCAATTCGGCAATCGACTGCAAATCCATCGGCGTCTGCTCGGTGCCGTAGCCGCCGTCGAGATCGGAGCCGATGCCGATGTGGCGGACGTTTCCCGCAATCTGCGCGATGTGGTCGATGTGCAGGGCGATTTGCTCGATCTTGAGGTTCTTGTCGAACGGCATCGTGGCCCAACGGATCCAGCCGGGGATCATCATCCAGGCGTCGAACGCCATCCCCATGACGGCATCGCGGCGGATCAATTCCTTGATCTGCTCGTCACTGTGCTGCCGCTGCTCGGGGACAATCGCCCGGCAGTTGCTGTGGCTGGCCCAGAGGGGACCGTCGTAGAACTCCATGCACTCCCAGAACGCCTCATCGGTGAGATGCGTCACGTCCAGCACGATTCCCAGTCGCCGCATCTCCTTGACCAGTTCGCGGCCTGCCGGCGTGAGACTGCCGCTGGAATGCGTGCCGGCGGCATAGCGGCCGGGGCCATAGTGCGCGGGGCCAATGGCGCGCAGGCCGTACGCCCAGGCCTTTTCGAGGTAACTCAGCTTGACGATCGAATCGGCCCCCTCGAGCGAGAGAACGTAACCGATCGGTGCGTCGGCTGGCGGCTTGCCGGTCCAGAGATCGACCATCTTTTTCAGGCCGGCTTTGTCTGTGATCGGGAACATCTGGCCGGCGTCTTCCATGGCCTGGTACCAGGCGAGTTGTCCTTGCGTCTGCGCCCAGGCGATTTCCGGCGAGTGCCAGCCGGGACGCGGATTGTCAGGACTCACGTAGCGGCCAATCTGCGTGGCGATGCAGAGCCCCATCTTGCCGCGGCGCATCTCGGGGAGCGTGCAGACGCCGTGGCCGCGGTCCACCTTGTCCCCCTGGAACCGCTCGCGGCGGCGGACCTCTTCCAGCGGCAGCGTAATATCCCGGTTCCATTCCAGGGCGTTCATGGACAGGTCGAGGTGGGCGTCGAAGAGGAGCATGTGGCGATTGCGGATTGCGGATTGCGGATTGCGGATTGATTCCAATGCGGAGTGCGGAGTGCGGATTGCGGAATGATTCGCAGCAATCTGCAATCCGCAATCTGCAATCACTTGGCCAGCTTCCACTCCGATTCGTTGACGGTAACCTCCACCGCTCCCTTGTGCTCGTCATACACCTTCTCCGCTTCCTCGATCGAGTCGAAGAAGCCGACGATGAAGGCGGCAGAGAAGTGTTCGCCGGCTCTTGTAGGCCGCTCGCCGAACTCCTCGATCATGCAGACGTAGCCCCGCTGGTGGCACCAGGCCTCGCTGACGACGCTCGGCTCGAGCGTCATGCCCAACAGCCACGGCCCTTCCTTGCCCGTGGCTGCGTCGCGGAGCCGATAGCCGCGGATGATCCGCTCGGGGAGCGGCTTGCCCGCATTCTCCAACCGGTCGCGGCGATAGTTGAACTTTTCATCGGGCGCGAAGTCGCTGAAAAACTCGCTGCTCGGAATCCGCCCGTGGTAGCTCAGGTAGATTTCGCTGAACGTGTCCCCCTGCTTGTGCTTGATGTGTCCCGGCATGTCGATCCGCAGGAACATGGCCGGGCTGTCGTTGACGGCGTCGATCCGGTCGGACGAAACGAAATACCGCTTTCCCGATGGAAAGACGATCGTCTGGCTCCACGTGCTGCCGGTTTTCTTGCCCGGCGCGGCCGTCTTGTACTGGAACGACTGCTTCACCGCGACGAAATCCTTCCCTTTCACCACCACCGGCGACAGTGCCTTGGCCTGCGTGCAGATTTGCGGACCTTCGATCGACCGCTTGGGCGATTTGCCGTGGTAGCTGTTGCCGAACTGGTAGACCATCTCGGCGGGGAGCCTTTCCCGGTACGCCTCGTCGCTCCCCGGCTCCATGATCCAGTCCACAATGTCCAGCCCGAAGCCCGCATCGCGGAAGCCCGTTTTCACATCCAAAAACGACCCAGCGGCAATGCCGGTGACGTACCCTTGCTTACGAACGGTTGCCCCCAATTGGGGTGTCTTGATCTGGATCGTCTGTTCGTCCTCGGTCACTTGCGGCATGTCCTGCGCGAAAGCGGACGACGGAAGTCCAGGAAACGATGCAGCCGAAAGAACGAACAGGGCTGATCCTGCGTAAAACCATCGATTCACGAGAACTCCTCAGGGAGATGGGGAACGGTTTGGATTCGCCGGGGGGACGATGCGGGACGATGCCCGGGGGGTCATTTTAGAGTGTTTGGGGCGGCCGTGCGTTGGGGGTGCAGGCCGCGAGGAACCAGGAACGGGCAAGTTCGGCCTGGAGACGGTCGATGGGCGTGTTACGATGGATCGTGGGCAGCTTTGGTTATCTTGTTCGCGGACCTAGTTAAACGGTTTCACCAAGCCAGGTAATGCCATGAACTGCCCCTCTCTCCTGGGCACAACTGTTGGCACGATGCTGCTTTTGTTCACCGCTTGCGGATGCACGCCGGGCAGCTCCAAGCCGGTTCCGGTGAACGTCGCGGCCAATGGATCTCAAAAGCCTGTCGTTTCCCCTTCCCCGACCAGCGACAACTCCGAGGAGGACGAGGGGCTGACTCAATCGCAGACGCCCCTGCGCTTCACCCTGATGAACGACGCGGCCGGCGTCCATCATGTCTATCGGAACGCTTCGGAAGCCAAGAAGCGGCGGATCCTGGAGTCGGTTGGCGGCGGCGGGGGCATGTTCGACTACGATGCCGACGGGCGTCTGGACCTCGCCTTTGCGGGCGGCGGCTATTATGGTCCCCAGAAGACGTTGCCGGGACACCCCTCGACCTTGTTCCGCAACCTGGGTGACTGGAAGTTCGTGGATGTCTCCGCCGGCGCCGGCGGCGGCTTTCCCGCCCGCTGCTATTCGCACGGAACGCACGCGGCGGACTACGACAACGACGGGTTCGTCGATTTCGTCGTCTGCGGCTATAGCGGCCTCCAACTGTGGCACAACCTGGGGGACGGGACGTTTGAAGAGGTCCACGACGCGGCCGGGCTGCACGACAGGCTATGGAGTACGTGTGCCGGCTGGGGCGATCTGAACGGCGACGGCTTTCTCGATCTGTACGTCGTCCACTACGGCGATTGGTCGCTCGACAACGATCCCTTCTGCCCGGGCCCCGTCCCCTCCGAGCGCGAGACCTGCCCGCCGCGGGAATTCGCCAGCTTGCCCGACACCCTGTACTATTCCAATGGCGACGGCACTTTTCGCGACGTCTCCCGCGAGGCTGGCCTCAATCTCGACCCGATGACTCCAGAAGGAACGCCGCGGGAGTTGGGCAAGGGCCTGGGGGTGCTGATCAACGACTTCGACCTCGACGGCGACCAGGATATCTACGTCGCCAACGACACCGTCAATAACTTCCTCTACCTCAATCAAGGCGACGGAACATTTATCGAGGACGGCCTCGTTCGCGGCGTGGCCACCGACGACGCGGGCATGCCCAACGGCAGCATGGGGGCGGACGTGGCGGACTTCAATCGAGACGGTTTACCGGATCTGTGGGTGACCAACTACCAGTACGAAACCAACGGGCTCTATCGTAATGAAGGGGAGGGGCAGTTCGCGCACGTCAGCCGGCGACTGGGGATCACCGCCATCGGCGGCCTGTACGTCGGCTTCGGCACCGTATTCGCCGATCTCAATCGCGACGGCTACGAGGATCTGGTGATTGCCAACGGCCACGTGCAGTTCTTTCCAGTCCAGTCCCCCTTCCTGCAGGAGCCGATCATCTTCCTGAACGACAAGGGGCGCATCTTTCGCCGCTTGCGCATGAACGACGACCCGTATTTTGGGAAAGGCCACGCCGGCCGCGGATTGATGGCCGGAGACCTGGACAACGATGGCGACACCGATTTTTGCTTCGTCAACAACAATGACCCGTGCGGCTTGATTCGCAATGACTCGGTCGATGACGGCCAGTGGCTGTCCGTCCGCCTGGTGGGCACCACTTCCAATCGGGACGGGATCGGGGCGGTCCTCCGGCTACAGACCACGGACGGCGAAATGATGCGAATGGTCAAGGGGAGCAGCAGTTTTGCGTCGCAGTGCGATTTGCGGCCGCTATGGGGGGTGCCAGCGGGCTGCCAAATTCAGGGACTGTCGATTACGTGGCCCTCGGGGATCGTCCAATCGGTTGCCGTCACCAAAGGGGGACAAGAATTGACGATCTTGGAGCCGAAAGAACCGAGAGCGGATTAGTCGAGAAGATCTCTCCACGCTGTGAGAGAAATTTTTATATATATTTCATAATAAAAAACTTATTGTACGCTCTTTGTAAGAGAATTTTCCACGTCGTATAAGGAAATATTTCCAACTTTCTTATAAGAATGATTTCCCAGGTTTATTTTCCCAAAGTTTGTCGTGCCGCTCCAGAATTGCTTGCATTCATGATTCAAGTCGTTTACATTGACCAAAGTTTGGGTGGATTCTGACTCATATTCCTTATTCCAATCTTAGGGAGGTCCCATGATTCGATC
>DATKDU010000279.1:0-13412 GCA_035512595.1 Pirellulaceae bacterium
GCACAAGGCGTTGAGAGCCAGGTTCAGCACGTGGTCCGATTCGTGATACGGCACGTGCAGCTTGAGCAGATGCAGCCGGCGATCGATGGCCTCCACCAGACCTACTTCGCGGGCCAGCTTGACCATCAACCCGACGCCGCCGTAGGCGATGCCGCGGGTCTTGTCCGCCAGTTCGTACTTCACTCCCGGCGGATCCAATACGGGGCCCGCATCGGCGGCGCAGCGCTCATATTTGTCGCGGTTGGCACGCTCCAAGCGCTTCCTGATCCGCCGCTTGCGATCGGACAGCCGGCGTGCGATGCTGGTCTTCACTCGAAATCCTCCGTGCGTGGGCGTGATAGGTGAATTACCACTCCCTTAAACGCTCGAAAACGCCGAAGGATTTCGAGATTGTTCATTTATTTCCCGCCGCTACCGGGAAAGGTTCGCTTGGGTAAGGGTTAGCCACTCGACTGTCCGAAAATTGCCAAGCAGCTCAGACGATGCAATTCAATTCATCGAAAGGTACAGCGACGACGGGCGCAAGAAGCCGATCGACCGCTATGAAATCGAAGTGCGGTACAACAATGGCGATTCCATTCACGCGAAGTTCAAAGACAAGGTCAGCGCCATTGAATTCTTACGATCGTACCAGCCGGTCGTGCCAAACGCTCAGTAATGTTCGAGCAGTGGCACGTCCGCCATAGAAGCCAACAAGACCGTGCCGACATGCCACTATGCCTCGCGTAAGCTACAAACACCCTTCCAGGAGGACCCATCATGCACGCTCGCGTCAATCGCCGTTCGTTTGTTGCCGCCACTGCCGCCGCGGGAGCGCTCTGGTCGCTGCCGCGGTTTGCCAAGGCCGCCGCACCGGCTGCCGAAATTCTCGAAACGAAGATCATCAGCCAGCAGCCGACGCTCTATCACGGCTGGCCGACGCTGGCGCGGCGGAAGAACGGGCAACTGCTGCTCGTCTGCTCCGGCGGGCGGGAAGCGCACGTCTGCCCATTCGGCCGCGTGGAGCTGATGACCAGTGACGACGGCGGCAATTCGTGGACGTATCCGCGGGTCCTGATCGACGGGCCGATCGACGACCGCGACGCCGGCGTGATGGAGACCGCCAAGGGGACGATCCTCGTCACGACGTTCACGTCGCTGGCCTACGAGCCGGTCCTGGCCAAGGCGGAGAAGGACGGCAATTGGGAAAGCGAACGGCTGGCTCGCTGGCAGGCGGCCAACAACCGGCTCAGTGCCGAGCGGCGGAAAGAAGACCTCGGCGTGTGGATGATCCGCTCCACCGACGATGGCGTCACCTGGAGTCAGCGGTACGATTGCCTGGTCGATAGCCCGCACGGGCCGATCCAGCTTGCCGACGGGCGGCTCTTGTATGCCGGCAAGGATTTATGGCGGCAGGGGGAGCGGGTCGGCTTTTGCGAATCGGCCGACGACGGGCAAACGTGGCGTTGGCTGTCGCAGATTCCGGTCCGTGACGGCGATTCGCACACCGAGTACCACGAACTGCACGCGGTCGAGACGGAGGACGGGCGGATCGTCTGCCACGTTCGCAATCACAACAAGGCCAACGAGCGCGAGACGCTGCAGTGCGAATCGGCCGACGGCGGAAAGACCTGGAGCAAGCCCAAGAGCATCGGCGTGTGGGGATTGCCGTCGCATTTGCTCAAGCTGAAGGACAATCGCCTGCTGATGACCTACGGCCATCGCCGCAAGCCGCTGGGAAACCAGGCCCGCCTCAGCACCGACCACGGCCGGACGTGGTCCGAGCCGATCGAGCTCTCCGGCGACGGCATCACCGGCGACCTGGGCTATCCCAGCACGGTCGAGCTGGACGACGGCACGCTGGTCACCGTTTGGTACGAAGTGATGAAGGACTCGCCGCGGGCCGTGCTAAGACAAGCGAAGTGGAAGTTGCCCGCGTAGGTCCCGCCTGCCGGGCGGGACCTTGCTGGCCGTGGCTGACGTTCCTTGACGTAATTGTTCAAGCCCAGCGACAGGCTACGCTTCGTATTGCACGCGATTGCCAGGTCCCGCTCGGCAAGCGGGACCTACCTATTCCATCTCCAAACCTTAATCGCCCCGTCTTTGCCCGTCGTCACGACCTGTTCGTTGTCCGGCAGCGGCGTCACCGAGAGGAATCCGCCGGGCTGAACCTCCGACGTGAAGACGTTTTCTCCTGTCGCGGCATCCCAGATCCGAAGCGTCCGGTCGGTGTCTTCGCCAACGGAGAAAATGAATTGTCCATCGGGGGAGAAGGCGGCCATCTCCAGCATGCCGGTGTGCCCTTTCAGCTCGTGCAGCAACTTCCCCGTGGCCGCTTCCCACAGCCGCACCGTCTTGTCGAAGCTGCTGGTCACCACGCGACTGCCGTCGGGCGAGAAGGCGACGCTGGTGATCTCCAGCGTGTGGCCGGGCATGGAAACCAGCTCTTTGCCGCTGGCGACATCCCAGATGCGCAACGTGCCCCTCTGGCCGACCTCGGCGAAGTGGCCGGCGGCGAGCTTCGCCCCATCCGGGGACAGCGCCAGGCAGCGGATGTTGTCCTTGACCCCGTCGAATTGGCGCACTTCCTCGCCGCTGGACAAATCCCAGACGCGGATCGTCTTGTCCCACGCGCCGGTGATCGCCTGCTTGCCGTCGGCCGTGAATGCCGTCCCCCAGACGAGCGCCGTATGCCCCTTGAGGCGCATCCGCTCGTTTCCCGCGGCCAGGTCCCAGACGATCACCGATCCATCTTGTCCGCCGGCAGTCGTTGCGTGTGTGCCGTCGCGCGACAAGGCGAGGGTGAAATAGATCCCCTCGAAGCTGCCGAGCGTGCGCGTCAGCGTACGAGTATCGAGCTTCCACTCGCGGAGTGCGTCGCCGGCAATCGTGTACAGCCGCTCGCCATCGGGGGACACAGCCGACCGCGAAATCCAGCCGCGGGACGGGTCGCCCGGAAAGCGGTTATGTCCCTGAAACTGTGCGATTTCGGTAAAGAGGATTTTTTGTATCTGCGCCAGGAGCTGGCCGGCGCGAAACCGTACCTCGAGCTCCTCGTGCGACGCAGCGGCCTGGCGCAGGATCGCCGCCGCGGGACTGCCGATAGCCCGCAGTTCTTTCCCTGCTTCTTCGCGGCGGAAAAAGTCGTCGCTGGCGAGCTGGTCCACGAGGGCCGCGATCCGCCGGCGATCGGGCTCCTGGGAATTCGCCGCCGCAGGAATGAGCAGCAGCAGCAAAGCGAGTCGCGTCACGGCATTCATAGGCGGCAGGGGTAGCCGAAGTTGTCAGACTTCGGATGAATCGGTGTAGCCGAAGTCCGGGGGTACGACCATGCATTGTGCCCTGCGGCGCCGGCCGTTTGCAATTGGCGCGAGCCTGTGGCATATTGCCTGCACGCCCCCCTGCCGCTTTCCCACCGATTTGATGAGCAATCCGTACGAAGTCTACTCCAGTGACGCTCCGCCGCCTGCCACGCGCGCCGCAACGCCCGATCCAATCCTGCAATCCGCCTGGCGTGAAGCGCTGACCGTGTTCGGCACTTGGGGCGTGGCCCTGGTCTGGTCCTTTGGTTACTGCGCCTGGTTCGCCTATCCCGGCCGCGACAACATGGCCGAGGCGGCCGGCAAGCTAACCTACGTCTTCGGCTTTCCGTCGTGGGTCTTCTGGGGGATTGTCCTGCCGTGGCTGTGCTGCGTGGCTGCGTCGTTTGTTCTGTCCCGCTTCGTGATCACCGACGCCGACCTGGGGATGGACCCGGACGAAGCGATGCGGGAGATCATTGGGGAGGAAGGCGATGCTTGAGCCGCTGATCCTCCTCTCGCAAGTCCCCAGTCAGCCATCGACCTGGGATCGGTGGATGACGCTGGGCGTCTTGGTGGCCCTGATCGTGGCGTCGGTCTGGCTGGGGACGGTCGCCCAGCGGGCGATGAGCCGCGGCACGTTTCTCAAGGGTTTTTTTTTGGGGAACCGCGGGCTCGGCGCCTGGGCGATCGCGCTCACTGCCACGGTCCAAAGCGGCGGCACGTTCATGGGCTTTCCGTCGTTGGTCTACAGCCACGGCTGGATCGTCGCCCTGTGGATCGGCAGCTACATGGTCGTGCCGATCACCGGTTTCGGCATCGTCGGCAAGCGGATCGCGCAGATTTCCCGCAAAACTGGCGCCATCACCATGCCCGATCTCTACCGCGAGCGTTTTGGCAGCCCGGCGCTGGGGATCGTGACATCGCTGCTCATCGTCGCGTTCATGACCTCGATGATGGTCGCTCAGTTCAAAGCCGGCGGCATGTTGATGAAGCTGGCGTTTCCGGGCAGCAATTTGGCGGCCGTTGCGGACGAGAGTTCGCCTGCCGCGGCGAGCGGCCGGCGTGAGCCGGCTGATCAGGGGGCTGACGCCCCCCGCTCGCCGACCATCGCCGGCTGGTGGCAGAACGCGGACAAGGCCTACCTCCTGGGGCTGGCGATCTTTTCGCTTACGGTCGTGGGCTATACCCTCATCGGCGGCTTTCTGGCGGCGGTGTGGACCGATCTGTTCCAAAGCGTCATGATGTTCATCGGTGTGGCAATCCTTTTGTGCCTGTCGCTGTACGCGGTCGGCGGCTTACAGGCGGCCACGGAAAGGGCGATCGCCAAACCGGAAGTGGGGCCGGCATTGGTGTTCGGCCCGGGGCTGGGGCGCGACTTTCTGCCGATCAGCCTGGCGTTTTCGTTCTTCCTGTTTTGGCCGCTGACGGGCTTCGCTTCGCCGGCCAGCGTGACGCGGGTCATGGCCTGCAAGGATATCGGCACGCTCCGCCGCTCGATCGTCATCCTTTGCCTGTACAACACGGGGATCTACCTGCCGCTGATCTGCATCTGTATCTGCGCCAGGGCGCTGCTGCCCGATGACCTGGTGGCGGCGGGCAAGTCGGACGAAGTAGTGCCGCGGATGGCCCTCCTGACCACGGCGGGCGTTCCCGGGGGCTCGCTCATCAGCGGGCTGATCTTGGCCGCCCCCTTCGGCGCCGTGATGGCCACGGTCAGCGCGTACCTGGTGGTGATCGCCTCGGGGCTGGTGCGCGACCTTTATCAGCGGTTTATCAATCCGCGGGCTACGGAGACGCAGCTCAAGCGGTGGACGTGGGGCGCCATGATCGCCGTGGGCTTGTTGGCCGTGGCGCTCAATATCGAACCGGTGCGCTACCTTCAGGCCGTGGTTGTCTTCAGCGGCGGGTGTGCTGCGGCCAGCTTCGTCGTGCCGTGCCTGATGCTCTGCTACTGGCGGCGGGCGACGACGGCGGGCGTGATGGCGGCCATGCTCACCGGCGCGGCAACGATGTTGGCGCTGTACTTGATCGGCTTTCAGACAACTGATCCAGGCATTGGCAATGCGACGAGTTTCCGCCCCTATTTCCTCTGGGGTCTGGAGCCGCTGCTATGGGGTGTCGGATTCTCGGCAATCGTCGGCGTGATCGTCACCTACCTGACTCCCCCGACCGATGAGAAGCTGGTGGCGAAGTTCTTTGACGCGGCCGCGCCAGAAGCCGCATCGTAGCTGCGCGGACCATGACGACCGCCGATCCACCTCCGCGCGCGAAGCTGCCGCGGAACGTCTGGCTGCTGGGCTTTGCCAGCCTGCTCAACGACATCGCCAGCGAGATGATCTATCCGCTCTTGCCGCATTTTTTGCTCGCGGTGCTCGGCGGCAGCAAGCAGTTTCTGGGGATCATCGAAGGGGCCGCTGAGTCGCTGGCCAGCTTACTCAAACTGTTTGCCGGGGCCTGGTCGGACCGCGCCCGTCAGCGAAAGAGCCTGGCGGTCGCCGGCTATGCGATCGCGGCACTTGTCCGGCCGCTCTTCGGCCTGGCGACCGCGCCGTGGCACGCGCTTTCGCTGCGGCTGGCCGACCGGTTTGGCAAGGGGATTCGCACAGCGCCGCGCGATGCGCTGATTGCCGACTCGACGGATGCGACCGTGCGCGGGCGGGCGTTTGGGCTCCACCGCGGGATGGATCACCTCGGTGCGGCGATTGGGCCGCTCATGGCCATGATCTTTCTCTGGCTCTGGCCCGCTCACCTGCGGACCATGTTCGTCCTGACGCTCATTCCCGGCCTGGCGGTCGTGGCCCTGCTCATCTTCGGCCTCCGCGAGCCGCCGCGAGCCGCGCCCGCTACGCAGGAGCCGCTGGAATGGACGCTGCGACCTTTCGGTGCGAACTTCAGAGTGTTCCTGGCGGCACTCGTTCTGTTCACCCTCGGCAATTCGAGCGACGCCTTCCTGCTGGTGCGGGCCGGCGAGCTGGGAGTGCCGCAGCATCTGTTGCCGCTGTTGTGGTTCGCCTTTCATGTCGTCAAGAGCAGCGGCAACATGGCGGGCGGGGCGCTGGTTGATCGCGCGGGTCCGCGGCTGCCGCTGGCTGCCGGATGGCTGGCGTATGCTGCGATTTATCTTGGCTTTGCCTTCGCCAGCAGCGTCTGGCACGTGTGGACACTGTTTCTAGGCTATGGCATTTACTACGCCCTGGCCGAACCCGCAGAAAAGACGCTGGTTGCCCAGCTTGCCGGGCCGCAGCACAAAGGACTGGCCTTCGGCTGGTACAATCTGGCGATCGGCATTGGCGCGTTGCCGGCGAGCGTGATCTTCGGCATTTTGTACCAGCAGTTTGGGCCAGTGGTCGCGTTTGGGAGCGGGGCGGGATTGGCGGTGGGGGCGGTGGCGTTGTTGATTTTTGTGCGAGCGACGAGGGATACTGAAACGATGCATGTGTAGCCCAAACCGCTTACTCGGTGACCGGCGTCCGCAATCGCAACCACGATGGAACACGAATTTACCATTTGCTTCGATACTACGGGAGCTTTTCGCGCCTGGTTATTGCCACACGTGTTGGCGGCGCTAGCCCCGCCGGCGATCTACGTCATTCACCGTAACCGCTGGCAGGTTTCGTTGCGAACCGTGTTGGCTATGTTGACTACGTTCGCATTTTTTTCGTGGATCGTTTCCGATCGATTGCGAAATATTGCAACTTCGCCTGCGGCTCACATTTATGCCGCTCAGTATCTGGGGAGTTTCGCCTGGACGGCCCTATTGGTACTCGTTATTTCGTTTGCCATCACACTCGCGGCAGCTTACCGTTTGCCGTGTCCCGGCGCGAATTCATGATGCTATCCGTCGACGACTACCTCATTGACCAGCGAGGTTTTTATTGGCCAAAGTTGCTGGAATCCTGGGCGTGGCTTCTGCCGGGGGAATTCACCGTTTGGCTCGTCAATCGCTACGCCGAGTTGTTTCTCGTCCTTCCCGATGGCACGGTGCATTGGTTGGAAACCGACGGTGGATCGTTTACGAAAGTTGCTGAAAGTCGGGATGATTTTTCGGCGAAAATCGACGAGGATGACAACGCGAAAAACTGGCTGATGATTCCACTCGTTGACCGGTGTGTTGCCGCCGGTTTGACGCTTGGCCCGGGACAGTGTTACGGATTCAAATATCCAACGATCCTGGGAGGAGACTTCACGGTCGAGAATACGGGAGTGCTGGCCATCGGTGATTACCTCGGATCGCGTGGCTCTATCCACGAGCAGTTGCGCGACGTACCGGATGGACAGCAGGTCATTCTTGAGATTGTGAACCGGCCAACTTCGCGACTCCCCGGCGGCACATCGTGATTCATTCCCCAAGCTTGCCCTGGGTCTTCATCCCCCACCTCGACGACCTGTGGTTCCAGGTCGGCGGGACGCTGTGCAACCTGACGTGCCAGCACTGCTTCATCAGTTGCAGCCCGAAAAACCATTCGTTTGGATTCTTGTCGCTGGCGGAAGTAAAGCGGCGGCTGGAGGAGTCGGTGGCGCTGGGGGTGAAGGAGTATTACTTCACCGGCGGCGAGCCGTTTCTGAATCCGGAGATGACCGAGATCCTGTGCCAGACGCTGCACTACGGCCCGGCGACCGTGCTCACGAACGGGACGGTGCTCAAGGGGGCGTGGCTGGAGCAGTTGAGAGCGGCCGAGGAAGCGAGCCTGTATTCGCTGGAGTTTCGGGTTTCCATCGACGGTTTCTCGCCCCAAACCAACGACCCGATCCGCGGGATCGGCACGTTCGAGCGGGCGATGCAGGGGGTCCAGAAGCTGGTCGAGCATGGGTTTCTGCCGATCATCACCGCGGCAAGAACCTGGCCAATCGAAAAAGATAACCAGGTCATCGGCGAGTTCGCGGCGGCGTTGAAGTCGCGAGGATACAGCCGGCCGCGGCTGAAAATACTTCCCACGCTCCAGATCGGCGCCGAAGTAACTCGCACGCACGGCTATCAGGTGGACGAGCGGGTCACGCCCGCCATGCTCGACGGCTACGACCAGTCGCAGCTCGTCTGCCAGCACAGCCGCATCGTCACCGACCGCGGCACTGCGGTCTGCCCGATCCTGATCGAGTCCCCCGATGCCGTGCTGGGACAGTCGCTCGCCGAATCGCTGCGGCCGTACGCGATCCAGCACGGCGCCTGCTGGACTTGCTACCAGTTCGGGGCGATTTGCAGTAATCCGAGTAGTAGTGGAAACGCAAAGACAGTCCATTGAGAGTCAATTGCAAATTGTTAATTGTTCATTGCAAATTGCAAATTAACAATTATCAATTTGCAATGAACAATTTGCAATTTGTCCGCCCACAGGCCTGTGCCCATGATCGCCCCTCGCGTCGCCCTCTTCGGCGGCATTTACAGCAACTACCTGGCCCTGGAGGCGGCGATTGCCGACGCTCGCCGCCGCGGCGTGGACGCCATCTATTGCCTGGGCGATCTGGGGGCGTTCGGGCCGCACCCGGATCGGGCGATCGAGCTGCTGCGGAGGCACGACATTGCTTGCGTCCGCGGCAATTACGACGACTCGATCGGAAATGAGCTGGCCGATTGCCAGTGCGGCTATGCCGACCCGCGGGACAATCATTTTGCCCAAATCAGCTACGACTACACGCTGGAGAATACCAGCGTCGAGAACCGGCGTTGGCTGAAGTCGCTGCCGAGCGAGATTCGATTTACTTTGGGAGAAGGACAGGTTGGAAACCTGTCGTACGGCAGCCGCGTTTTGCTCTGTCACGGCAGCCCGCGGAGAATAAACGAGTTTTTGTGGGAATCGACGACGCCGACGCACTTTCTGGACCATCTGGCGAGTGAGCACAATGCCGACGTCATCTGCTGCACGCACACCGGCCTCAAGTGGCAGCGCGAGCTGACGGGGTCGGGAGTCGTTTCCGGCCCAAGATCCCCGGCCAACGAAAAGTCGCCGGCCGGAAACGACTCCCGACCCCTTCGGCCCGGCAAGTTCCTCAACGTCGGCGTTCTCGGCCGGCCGGAGAACGACGGAAAGACGAACGTCTGGTATACGCTCCTGTCGGCGAGCGACGGAGCGGTCTCGGCACCATTCATTCCCGTCGAGTACGATCATCACCGCCTGGCCGCCGAGATGCGAGACCAGCGGCTGCCGGACGAATTCATCGAAACGATCCTCACCGGCTGCTGGACCACCTGCCTGGAAGTCTTGCCGGCCAAAGAGCGGCGGCGGGGAAAAATGTAGTGTACTCGCTCCGCGAGTGCCCACGAGAGCATGGACAACTCGCGCAACGTCGGCGGGGCTGAGTGCCGGCTTTCTCAAGCTGGCCACCGACCGCGGCTTCTCGGTCAAGCTGCTGGTCGAGCACAACCGGCCGGTGGGCGTCCTGGCGGTGGGGCACTACCAGCGGTTTGTGGTCCGGCGGCCGTGACCAGTTCGTAAACTACAGCGGTACAATCTGCGGCGTCATCGTTTCCAGATCGAGGATCGCCACGGTGTGCGGATTGGCCCGGTAGAGCGCCCCGGGGTTGAGAACGAGCGTGCGGCCTTCGTGGTGGAACTCGGCGGAGTGCGTGTGGCCGTAACAGACCAGGTCGAATTCGCCGCTCTTGATGGTCTGCATGAATCGCTTCCCTTCGTGGCCGTGCAAGAGGGCAATCCGGCGGCCGCCGAGCGTCAGGTCGCCAAACCAGTCGTGGCAGCGGCCCCCCGCGGCAGCAATGGCCATTCGCATCGCATCCACATCGACGTCGCAATTGCCGAAGACGTAGTGCGTCGGCCAGTCGGCCAGCAGCCGCGGAATCTCGGTCGAGCAGAGGTCGCCGCAGTGGAGCAGCTCGTCCACCTCCAGCGACTGGAGCATGCGCACTGCCGCCAACGTGTTTTGCACATGGCCGTGCGTGTCGCTGAGAATGCCGAGGCGCATGGGAGGGTTCAGGGTTCAGGGTTCAGGAGACAGGAGACAGGGCGTTGCATTTTGGCAACATCCAGCGCGTTTTCAACACGGCTGACGTTGGCGCACCGGCTGGGTAAGCGCAGCAACTGTCGTGAACTGCCGCACTTGGGGCGGTCGCCGAAAGTCGAGCATTGCACGGCACGCCGGTTGCGAAAGACCGTCTGCATCACCGCACGCAGCGTCCCCAGACCCACGTCCCCTCGGGTCTGGGGACGCTTGCGGACGGTCTGACCGCTGACCTCCGACCTCTGAACCCTGAACCCTGAACCCTCTTTCCCCCTTCCCAATGAATTCCCGCTGTCTTGTCGAAACCGGCGCTCACGTCGCGCTTGCCGCAGCGTCGTGGCTCGATTCGCAGCGGACCGTGCCGCGCCGGGCGCTGCACGAATACTGGTCGGCCTCCAAATGCCGCCTCCAGCGGTGGCTGATCACGATCCAAAAATTCTCCGTGCAGTCGCTGGCCGGCAGTCCCCGCGAGTCGCTGGCGTGGGAAGCAATCCGGCCCCACATCGAGGAGATTCTGGCCAGCGAGCTGCTCGCTCGAACGTGGGCCGCGACGGCCAAGGCTTATGACGAATGCCGCGATGAGCCGGAAGCAGCGCCGGTCGCGGTCAGTACCCTGGCCGGGCACTTGGAAGCTCGCAACCGCGTGCTGCACGTCCTGTCCTTCGGGCAGCAGTTTGCGGTGGTGGAGGCTGGGCGGCTGAACGACCTGCGGCAGAAGATGGAGCGGTGGTGCGACATGCTGCTGGCGCACGTGGCGCTGCGGACCGACGTGCGCGAACTGGCGTTCGACGCCGCGCGGTGCCGCGACTTTGCCGACGACCTGCGTGACGCCCATCCGCAGGACGACGCGCTCAGCCGCGAGCTGATCCTGGCGTCACTGACGCAATCGTTTCGCTTCGCCCTCGGCGACTACGCCCCGAATGCCGACCTCAACGAGCAGGTGGCCGCCAGTGCGCTGACTTGCGTCGGCCAGCACCCGCTCGACACTGCCCCTCCGGTTACAGACTCCGCCTGGCTCGCGCGGCTGCACCGCAAGGCGGACGAGACGGCGGGTTTGATCGAGGAGCTGCTGTCTTAGGGCAAATGACCAATGACCAAGTCCCAATGACCAATTAGGACTGCCGTATGCTGGCATTGGTCATTGTGGCTTGGTCATTGGTCATTCTTTTTCCCACCGCCTCCTCCCGCTCCTTCTGCCTCCGCCGGATGTTCTCCAGGCTGTCCTTCGGCGTGGCGTCGATCAGCCGCCGCGTGTATTCCTCGCGGGGATGCAGGTAGATGTCGTCGGAGGGGCCGAACTCGATGATCTGGCCGCCGCCATCGACCGGGGCCATCACGGCCATCATGTCGGCCATGAATTTCACCACCGACAGATCGTGGCTGATGAAGATGTAGGTCAGGCCGTGCTTGGCTTGGAGCCGCTTGAGCAGGTTGAGGACCTGGGCCTGCACGGACACGTCGAGTGCCGAGACCGATTCGTCGCAGACGATGAACTCCGGCTCGACCGCCAGCGAGCGGGCGATGCAGATCCGCTGCCGCTGGCCGCCGGAGAACTCGTGCGGATAGCGGCGGAGATGCTCCGGCAGCAGGCCCACTTCTTCCAGCAGCGCCACCGCCCGGTCGCGGCGATCGGCGGCACTCTTGCCGATCCGCTGAATGACCATCGGCTCGGTGACGGCCGACTCGATCGTCATTCGCGGGTTCATGCTGCCGTAGGGGTCCTGGAAGATGATCTGCATCTTGCGGCGCATGTTCCGCATCTCGCGGCCTGAGAGCTGTGCCAGATCGGTGCCGTCGTAGACGACCTGGCCGGCGTCCGGCTCGATCAGCCGCAGGATGGCACGGCCGGCCGTCGTCTTGCCGCAGCCTGACTCGCCGACGAGGCCCAGCGTCTGCCCGCGGTAGATGTCGAAGCTGATGCCGTCCACCGCTTTCACGTGGCCAACCGTGCGGAGGAAAATGCCGCGACGGATGGGAAAATGGACCTTGAGGTCCTTCACCGAGAGTAGCGGCCGAGTTCCTTCGTTGACGGTCGTGGTGTCGGCCGGGTAGCGGCCGTCTTCCCAGGGATGGCCCATCGCCTGGAGCTGCGTCTTGGGGTGCAGCATTCGCCCGCGGCCTTGCGTCGTGAGCTGCGCGAGGCGCTGGGGCGTCATCTGCTTTTCGACGATCTTCAGCGTCGGCCCTTCGCCGCTGACCTCCATGAAGTCGGCGACCGTCGGCAGCGTCTTGTACGGCGTCTCCAGCCGCGGCTTGCAGGCGAGCAGCCCCTTGGTGTACGGGTGCTTGGGATTCTCAAAAATTTCCAGCACCGTGCCGTGCTCGACGATCTTTCCCTGGAACATCACCGCCACTTCGTCGGCAATCTCGGCAATCACGCCCAGATCGTGCGTGATGAACAGGATGCTCATGCCGCGGGCGTCGCGCAGCTCGCGGAGGATGTCGAGGATTTGGGCCTGGATCGTCACGTCGAGGGCCGTGCTCGGCTCGTCGGCAATCAGCAGCTTGGGATTGCACGACAGGGCCATGGCGATCATCACCCGCTGCTTCTGGCCGCCGGACAGTTGGTGCGGATACGAATCGACCCGCTGCTCCGGCTCCGGCATGCCCACCTCGCGAAACAGCTCGATCGTCCGCTGGCGAGCCTCGGCCTTGCTGACCTTCTGATGGAGCATGATCGCCTCCATCACCTGCCAGCCGGCCGTGAAGACCGGATTGAGCGAGGTCATCGGCTCCTGAAAGATCATGCTGATCTCTTTGCCGCGGATCTTTCGCATCTCCGGCTCAGGCAGCCGCACCAGGTCCTTCCCCAGAAACGAAATCCGCCCCTGATCGATCCGCCCCGTCCCCGCCAGCAGCCGCATGATCGAAAAGCTCGTCACGCTCTTGCCGCTGCCGGACTCGCCGACGATGCCGAGGGTTTTTCCTTCGTGGATTTCGAGCGACACATCATCCACCGCGCGGACGATGCCGTCTTCCGTGTGGAACTGAGTGGTGAGGTTGTCGATTTCCAGGAGTGGAGCAGCGCCCATTACTTCGCCCCCTCCCGCAGCCGCGGATCGGTCGCTTCCTGAAGCCCTTCGCCGATGAGGTTGTAGGCCATGACGGTGAGGAAGATGGCGGCGCCGGGAAAAACGATGAGCCACCACAGCTTCAGATTCTGACGCCCTTCGTTAAGAA
>DATKDU010000280.1:0-8391 GCA_035512595.1 Pirellulaceae bacterium
ATCCGGCACTTTTGCTTCGTGAGGGGGATTCGTCCGCTTGGAGGTCAGTAAAACCTGTTGGCCCTGTCCGCGTCGGTCGATGACCTCTGCCGTCCGCTCCGATAGGGGGCGGAGGCGATTTTGAGCGTCCGTCGTCGCGTCTTCGGGTTGATTGCGGATTGATTGCGGGCAGATACTGGTTCGACCACAATTGGGGCCATGTCCGACGTCACCCGCATCCTGTCGCAAATTGAGTCCGGCGATCCGGCCGCTGCCGACAAACTGCTGCCGCTGGTTTACGACGAACTGCGCAAGCTGGCGGCTGCTAAGCTGGCCCAGGAGAAGCCGGGGCAGACGCTCCAGGCGACGGCATTGGTGCATGACGCCTATTTGCGACTCGTGGATGTCGCAATCACGCAGTGCTGGAAAACTCGGGGGCATTTCTTCGCGGCTGCAGCGGAGGCCATGCGGCGGATTCTCGTCGAACAGGCGCGGCGAAAGAATCGCGACAAACATGGAGGCGGCCGGCAGCGCGTCGAATTCGACAGCCAGGTCGAGCTTGGGGAGGATACCGACGAGGACCTCGTCGCGCTCGACGAGGCCTTGCAACGATTGGAACAGGAGGACCCCTCCGCAGCCGCCGTGGTGAAACTGCGATATTTTGCGGGGCTGACGACCGAAGAAGCGGCCCAAGCGCTCGATATTTCGGTCCGAACCGCCAACCGGCATTGGGCTTACGCTCGGGCGTGGCTCTATCAGCAATTGAGCTGAGCAATTTTTCTGCGATCTTCGCGAATGCCGTGGCACAAACCGGCGGCATTCGTCGCACTGTCTTGTGACGGCCCACCAGGGTCCGGATGGCAACCATGCCCATGACCACACCGAATATACGCTCGATTTTCGACGAGGCCTCGGGAATTGAATCCGAGGCTGCCAGACGCGTATTTCTCGACGAGGCTTGCGGCGGCGCCCCGGAGATTCGTGCCCAAGTCGAGGCTCTCCTGGCTGCCCATGCTGCGGCCGGCAGCTTTCTTGAGTCGCCGCCTGCCGCTGTGGTGGATGTTGGCGCCACGCTCAACAGTCCCGTGAGCGAACGCCCCGGCACGCAGATCGGCCCCTACAAGCTCCTCCAGCAAATCGGCGAAGGGGGTATGGGCGTGGTCTATATGGCCGAGCAGACGGAGCCGATTGCCCGCCGCGTGGCCCTCAAGATCATCAAGCCGGGCATGGACACGCGGCAGGTCATCGCCAGATTCGAGGCCGAGCGGCAGGCGCTGGCGATGATGGACCACGTCAACATCGCCCGCGTTCTCGACGCCGGGACCACGGAAGCGGGCCGGCCGTACTTTGTCATGGAGCTTGTCCACGGCGTGCCCATCACCAAGTACTGCGACGACAATCGCCTGACGCCCCGGCAGCGGCTGGAGCTGTTCGTGCCGGTCTGCCAGGCGATCCAGCACGCGCACCAGAAGGGGATCATCCACCGCGACATCAAGCCGACCAACGTGATGGTCACGCTGTACGACGGCAAGCCGGTGCCCAAGGTGATCGACTTTGGCGTCGCCAAGGCGACCGAGCAGAAGCTGACCGAGCGGACGCTGTTTACCCAGTACGGCACGATGGTCGGCACGCTGGAGTACATGTCGCCGGAGCAGGCGGAAATGAGCGCCCTGGGGGTCGATACGCGCAGCGACATCTTCTCGCTGGGCGTGCTGCTGTATGAGTTGCTGACCGGCAGCACCCCGCTGAGCCACAAGACGATGAAGGAAGCAGCCTATGCCGAGATTCTCCGCCTGATCAAGGAGCAGGAGCCCCCCAAGCCGAGCACGCGGCTGAGCAACTCTGGCGAAGCGCTGTCAATGATCTCGGCGCAACGGCAGATGGAGCCGGCCCAATTGACGAAGCTGGTGCGGGGCGAGTTGGACTGGATCGTGATGAAGACGCTGGAAAAGGACCGCAATCGCCGCTATGAGACGGCCAGCGGGCTTGCCAAAGACGTCGAGCGGTATCTGGCGGACGAGCCGGTGTTGGCCTGTCCGCCGTCGATCTTGTACCGGTTCCGCAAGCTGGCCCGTCGCCATACGAGGACTCTGATCAGCGTGTCGGCAGTGGCTCTCGCCGCCATCCTGGCCGTGGCAGCCCTGGCGGTGAGTACGGTCCTCGTGTGGCGAGCCAACACAGACCTGACGGAATCACTCGACCGAGAGCGGCACGAGGCGAACTTCCACCGCATCACCTTGGCCCATCGCGACCTGTCGGCCGACAACTTAGGCCGGGCGCTGAAACTCCTCCAGGAGTGTCCCGAAGACCTCCGCGAGTGGGAATGGCACTACCTGATGCGCCTCTGCAAGGTTGAGCCACAAATCCTGCGGGACTCGACGGAAGTGAATGCAGTGGCTTTCAGTCCGGACGGCAAGCGGCTCGCCTCGGCTGGGGGGGACGGGACCGTCAAGATTTGGAACAGCGGGACGGGCAAGGTGCTCCAGACCTTCCAGGCGCACACCGATTCGGTTGTCAGTGTCGCCTTCCACCCCGACGACAAGCACCTGGCCTCCCTCGGCGCGGACCGGAAGGTGAAGGTCTGGAACTCGACGATTGACCCCGCCCAGGAAGTGTTCGTCGGTCCGTGCAACGCTAGTCGCAAGTTCGGGACGGCATATACCGTGGCGTTCAGTGCCGACGGCCGACATCTCGCGGCGGCCAGCGACGAGGCGGTGGGGGTCTGGGACTGGAAAAACCGTAAGCGCCTTCACGGCCTGCCCGGTTCGGGGCACAACTTCCATTCAATCCCCGTGGCGTTCAGCGGCGACGGGCGCCTGGCATCCGGCACCTACGGGGAAGGCCTGAAGCTTTGGGACCAGGAGACGGGACTGCTGCTTCGCACCTTCCCCGCACATCGCCATCCGGTCAGTGCGCTGGCGTTCAGTCCCGACGGCCAGTGGCTGGCCTCGGCCAGCTTCGACAGGAGCGTGAAACTGTGGGATACGACGACCGGCGGACTCGTCCACACCTTCTTGCACACCGGAACCGTGGACTGCGTCGCCTTCAGCCCGGATGGCCGGCGCCTCGTTTCGGCCGGCGAAGACAAGACGGTGCGCATCTGGGACGTCACCACCGGCCGGGAGGTGCTCGGCCTGCGCGGACACACCGGCAGGTGCGGGTGCGTGGCGTTCAGCCCGGACGGCCGGCGCATCGCCTCGGCCAGCACGGACGGGACGATTCGCTTTTGGGACGCGACGGAGCTCCGGACGGATGAGGGGCAGGAGTCCTTGACCTTCAACCATAGCGACGAAGTTTACACCGTGGCGCTCAGTCCCGATGGCAAGAGAGTTGTTTCAGCCGGCTATGACACGCTCGTGAAGGTCTGGGATGCGCATACCGGCCGAGTAAGCGCCGAGTTCGGCGGCCATACGGTTGTCGTCTTTTGTGTGGCCTGGCATCCCGACGGCCAGCGCGTCGCCTCGGCCGGCTCCGAAGGCTGGCTGCACACCGTCAAGGTCTGGGACGCGCGGACCGGACGGGAAGCCTTCGCGCTTCCGGCCGGGCCGGAACATTTCGCCGTGCCGTACTTCGCCGTGGCGTTCAGCCCCGACGGCCGCTACCTGGTCACCGGAAAAGTCAATGGAGGCGTACAAGTCTGGGAGGCTGGGACCGGCCGGGAGATCGGCACGCTCGGCACCCACGACCAGGAAATCCGAGGCTTGGTCTTCAGCCACGACAAAGGCGCACGGTGGCTCGCCTCGGCGAGCAGCGACGGGGTTGTGAAGGTCTGGGACGCGACGCGCCTCGATCAAGTGCAAGAACCTCATCGCATCTTCCAGGGGCGGGTCCCTGGACCAAGTTTGAACGTGGCCTTCAGCCCTAACGGCCAACGGCTGGCTACGGGGGGCAAGAAGAACACGGTCATCATCTGGGACGTCGAGACAGGCCGGGAGCTTCAGACCCTCGAGGGACACAACGGAGAGGTCTACACCGTGGCGTTCAGCCCGGACGAGGACGGCCGGTGGATCGCCTCCGGGGGCGAAGACAGCGCCGTAAAAATCTGGGACAGCCACTCCGGCACGTTCGTTCGCAACTTCCGCGGTCACACCGGCCTCGTCAGCGGCGTCGCGTTCAGCCCCGATGGCCGGCGTTTGGTCTCGGGAAGCCGCGATAAGACCGTGAAGGTCTGGGACGTGACGCAACTGAGCGGCTCACCGCACAAGTCCGTCGTCCAAAGTCCAGAGTCCAACGTCCCCAGCGACAACTCGATCCATCTGGACTAGCCCCGAGGTGCTGACATGTTTCCTCCACTAGCGACTCCTCAGCGACGCGGCTTTACGGTCGTCGAACTGCTGATTGTGATCGCCATCATCGGCATCCTCATGGCGCTGCTGCTGCCGGCCGTTCAAGCGGGGCGCGAAGCCGCCCGCCGCCTGGCCTGCGCGAGCAATTTGAAAAACCTCGGGCTGGCGCTGCACCATTATCACGGCGATCAAAGGACCTTTCCGCCGGGCGCAGTAGGCCGGCTCAGTCCCGCCTTCCCGCAATACGCAGGGCTCAAGAACCACGGCCTGGGGACGTACCTGCTGCCGTACCTGGAACAGGAGCCGCTGGCCAGCCGCTACCGCTGGGACGTCTCCTGGTTCGATCCGCCGAACCAGCCGGCCGTGAACACGCAGTTGAAAATCTGGCAGTGTCCGTCGGCACAGGCGAACAGGCTTATGGACGGCTCGCTCCCCACGCTCTCCCAGCCGCCCGAGGCGCCATTCAGCGGCACTGCCGCCTGCGGGGACTATGCGGGCATGGGCACCATTGACAGCGGCCTGGCACTCGCTGGCGTGATCGATCCCCCCGCCGGCCCGCGCGACGAGCGGGGGCATTACGAGGGGGTTTTCCCCATCAATGCCGCGCGGAGCATGGCGGACATCCAGGACGGGACCTCGCACACGATCCTGATCGCCGAATGCGCGGGGCGGCCGCATCTGTGGCAGGGACGCCAGCAGATCGCTGGCGTCTGGATATCCGGCGGCCCGTGGGCGTCCCGAAACCTGCTGTGGGGCCGTGGGGCCACGCCGGACGGGAGCGGTTTCTTCGGGTCGTGTGCCGTGAATTGCACGAACAATCGAGAAGTCTACGGGTTCCACCCCAGCGGCGCCAACGTGGTGTTCGCGGATGGCTCCGTCCATTTCCTCAATGCCAGCACGGACATTCGAATTTTCGCCGCCCTGGTGACGCGCGCCGGCGGGGAGGTAATTCCGGCCGGCGACTATTGAGCCGGTCTTGCTCGCACCTGACTCCTGATTCCCGACCCCTGAAAAGAAGCGGCCGGTGAGGCCCTGACCGTCACGAAGTTCCTCACCAGCCCGGCACCGCCCCGGCGCTTGGTTTGCGCGCTGGGGGCGATGTCCTTCCAAGATACCGCAGACCGCGATGAAAATCGAAAGGAAAGACCATGAGTCGAATCATCACCGCCCTAAGCCGTCCGGAAAAGTGGGGCGCTATGCTGCTGGCTGGCGGCGCAGCGTTCCTCGGGGTGCTGGCGCTTGTCGTCGGCACGCGGACTCACGCGCAGGGCGAGGGCGACCCCGAAGGAGACGAAGCCAAGGTCCGAATCGGACTTTTGATCTCTCCGGTTGAGCTCGACCTGGAAGGCAAGAACCCGGCCCTGGTCGGCCTGGGAAGCTACATCGTCAACGCCCAGGCCCAATGCTCCAACTGCCACACCCAGCCGCAGTTCGCACCGGGGGGCAATCCCTTCCTCGGCCAGCCGGAGGTGATCCCCGCAGACAGCTATCTGGGGGGCGGACGCCTGTTTCCAGTGGCCGGAGGGGTCACCTCGCGCAACATCACGCCCGAACCGGACACCGGCCTGCCGGCAGGGCTCACCTTCGAAGAGTTCGTGCTGGTGATGCGCACCGGCATCGATCTGGACAACGCGCCACCGCACGTCCCATCGGTCGACAACGACCTGCTGCAGGTCATGCAGTGGCCTGTCTTCAGGAACATGAGCGACCGCGACCTGCGGGCCGTCTATGAGTACCTGCGGGCCATTCCGAGCGTGCCCTAGAGAGCTGAACCAAACAACCAAAGCGGCCGGTGAGGCCCTGACCGTCAATCAAGGAAAGTTCCTCACCGGCCCGGCACCGGCCCGGCGCTTGGTCTGCGCGCCGGGTGGCTGGCCGTCGCCATTATCAAGCAGACCACCTTTGCAACTGGAGATTTCCCATGTGGTTTCGCTCCCTCTTCGATTCCCTGCTGGCTCATTCCCAGCGACCGCCAACCCGCCGCCGACCACTGCTTCGCAGCGGTGCCCGCCGCGTCGCCGACCGCCGCCTGGCTGCTCGCCGGCTGCTGCTGGAAGGGTTGGAGGACCGCCGCCTGCTGGCCTTTGACGTCCTGGCCGAGTACCCCACGGGGCTCGCGCCGGCTGACGTCGCACTCGCGGACGTCAACGGCGACGGCCGGCCCGACATGATCGTCGCCAATTCCGGCGGCTCCTCCATCGACGTCCGGCTGGGCAATGCCGACGGCACGTTTGGCGCTGCCATCAGTTCGGCTACGGGGGCGAGCCCGCGCTCGCTGGCCGTCGGCGACCTCACCGGCGACGGCACTGCCGACGTGGTGACCGCCAACGGCCCCGATGTGAACTTGTTTGCCGGCAACGGCGACGTGAGCCTGCTGGTCGGCAACGGCGACGGCACGTTCCAGCCGCCGCAAAGCATTTCGCTTCCCGTACCGGTCCCGCCGGATTACACCGGGGCCAGTTCCTTGATATACACGCCTCGGTCCGTCGCCACCGGCGACTTGAACTCGGACGGCAAGCTCGATCTGGTCGTGGCCGGCCAGTCGACCTTCCACGAGTACAAGAGCTATTACGGCTGCGGCTACTACTCCTGCGGCTACACCGGCTTCTGGATACCGTACACCGACGGCTACGTACACGTCCTACTAGGCAACGGCAGCGGGGGCTTTAGCGAGCCGGAGGTTCATCACCTCGGCCGATACCGTACGCCCGGCGCGGTCGGGATCGGAGACCTCAATCACGACGGCCAGGCTGATGTGATCACCGCCAATGGAAGCGATTTGAGCGTGCTCTTGGGCGACGGAACCGGCTCGGTCGGCAGCCCGATCCATTCCGGCTCCGGCGCCGGCCTGTCCTCGGTCTCGCTGGGCGATCTCGACGGCGACGGCAACATCGATACGATCACCCGCAGTTCCTACTCCCTGATTGTGCAAAAGGGGCAAGGCGATGGAACGTTTGTCCCGTCCACCACGATGAATCTGGGATACCGCATTGATTCAGCCGTCGTCGGCGATGTGAATGCGGACGGCAAGCTCGACCTGGTGGCCGTCGGCAGCCTCTTCACCTGCACCGACGGCTACTGGTACTGCTACGACGGCTATCACACGAAGCTGGCCACGGTGGCCCTCGGCAACGGCCAGGGAGACTTTGCGGAGCCGATCACCTCCTCGCTGGGGACGGTCGGTTACTCTTACGATTCCTACTACTCCACCCTGTTCAGGGACGTCGCCTTGGCCGACTTGACCGGCGACGGACTGCCGGAACTGGTCACCATCGACTCCGGCACCAACACGGCAATCGTCGCCAAGGGGAACTGGCCCCCCGCCGACGCTCCCTTCATCAGCGTCGAGAGCCCCACGGTCGTCGAAGGGGATGCGGGAACCTTCGAGGTCACCCTGACCGCCAGCCTCTCGGCGGCCTATACCCAAACGGTGACCGCGAACTTCCACACCGCCGACGGCACTGCCACCGCCGGCAGCGACTACCAGGCCCAATCGGGATCGCTCACGTTCGCCCCCGGCGAAACGAGCCAGACGATCACCATGGTCGTGCATGGCGACCGGATTCCCGAAGCCGACGAGACGTTCTCCATCCTGCTTTCGAACGTGGTCAACGCCACCGTGGGCAAGCACGGAACCGTCACCATCCTGGACAACGAGCCGCGGATCAGCATCAACCACCAGTACGGCATCGATCCCCTGACGGTTATCGAAGGAGACGAAGGCACGACGCCGGCCGTTTTCACTGTCAGCCTGGCGATGCCGTATGACCAGGAAGTGACCGTCGATTACTACACGTTGACGGGCCACACCGACGACATCATCGCGGCATCCGGCACGCTCCGTTTCGCCCCCGGCGAGACGAGCAAGACGATTACCGTGGAGGTCGTGGGGGATTTGATCCACGAAGATCTCGAAGCGTTCAACGTCATTCTGGAGAATGCGTCCCCCAATGCCACCATCGTCGCCGGCGCGGGGTACTGCTACATCGTGGACGACGACGACCCGCCCCTGGTGACGATCAACGACGTCTCCCAGAAGGAGGGGAACAAGGGCACCACGTCGTTCGTCTTCACGGTCAGCCTCTCCGAGGCCAGCGGCAAGTGGGTGTCCGTGAACTTTGCCACG
>DATKDU010000281.1:0-12970 GCA_035512595.1 Pirellulaceae bacterium
ACCACCGCCCGCAACTCAGGCGGCAAGGCGGCCAACTGCTCCGGCGTGATCGGCGGCGACGACATGCCCAAGGTGTCGCCGATTTTCCTCGCTGCGCGAAGACCAATTTTTTACGCCAGGGTGTGAACGGTTACGCGGTAGTCTCATGCAGCACCCGTCGTCCATTCGCTTCGCATGTTCGTACCTCCTGCTGCTTTCGGGAGTGGCGTTGTGTGCCGTTTCGATGGTGTTGGCCTTGTCGCGTGGTGCGCCAGGCAGCGTTGACATTGAAGCCAATCACCTCGAAGGCATGGTGTTGAACCAAGATGAGTTCCATACGGATGCTATCCATATCATTAACCGGACAGGGAAGCGAATCTGGCTGTACAACCAGCAAGGCTGGGGGTGAGACGAAACGTTTTGCTCCAGTTGGGAGCCCGAAAAAATTGGCATCATCGAAGTAGGACAGACGGCGCGGGTCCCCATCGAAATTGCCGTGCATCGACTGGGGCCGTTCGCCCGGCGTTATGAGCTTTTCTTTTCCGATGGGCACACCCTTTGGCAGTCCGAGTTTTCAGTTGATGGAAAGTCGATTGCGGCAACGAAGGAGAAGGTCCCCGCCAAGCAACCCTCGTCGTGAGACGTAATATCATGTTTGGCCACCGCCTTATCCGACGCGGGTTCACGATCACAGAGCTCATGGTCGTGCTGGCGATCGTGGGCATCCTGATGGCGTTGCTGCTGCCTGCCGTCCAATATGCCAGGGCGAGTGCGCGGCGGTTGCAGTGCGCCAATCAGTTGCGACAAATCGGCCTGGCGCTCCATGAATTCCACGATTCAAACCAGAGCTTTCCGCCGGGAATTGTCAGCGGCACGTCCGCCGCGCCGATGCGCTACTCAACCTGGATCGCGGCCATTCTTCCGCAGTTGGAGCAAGACACCATTTGGCAAGGCGTCAACCGGGCCTACGAGCAGGACCTGTCGCCGTTCAACAACCCGCCTCATTCGCTGATGGCTCATGCTCTTTTCCCTGTCCAGTGCGCCGCCGACGACCGCGTGCGGATCGTGCAACTCACGCGCGATGACCGCAGGGTCGGGCTTTCGAGCTACGTGGGCGTTTCCGGGACGGATGTGTTCGCCACAGACGGAGTGCTGTTTGCAGATTCCACCATCGGGTTGCGGGAGGTCACCGACGGCGCCAGCAACACGCTCTTGGTTGGCGAACGGCCTCCCAGTCCCGACTACTTTTACGGTTGGTGGTATGCCGGAACGGGTCAGTATGGCACTGGCTCCGTGAATTCGGTTCTCGGTGTCCGGGAAATCAATGGATTTGGCGACCCGTATGGCAGTTGTTTCGCCGGTCCATACGCCTTTGTAAAAGGAAATAGCAACGAGCCTTGTGACCGGTTCCATTACTGGAGTTTGCACCAAAACGGGGGCAATTTTGTGTTCTGCGACGGATCGGTGCGCTTCCTTTCCTATTCCGCCGATCAAGTCTTGCCTGCCTTGAGCACGCGCAGCAGGGGTGATGTGACGGACGGACGTTAACGGACTTCGCGTCCCCGTGCCGGCACCCTGATTACAGCCGCTGTGCCCCGGCGACGGTCGCATTGCTAGCGTCGCCCAACTGCCGCGTTTCGCGCCAACCACCCAGCTTCAGTTGACCCCCTTGGTTTCCCCAGCTATCTCTCGCCGGTTCGCGAAATGCCCCGTCGCGCTGCTGCGCGCCTTGACCCATTCCGGCCCATGCTGGCAGACCGTCGATCATTGACCGCGCCCCTATGCGGCCTGATCGTGCGCGCGCTCGTGGTCGGATTGCTCCTGGCGACATCCCTGACTGCCGCGGGCTGCGCTCGTCAGCGGTACATCTCGGTCCGGCCGGCACCCAGGAATCCCCTTGAAGGCCCGCTGCGGCTGATCTCCCGCACCGGGCCGCGCCCTACGTCGCGCACCGAGCAACTGCTGCGGCGGTACGATCTGGCGGAGTTGGAAAAGGAAGATCTCGGGCTGACACTGCAAAAGCTCGGCCAGGAAATCGCCAGCGAGCCCGGGCCGGAGAAGATTTACTCGTATGCCGAGCTGGCCTATATCCACGGCAAGCGATTGGAAGCCAGGGGAAAGTCGCGAGAGGCGCTCGACCAGTTCGGGGCGTCGGTATCCAACGCCTATCAATACCTGTTTGAGCCGGGTCTCGACCGTTTCCGCAATCCGTACGATCCGCAGTTCCGCCGCGCCTGCGACCTTTACAACAGCTCGCTCGAGTCGGCGCTGCGGATCGTGCTCAAGCAGAACAAGCTGCGGCCTGGCGAGATCCATTCGATCGACACCGGCAGCCGCAAGTTCACGATTCAGACGGAGCTGCACGGGCCGTGGCATCCGGACGACATTGCCAGGCTGGAATTCGTCAACGATTACGAGATCGTCGGCGGACTGACCAACCAGCACCACACCTACGGCCTGGGAGTGCCGCTGATTGCGATCCGCACGCGGCAGTCGGGGGAAGAAGCGACCGAGAAATACTATCCGCGCGGCTTGAGCTTCCCCGTGACGGCATTCTTGCGGGCCGTTCCGCAGTCAGGTGCGGGGGACAACGGCTCGCACCACTGCGTGCTGGAGCTGCACGATCCGCTGCGGGCCTCGAACATCGAGGTCGCCAATCGAGTCGTGCCGCTGGAGACCGATCTCTCGACGCCGCTGGCCTATTTTCTCGACAGCCCGGAGTTTCAGGAGACCGACATCTCGACCTGGGGGCTGCTCAATCCGGGGGGCGCGACCGAGACCAAGGTCAAAGGGCTCTACATGGTCGAGCCGTATGACCCGGCGCGGATTCCCGTGCTGATGGTCCACGGCTTGTGGTCGAGCCCGACGACGTGGATGGAGATGTTCAACGACCTGCGTGCGTATCCCGAGCTCCGCAGCCGGTATCAATTCTGGTTCTATCTCTATCCGACCGGGCAGCCGTTCTGGGTCAGCGCCGCGCAGCTCCGCGACTCGCTGGCGGAAATGCGGCAATCGCTCGATCCGTCGCGCACCAACGGGCACCTCGATCAGATGATCCTCGTGGGGCACAGCATGGGAGGGCTCGTGTCGAAGCTCCAGACGCTCGACAGCGGCGACGACTTCTGGCGGATTCTCTCCCATCGGCCGTTCGACGAGCTCAAGGCGTCGGCGGGAGACAAGGCGCGGCTGGCCAAGTGCATCTTCTTTGAAGCCAATCCGTCGATCCGCCGCGTCGTGACCATCGGCACTCCCCACCGCGGCAGCACCTTCTCCAACAGCTACACGCGGCTGGCAGCTCAGGGGCTGATCAAACTGCCGGAGATGATGGTGGAGTTGACCAACAAGCTGATCCGCGACAACCCCGGCTTCTTTACGAACACGGACCTGCTGACCATGACCAACAGCATCGACTCGCTGGCTCCCAGCGCTCCGATCTTTCCGGTCATTCTCGCAGCGCAGCCGGGGCCGGCGGTGAAGTACCACAACATCGTGGGCCTCGTCCCCCGCCAAGGGTTCGTCAGCAAGCTGTCGGAAGAAGGGGACGGCGTCGTCGGATTCACCAGCGCACACCTGGACGACGTCGATTCGGAACTGGTTGTCGCCAGGGATCACCTGAACGTCCATCGCCATCCGTTGGCCATTCTGGAGGTGCGGCGGATTCTTCTGGAGCACGCGGCGGAGGTGGAAGCCGTTTTGGAATCGCCGACAATGGCGATCAGCCGGTGAGTTGGCGGAGAAACCTATCCCGAAAGTCGCGGCGAAAACAGCGCGTCTAAATCAACGTTCAACGCCCGTGCAATCCGTTCAAATGTTTCGACTTTAGACCGTTCTGGATTCTTGAGAATTCGCGAAATATTAGCCGGCGTGATGCCCAGCGCTTTGGCCAATCGCGCCTGAGTCATTCGTCGCTCGCGCATCACGGCACGAATCCGTTCGCTGATTGATCGGCGCTCCGCCTGTCCATCGAATGGCACGGTCTTGAGCTTTCCCAGCTTCTCGAGCCGATCGTTCTCTGCGACTTGAGTTTCCAAACGTCGCATCAGTGACGCGTCACTTTCCTCGCTGTTTGAAACGCCCTGGCGTGACATCTCCCGCACGAACACGCTAAGGGCCCGAGCGAAAGCATCGCCATATCGTTCCAAGATGTCCGCGCTGACCGAACCTGAATTCATGGCGGCACCAAATGAACCCCAATTTAGCCTTACATAAATCTTAATACTCATGCAAGTAAATAGTCAAGTCGGAATGATGACTTGCATGTGAATATCTCCGGTCAGCCTCTTGTCACCTCGACCATGATGATCCGGATTTTGCCCGCACTGCGACAGTCTAACCCGAGTACAAGTTGCCTGTCCTGGCCGGCAGAAATCTTGTGCAGTCCGATTTGCCCAACGGGAACTTGCGAGCGAACCGCTCCAGCTTCCAATCCCAATAGTTCCTTCGCCGCCAGGAAGGAAACATAGCCGCCCAGTGCATCGTAATGGCGCTTGACGGATTCCGACGCGAATTGAATGCGAGTCATTCGTGTATCGTAATCGGCCGGTCGTCGCGGTTCTGCCTCAGCCGCTGGACTTCGGATTCGAGAAGCTGGCCGTCAGCGCCGAGCAAGACCGCCGGACGCCGCGGCAATGCGGCGCTGGATTCCCTCCAGCGAGTGAGGGCCTCTTGCACGGCCGCTTTGCGATTCGCCGGCGGGCCGATGAAATCGTACTTAAACTGCGCAAAACCGGGCGCGGATTTGAGCGACCGCTGGCCGACGTAGCGGATCACCGAGTAGGGATCATCCAGCGCAAACGCCAGCACGGCTGCTTGCCAATCGCTTCCCGAGGCGGCGCGAGCTTCCGGCCATCCCATGTGCCACGCCGCAATTACCCGCTGCGTCGCATCGCCCGCGAGCAGCCAGCGCACCGATGCCGCGATCTGGCGATCGTCATCGGCGAGTTCCACCGGGGGCTGGTCGTACCACTGGGAGAGATGATCGGCCGTCCAGCCGAGAGTCTGGTCGAGATGGCACAGATTGCAGGCATTCGGCCGGCCGGTCTTGGCAGTCACTTCGGCACTGGGGCTGTCGATCCTGTGGCTGCGAATGCCCTTGAGCAGGCCGTACGTGATGTGCGGCATGTGGCAGTTGTAGCACAAGCTGCCCGACGAGCCGGCCGAATGGTGCGTATGCTCCGTAAGCTTGCTCTCGTACTCGGCATGGCATTGCAGGCACGCGCCGTTTCCCTCCATGCCGCGCGCGAGCTGATCGCTTCGATCGGCGTATTGATGCATCGAGTGGCACGACAGGCATGACAACTCCCCGCGCAGGTGGCAAGCCGATTCCAAGAGCCCCTGATACTCGTCGCCGGCCGTGCGGCAAGTGCCGTCGGCCCAGTAGTCGTTGCGGAGGTAGTCCGCATCCCGCGGCACTGGTTTGCCAAACTGCGCGACGTGAAAATGCTCGGTCAGCTTGTCGCCGGGCTGGAATTTGGCCCCTTCCGCCGACCAGCCGGCCAGGTCGCGGATGCGAGCGCTGCTGTGGCATTGTCCGCAAATCTGCGACGAGAGAGTGTGGGGCAGTGCCGCCGGATTGGAGATCGTGTCATCAGGCTGGAGTCGGTTGGCGCTGGCTAATTCGCGCGGGTCCGTGGACGATCGCTGTTCGTGAAAGGCGATATGCCGTTGCCCCTGACCGTGACACGCTTCGCAGGCAATGCCAAGGTCGGCGACTTTGGTGTCGAAACCGGTCGTCGGATGGAGTCCGGGTATTTCGCCGCTGGTGTGACACTTGATGCAGACGTCGTTCCAGCGCGTGAAGGCCCGCTTGTTGCTCGGCGGTTGAAGGAACGAATCCTCGGCGGGAATCCACGCTTGCTCCGCAATGTGCCAGTACCAGGGCACCTGGCGGAAGCCGTCCTCGGCGCGGATCCAAAAGGTCTGCATCTGGTGTGAACCGGTGAGGATCACGATCTCGCGCGTCGTCAGCGGCGGATCGGCGATCAGCTCCAAGTCAACGCCCGACTGCTGCCGCTCCATTTCCCATTCGGGCTCGGCCATCGTGACGAAGAACCGCTCGCCGCGACGCTCGAACTGGTACGTGCGGCCGCGGGACTCGAGCTTGGTGCCGTCCAGGGGCGCGGCGACCGCCTCCGGCGTGGCGAACTGCGTCATCGTGCGGTGGTACGAAGCGTGCCATGCTCCGTATTCCCCCTGGTGGCATTTCTGGCAGGCCTGGGAGCCGGCGAAGTTGCCATGCGGCCCGACGGCAAAGGACGCGGACAGCTCCTGTGTGCCGGAAGAGGGCTGTTCGACCGTGGCGGGCAACACGGCCGACGGCAGAATTTCACGATTTCCCCATTGCCACGCGAGGATGCCGGCAACAGCAACGGCGGCGCACCCGATTACCAGGAGTGCCCAACGTGATGGTCGGAAGGACGTGATAATCGGGCTTCCCTTGTGCTCATGATCAGATTCGCAGCCGCGTTCTCATGGTGGCAGATTTCAGGGGGCATGCTGCCACTATCGCGGATGCGGCCAAGAGATTCAAGCACGCCGAATGTCAGCGGGCCGCACCCGGTTCATCCCGCCAATGCGGACGTCACGAGCGGACCCTTGTCCATGTGGATACCGATTCGAACCGCGCTCAGAGCCACGTCCGGATTTTCCCGCTGAAAGTATTCTGCATCCCAGTTCGTTTGAAACAGGACGACGGTGTGCCCGTACTGATCCTTGACGACCCGCGACGAATACGGGAGCCGTACTGCGGCAGCCTTTTCGGGGGCCACGGTCACCCAGCGGGCCAGCTTGTATGGCAGCCATTCGACCTCCGTCTGCGCGTTGTACTCGCTCTCCAGGCGAAATCGCACGACGTCAAACTGCAGCGCTCCCACAGCCGCCAGAATTGGCTCGCTGCGCGCGCCGCGATGATCGACGAACATCTGAATCGCCCCCTCTTCGATCAACTGGGAAAGGCCGCGAGTGAACTGTTTTCGCCGGGCCGTATCGCGACAGCGCAGGACGGCAAAATGCTCCGGCGAGAACTGCGGCAACGGCTCGAAGTTGACCGGCGGACCGACACAGATCGTGTCCCCCAGATGGAACTCGCCCGGGTTGACGAGCCCAATGATGTCGCCCGGGAAAGCTTCGTCCATCGTCTCGCGCTCCTGCCCGAAAACGCGGTGCGCCCGCCGCAAGCGGAGTCGCTTGCCCGAACGGGGGTGCAGCACGTCCATATCGCGCTCAAAACGGCCGGAACAAACGCGCAAAAAGGCCACTCGATCGCGATGGCGGGGGTCCAGATTCGCCTGAATCTTGAAGACGAAGCCGGAGAACTCGGGCCGCGTGGCGGCTACCGGCCCCACATCGCTTGCCCGGGCACCCGGTGGAGGACAAAGTTTCAAAAACCCGCGGAGGAAGTGCTCGACGCCGAAGTTCGTTAGCGCACTGCCGAAGTAGACGGGGGACATCTTGCCTGCCAGGAACTCATCCTGGTCGAATGCCGCGCCGGCCGTGCGGACCAGTTCCGTCTCCTCCTTCGCCTTACTGAGTGCTGCGGCATGTAGGTCCGACTCGCTCAGGGAGTCCAGCGGCAGGGAACGATATTGGATCCGCCGCTCGCCGCCGCGCTCATCGAACAGGTGGGCCGTCATCGTCGCCAAGTCCACGACGCCGCGAAAGTCAAATGCGGTTCCAACCGGCCAGTTGTGCGGTACGGCAGCGACGCCCAGCTTCGTTTCGATCTCCGTCAGAATGTCCAGCGGCTCCTGTCCCGGCCGATCGACTTTGTTGACGAAGGTGATCACCGGTATCTTGCGCAGCGCGCAGACGCGGAACAGCTTCTCCGTCTGGATCTCGATCCCCTTGGCCAAGTCGATCACCATCACTGCGCAGTCGGCCGCCATCAGCGTGCGGTAGGTATCTTCGCTGAAGTCGTGGTGCCCCGGCGTGTCGAGCAGATTGACCCGGTAACCATCGAAGTCAAACGACAGCACCGTCGAGCTGACGGAAATCCCCCGCTGGCGCTCCAGTTCCATCCAGTCCGACGTGACGGCCCGCTGCGTCTTGCGTCCCCGAATGGCGCCCGCAACTTCCAGGCAGCCGCCATACAACAGCAACTTTTCCGTCAATGTCGTTTTGCCGGCGTCGGGGTGCGAGATGATGGCGAACGTCCGTCGTCGCATCACCTCGCGCAGGACCACGGGATCGATTTGACTCATGGTGTTTGTGGGGAAACTTCGAGAGTGACAGAATGACTCGGGGCTGCTTCTCGTGGCAATGCGATTCCGGATTCCCCCATTCCGCAGGAAACTTGCGGCAGAGAAGCGAATCCGCCCCGAGGAGCCGCCGACAAACGGTGCAGTTCGGGTACGGCAATCTGCCAGCGAGCGGCAGAAGCAAGACGGGGACTAGGGGGGCGTAAGAGGTCGAGCCCAGCCGTGAAAGGGCACGTTAGCCATCGACGATGCGGAGGGCGTGATCGAGTTGATCGCCATCGTGCAGACAGAGGTTAAGCGCATACTGAACCTTAACTGAGGGGGCCAAAACGGGCAAGTCAACCCAAGGGAAAGTGGCCACTCGCCTCGGGGGAATGCTTACCGTGTGCGGGACGCCTCCTGACAGAGATGTATGGCAGACTGCTGAATTGGCAGTACGAAACGGACGCTCCCAGGGACCCGCGCAGCCCATCCCGTTTCGATTTGCGGAACTCGTTGTGGCACAACGAGTTTTGTTCCCAGTCGCCGCGTTGGCGCGCCACTTGCCAGTAGAGACCCATTCACGCCGATGGTGCGCCTTTTTGACAGCCCTCTCCACCTACGGGCTGTTTTGCATTCAACCTCAATTGTGCGATTTTGAAGGAGCCTTGGGAATGACGACAGCGACCAAAGAGAAGCCAGTGGCCAAGAAAAAGAGCGAACTCAAACTCCAGCCGCTGGGAGACCGCGTGGTGGTCAAGCGCGAGTCCGGCGAGGGAAAAACGGCCGGCGGCATTCTGCTCCCCGACGCGGCCAAGGAGAAGCCGAGCCGCGGCAAGGTGGTCAGCGTCGGCAACGGCAAGCTGCTCGACGACGGCAGCCGCGGCAAGCTTCAGGTCAAGGTCAACGACCGGGTCCTCTTCTCGGCTTGGGCCGGCGAGACCTTCAAAGTCGGCGATGAAGAGTTGCTCCTGATGCGCGAGGAAGACATCCTGGCGATCTTGGAAGATTAACGAACAACCCGAAACACAAAACACCAAATACAAAGTCACTCAGGAGTTTCCATTCATGCCCAAGATCATCGCCTTCGATCAGGAAGCCCGCGAGGCCATTCGCCGCGGCGTTTCCAAGCTGGCCAAGGCCGTCAAGGTCACGCTCGGCCCCAAAGGCCGCAATGTCATCCTCCAGAAATCTTTCGGCAGTCCGACCGTCACCAAGGACGGCGTCACCGTGGCCAAGGAGATCGACCTGGAAGACGTTTATGAGAACATGGGCTGCCGCATGGTCCGCGAGGTCGCCAGCAAGACTAGCGACGTCGCAGGCGACGGCACGACCACCGCCACCGTCCTCGCCGAAGCCATTTTCAACGAAGGGCTCAAGGCCGTCGTCGCCGGCGTCAACCCGGTGCAGATGAAGAGCGGCATTGAGAAGGCTGTCGCCGACATCACCGAGAAGCTCTCCAAGGCTTCGATCAAGATCAAGGACAAGAGCGAGATGGCCAACGTGGCCACGATTGCCGCCAACAACGACCGCGAGATCGGCAACAAGCTGGCCGACGCGATGGAGAAGGTCGGCAAGGACGGGGTGATCACCGTCGATGAGGGAAAGAGCTTCACCACCGATATCGAGTGGGTCGAAGGGATGCAGTTCGACCGCGGCTATCTCTCGCCGTACTTCGTCACTGATCCCAACACGATGACCTGCGTGCTGGAGAATCCGTACATCCTGATCTACGAGAAGAAGCTGACGAACATCAAGGAGCTGGTGCCCGTGCTGGAAGGGGTCGTGCAGCAGAGCCGGCCGCTCTTGATCATCGCGGAAGACGTCGAAGGCGAGGCCCTGGCCACGCTGGTCATCAACCGCCTCCGCGGCACGTTCCAGTGTGTGGCGGTCAAGGCGCCGGGCTACGGCGACCGCCGCAAGGCGATGCTCGAGGACATCGGCGTCCTCACCGGCGGCACGCCGGTGTTCGAGGCCCTCGGCATCAAGCTGGAAAATCTGCCGCTCAATGAGCTGGGCCGCGCCAAGAAGGTGATCGTGGACAAAGACAACACGACGATCATCGAAGGGGCCGGCAAGAGCGACGACATCAAGGCCCGCATCGGCCAGATTCGCCGCGAGATCGACGTCAGCACCAGCGATTACGACCGCGAGAAGCTGGAAGAGCGGCTGGCCAAGCTGTCCGGCGGCGTGGCGAAGATCAACGTCGGCGGCGCGACCGAGAGCGAAATGAAGGAGAAGAAGGCCCGCGTGGAAGACGCCTTGCACGCGACCCGCGCTGCGGTCCAGGAAGGGATTCTCCCCGGCGGCGGCGTGGCCCTGCTGCGTGCCACTTCGCAGCTCAAGCCGAGCGAAGATCTGCCCCACGACGAGCAGGTCGGCTACAACATCGTCCTCCGCGCCTGCCGCGCCCCGCTGACCATGATCGCCACCAATGCCGGCCAGGACGGCGGCATTGTCTGCGAGCGAGTGCTCGAATCCAAGGGGAACCAAGGCTACAACGCGCTGACCGACACTTACGAGGACCTGGTGAAGGCCGGCGTCATCGATCCGACCAAGGTCGTCCGCACCGCCCTGGCCAATGCCGCCAGCGTCTCCACCCTGCTCCTCACCAGCGACGCACTGATTGCCGAGAAGCCCAAGGACGACCACGGCAAGGGGAAGAAGGGTCACGGCCACGGCGGCGATTACGACATGTACTAATCCGCCGCGGGGCAGGCGTCTCGCCTGCCTTGCACGAGCTTGTTTAACTATCGTCCGCTGGCCAATCCACTCGGCCGGCGGACGATTTTGTTGACAGACGACGTGGGTCGAAACTAATCTCGATGCTAGAATTGACATCGTTAGGAGGTTGCGGCTATGGGCAAGTTGAAGTCAAAGCACACCGCCAGCAATAAAGCACCGAGGGCGGAAGGAATGGACGCGCTCCCACATGGACAAGTGCGATGAACTCCCGCCGCTGCCAGCTCATTGATAAGGAGATCGCCGGGAAATTGACGTCGCTGGAGGCTCAAGAGTTGAGCTCGCTACAGCAACGCATGCTCGACTACCGTCGGCACGTCGCACCGCTGCCGCTTGCGGAAGCACGCAAGCTTCGCGACTCGCTGCTGAAGAAAGCCGCGGCAGCGAAGTTCTAGTTGCTCCCATGCGCTGCCCAATTTGACTCCGCATTCTGCACTCTGCATTCAGCACTTGAATGGCCCTGATCTTCGACTGTGACGGCACGCTCACCGACTCGATGCCGGTCCACTTTCTCTGCTGGCAGAAGACGATGCGCTCCCATGGGATCGAGTTTGCCGAGGAGCGATTCTACGCGCTCGGCGGCATGCCCAGCGACAAGATTGTCGAGCTGTTGGCCGGCGAGTTGGGGCTAAGCCTCGATTGCACCGCCGTTGCGGCACAAAAGGAACAGGCGTTTCTCGAGACGCTTCATCTGCTCGAGCCGATCGCGGCGGTCGTCGAGGTGGCCCGCGAAAACCGCGGCAAACGAAAAATGGCCGTCGCCAGCGGCGGCTTCCGCCACGTCATCGAAAAGCAACTGCGCCAGGTCGGCATTTACGATTGGTTCGATGCGCTGGTGACTGCCGAGGACACGCCGCGGCACAAGCCGGAGCCGGACGTCTTTCTGGAGGCGGCTCGGCGGCTGGGGGCCGCGCCCGCCGAATGCCTCGTTTACGAAGACTCCGACCTGGGGATCGAAGCGGCCCGGCGGGCCGGCATGCCGTGGATCGACGTGCGGACGCTTCATACGCCGCGCAAGGCAGCCGCGCCCTAGTGGCTCGCAAGCGAAGACTGGCGCAGCGCCAAGTGATGGCACGTCGTCCATCGGACGAACAGCCTTCGGTCCGAACATGTTCCGCGGTTATTCGTTTCGCAAAGCTATTTCTTCTTCCCGCGCCGCTTGCTCTTTGGAGTCCCTTGATCGAGCAGGCCGCGGAGCGTCTTACGGTCGCGGGCCGACAGGCCGGCCTTCACCAGGTGGATCAAAATCGGCCGCAGCGAGCCGCCAGTCAGCTTGTCGGCGGTCTGCTGGAGCTGCCGGCCGATCAGGTCCCCGCGGTCGATGGCCGGCGCGAACGTGTAAGGCCACGAGTCGTGGTCGCGCGTGACGCAATCCTTGGCTTCCAGCCGCTCCAGCAGCTTCTGCACCGTGGCGTGCTGCGAGGGGGAGCTTTTCTTGTCGTACAGTTCTTCCGCCAGCTCGCGGACGGTCGCTTGGCCGCGCTCCCAGAGCACGTTCAGGATCGATAGCTCCGCCTCGGTGACGTCTTGGGGTGGACGTGGCATAGGCTGAAAAGTGAAAACGTCGGCTGGCGACTCCGCCGCACGCCGGGGAAACGAAAATGACGACTTCAGGATACAGACAACGTGTCTGGAGTGCAAGCCGCTTTCCGAATTGGCGTCGGACCCAAGAGATCACGTCAGCCCCCAGTCTCCGGCCTGGACCCGGCATTTCGCTTGCAGCAGGCTTCGTTTGCTGTCGATGATCGACGATCCCTGTTACACTAATCGCCCAGCAGCCGGCGCGTTCGCGAGCAGCCGCTGTGGCTCTCCCCCATGTGACCGGGTGACTTCATGTCCGCCAGTTCGTCCACGAGCGCGACGGAGCGTGCTCGGCCCGCCGAGGGCCAGGCGCTTTCCAACCAAGACGGGCTAACGTCAGGCCAATGGGCGGCCGTGCTCGTCCTGCTCACCCTGTTTTCCTACGGCCCGGCGTTTTACGCAGGGTTCATCTGGGATGACCCGGACTACGTCCTAAACAACTACAACCTGCGGACTACCAAGGGGCTGATAAAAATCTGGCTCGAGCCCGAATC
>DATKDU010000282.1:0-8995 GCA_035512595.1 Pirellulaceae bacterium
ACCACCGCCCGCAACTCAGGCGGCAAGGCGGCCAACTGCTCCGGCGTGATCGGCGGCGACGACATGCCCAAGGTGTCGCCGATTTTCCTCGCTGCGCGAAGACCAATTTTTTACGCCAGGGTGTGAACGGTTACGCGGTAGATTTCAATTTCAGAGACCTGCATTACCCCACGTTAGGTGAAGAGTGTTGACCGTTCAGCAACAGCAGTGGGTTATCCAGATGGGCTGGTCCCGCGATGGAACTCACTGCTCACGTTGCGGCGGAGAGCTTTTCCTAGCAATTCCGGGTCACACAACACACGAAGAAATAAAGTCCTTTGCCCGATCCTCGACTACAATGCGCGGCACTGAAGCGGAATCGAAAGGATGGATTCATCCCGGTCTATATTGCCCTGCGGGTTGCGTTGAAGTCTTACTCAACCTCGCCAAGTCAAGTGATAGTACCCCCATCATTCGTTGCGATCGACCGCCGTAGGTCCTAGCGTGATGGATCGTCATTCGAAACGCGGGTGAACTCAGCCGTTCACGCAAGTCGATACACCCTCACCCCGGCCCTCTCCCAGAGGGAGAGGGAGATAGGAAGACATGTCCAAAAAAACCCACGTCTCCGCCACCATCAACAACCAAGCCGTCGAATTCCTCTGCGAGCCGCGGCAGAGCCTGCTGGAGGTGCTCCGCGACACGCTGCGGCTTACCGGCGCGAAGGAAGGCTGCAACAACGGCAATTGCGGCGCATGCACCGTGATCATGAACGGCGTGCCGGTGCTGGCGTGCCTGGTGCTGGCTGTCGAGGCCGAAGGGGCCACGCTGACGACCGTCGAAGGAATCGCCGATGCCGGGCATCTGCATCCGCTGCAAGATTGTTTTCTCGAAGGGGCTGCCCTCCAGTGCGGCATTTGCACGCCGGGCTTCCTTGTCGCCGCCAAGGCGCTGCTCGACAAGAATCCCAATCCCAGCGAGCACGACATCCGCTTCAACCTGGCCAACAACCTTTGCCGCTGCACTGGGTACGACAAGATCGTCAAGTCGGTGCAGGAGGCGGCGAAGGAACTGGCGGCGAAGTAGGTATACTGAAGGAGTTGAATCATCTACTGCCGTGAGGAGTCGCATATGGCTACCGATCTGACTTCCGCAACCTTTACGCCAGAACAGTTTGCGCTGTTACCCGATGAAAAGGACTATGAGTTGGTCGGCGGAAAACTAGTGGAGCGGCCTATGGGTAACAAGTCGTCCTACGTGTCATTTCGCTTGGCCGTTTTGCTTGACCGGTTCGTGTCGCAGCACCGTCTTGGATGGGTCTTTCATGGCGATGCCGGGTATCGGCTCGATCCGGCGCGTCCGAATCATGTGCGCAAGCCAGACGTATCGTTCATTCGCATTGGTCGCTTGCCCAATGAGAAACCAGCCGACACCTATGACCAGCTTGCTCCCGATTTAGCGGTCGAGTCCGTTTCGCCCACCGACACCGTGCTCGAATTGGACGAAAAGATAGAGGAATACCTGAAGGCCGGCGTGCGCCTGGTGTGGATCATCAATCCCGACCTGCGAACGGTGAAAATCTACCGGCCCGGCCGGCCAATCACCGAGATCCGCAACGGTGACGAGCTTAGCGGTGAGGATGTCGTTCCCGGCTTCTCTTGCCAGGTGTCTGATTTGTTCGCGGCACTGAATTCTCCGCCATCCGAAGGAAAATAGAACATGTCGCATACGGAAGACCTCTACCTCGGCAAGACCCAGTACAAAGTGCTCGGCCAGCGGCCGGTGCGGCACGACGGAGCCGACAAGGTCACCGGCAAGGCGATCTACACGGCCGACGTGCAACTGCCGAACATGGCCCACGGGCGGTACGTCCGCAGCCCGCACGCCCACGCGCGAATCAAGTCGATCGACGTGACCGAGGCGCTGAAAGTGCCGGGCGTCGTTGCGGTCGTGACTGGCGACGACTGGCCCGACCTCCAGGACAAGATCGCCAACCTGGGCGAAGGGTCGGTTAACCTGATGCACCTGGCCTGCAACTGCATGGCCCGCGGCAAAGTGCTTTACAAGGGGCAGCCGGTCGCTGCGATTGCTGCCACCAGCCAGCACATTGCCGACGAAGCGGCCAAGCTGATCAAGGTCGAGTACGAGCCGCTGCCGAGCGTCACCTGGGTCTTGGACGCGATGAAGGACGACGCGCCGATCCTCCACTCAGATCTGCGCACCGATTCAATGGGCAAGAAGGGGGACAAGCCGACCAACGTCTGCACGCACTTGCACTTCGAGAAGGGAAGCTTGGCCGACGGCTTCCAGCAGGCCGACGTCGTCGTCGAGCGCGAGTTCCGCACGGCGACCGTCCACCAGGGGTACATTGAGCCGCACGCCACGGTCGCCATGTGGAACGAGGACGGCCGGCTCAAGATCTGGGCCGCCACGCAGGGCTCGTTCACCTGCCGCCAGCAGACGGCGGAGCTGCTCCAAATCCCCGTGTCGCAAGTTCTTGTCGTCCCCTGCGAAATCGGCGGCGGCTTCGGCGGCAAGATTCCGGTCTACGTCGAGCCGGTCGCGGCACTTCTCTCCCGCAAGTCGGGCCGGCCGGTGAAGCTGACCATGCAGCGGGACGAAGTTTTCCAGGCGACCGGCCCGACCCCCGGCTCCTACGTCCGCATCAAGCTCGGCGCGAAGAAAGACGGCACGCTCGTGGCCGGCGAAGCGTATCTGGCCTACGACGCCGGCGCGTTCCCCGGAGGCATGATCGGCCCAGGGTGCATGTGCGTCTTCTCCTGCTACGACCTGCCCCACGCACTCGTCGATGGCTACGACGTCTGCGACAACAAGCCCAAGACGCAGGCGTACCGCGCTCCTGGCGCGACGCAGGCGGCCTTCGCCTGCGAGCAGGTGATCGACGAGCTGGCCGAGAAGCTGAACATCGACCCGCTGGAATTCCGCCTGAAAAATGCTGCCAAGGAGGGGACTCGCCGCGTCGATGGTCCGGTTTATCCCCGCGTGGGCCTCGTCGAGTGCCTCCAGGCGGCCAAGATTAGCGACCACTGGAAGAGTAAGCTAACCGGCAAAAACCGCGGCCGCGGCATTGCCGCCGGTTTCTGGTTCAACATCGGCCTCAAGTCGAGCTGCTCGGCGACGGTCAACGACGACGGCAGCGTGTCGCTGATCGAAGGCTCGACCGACATCGGCGGCTCGCGGACCGGCATTGCCATGCAACTGGCCGAAACGCTCGGCATCGGCGCCCTGGACGTGCGGCCGCAAGTGGGCGACACGGACACAGCCGGCTACACCGACGTGACCGGCGGCAGCCGCGTGACGTTCGCCACCGGCCTGGCCGCGTACTACCTCGGCCTTGATCTGCAAAAGGAAATGGCTAAGCGGGCCGCCATTTTGTGGGAGTGCAAGCCGGAGGACGTCACCGTGAAGGATGGCGTCTACGCGAGCAATGGCAAAAAGCTGACGTTCAAGGAGCTGGCCAAAGAGCTTCCCAAAACGGGCGACCCGGTCGTCGGCCGGGCCAGCGTCTCGCCGGAAGGTTTTACCAACGGCTTCGGCGTGCACATTGCCGACGTGGAGGTCGATCCCGAGACCGGCAAGACGACCGTTCTTCGATATACGGCCATCCAGGACGCCGGCAAGGCGGTCCATCCGAGCTACGTCGAAGGGCAGATGCAAGGGGGCGCCGTGCAGGGGATCGGCTGGGCGCTGAACGAGGAGTACTGGTTCGACGACGCCGACCGGATGCGGAACGCGAGCTTCCTCGACTACCGCATGCCGACGAGTCTCGACGTGCCGATGATCGAGACGATCATCGTCGAGGTTCCCAACCCGACACATCCCTACGGCGTCCGCGGCGTGGGCGAGACGCCGATCGTCCCCCCGCCGGCGACGATTGCCAACGCCATCTACCGCGCCACCGGAGTGCGAATGACCGAGCTGCCGATGTCGCCGCCAAAGGTGTGGAAAGCGATGGGCAAAAAGTAGAACGGAATTCATTCCGTCCCGCCACGAGCATTACCGTCGCATATCTACTTCTGCACTTGCTTGATGATATCCTCAGTATCCTTCTGCAGGGCTTCCAAGGTTGCGTATGGTGCCTCGCCTTCATATGAAATGACTGCACTGAACGATCTCGCCAAGGAATACGACAAGATCATGGCGCAAGCGGCGTCACGAAAATCACCGCCCCAGCGGAAGCTGATGCAGAAGTCGCGGCCTCCGGCGAGCTCCTGCAATTGGTTTGGATCGGAGATTACGTCCATTGCCGCGTCGTAATACGTCTCCACCCCTGAGTCGGCGCCAAAGAGCTTGCAGGGAAGAAACCCAGAGTGACCGAAGGGTTCCAGCCCCTCGTCCAGTTGCAAATCGAAGCCGGCCTCATCAATTGCCTTTTGCCATTGAGTCCTTGACGGTACTTTACCTCGTTCAATGAACGCGAACTGTTCGTTTGCCATTTGATTACTCCAGAATTATAGTTTGGCCATTCCCTTGGCGTTCTCACCCGCAATCGCCTCCGCCTGCGCCCGTCCGATGGCCGACTCCTTGAGCTTCAGCTTCGCCGACTCCCACACGTAATACGGCGCGTAGCTGCCAAAGAGCAGTTTTGCCAGCGGCATCGTTTTGAGCGCCCGCTCGATGCCGGCGACTCCTTCCAGATAAGCGATGTCGAAGAACGCCCCGGCGGCGGCCAGCTTGTCGGCCAGGTCCTGGCGGATGTGCGACAGGGCGCTCAGTAACACGATCTTGGCTTGCGGATGTTTCGGCAACAGCTCCACCAGCGGCGTGCAATCGACGTCGGCCGCCTGCACCAGTGGGTGCTGCGTCCGCGGGTCTTCCATTCGCACGGCAATTTGGACGATGAGTTTTCGTTCTGCCGCGACGGCGAGCAGCCGGGCAAACCGCGGATCGTCGAGCTGATAGCCGTGATAATTCGGGTGCAGGCGAATGCCGGGCATCTGGTGCGCCTCGGCGCAGCGGCGGAGGTCTTCCTCCCAATCGGGCAGCGTGGGATTGACCGTGCCGAAGGGAACCAGCAGCCCTTCGCCGCGCGATTTGCACTCCTCAGCCAGCCGCGCGTTGATGCCTGCGACGTTCTCGTGCAGCACCGCGTCGAACGACCCGGCCCAGGCCTGCGCGACCCCTTCCTCGCGCAGCTTCCTCACCAGTTTCGCGGTTTCATCCAGCGGCAATCGGCGAAAGGGCCAGCGGGAAACGTAGACATGAACGTCGATCATGACCGCCTTTCGCGTCGCAAACGCTCGATCTCGCGCCGGAGCGGTTCCCAGTATAGGCGGTCCGCCTCACGTTCGCGGTTTTCCTCCTCCACAAGCTCGACTCGCAAGGATTGCGGATCGGATGCCGCGGCCAGATTCAGCAGCGGTCGATCGAGTGCTATCCTTTTGCAGTCTGGCGGGAACTTTGCAGCCAACTCAATCAACAGCGACGGAGTCCGCAACTCCCGGAACCAGAAATCGATTTGGGCTTCGGAGGGCGCCTCGCGATTCTGAAAGTAATTGAAGGCCACCAATTGGGCGACCATGGGCCAGTCCTTGTCGCGCTGCGTTTTCTTGCACTTCACGAGATCGGGCAGCGCGAGCACCTCGAACACATCCCCTTCATACTCGACGGTCGTTCTTCGTTCCCACAGCACGTCGAAAGAATCCACGTTTCGCATCTTGGACATGATGTCGATGCGCGTGCCGAAAAAATCAGGATGCCCAACGCGGAAATGGACCGCCAATCCCATTTCAAGGTAGCGGCTCTCGAAGGGCGGCACAGCGATTCGCTCCGCGTGCAATTCATCGAGCGCTGACCGCAGCATTTCCAGGTTGTTGGCATCGGCCAAAACGGCCAAATCCAAGTCCTTGCTAAACTCCGCTCCGCCGTACAAGATGCACGCCTGACCGCCCATCAACAGGCAGCGGACCTGGTGCTTCCGGATCAAAGAATGGACTTTGCGGATCGGGATCTGGTTCAAGACTCCCTCCCAAATACAGGTAGGTCTGCCAGAGCTTCTCCGTTTCCCGCCAACGCTCCTGCGGCGTCATCATGCACCATTCGCGCCACTGATCGCCGCCCAATAAATCATCGTCCATCGTAGACTCGCTGTCCGGAATTGCCTCATTATACTACCCTTTTAGGATCATGGCTTCATCCCCTTGGCCTCCAAAATCGGCGTCAGCATCCGCTTCAGGTTCTCGCCCAGGATCAGCTTTTTCGCCGCGGCACTCACGTCAGCGCCGGTGACCTTGGCGAGTTGCGACGAGAAGCTGCGGCCGCCGATGTCGCTGCCGTAAATGATCCGCTCGGGGCCCAGTTCGCGGACCGCCATTTCGACGAAGCCAGCCGTCGGCTCACTGCCGCCGGTGTCGATCGAGAGGTTCTTACTGGCCCGGACGGCGCGGATGCCCCGTTCCCAGTCGCCGCCGGTATGGCCGCAGATGATCGGCACACTCGGGTGCCGGGCCGCGAGCTCGACGAGGTCCATCGGTGTCGATTCGCCGGGGAGATTCGCGTAGGACAGGTTTTCAACCTGTCCAGCCACTCGCGGAGCGAGTGGACCATCTTTGCCAACCTTCAGCCACGCGTGCTGGTAGATGGCCGCCTTCAGCTCCCCCGCGCGGCGGATGATCGAATCGAGCCGCTTGTCGCTGGCCCGCACGGCGACCCACAGCTTGATGCCCACCAGCGGGCCGTCCTTCACGCAGCGGTCGATCTCCTTCAGGCTCTCCTCCTCATGCTTGGGATTCAGATACGCAAAACCGACCGCCCGATGGTGCCAATGCGTCAGCGCTTCGATCACCTGGTCGTTTTGCCGGCGGAAATCGTCGGGCGAAGGATCCTGCGACCAGGGATAGCCCATGAAAAACACGAACCGCTCGACCCCCATCCGGTCGGCAATCTCGATCAGCTTGGCCATCCGCTGATCGGGCGTCTGGCCGCTGACGCCCGACATGTGGCAGTGGAGGTCCCAGATCATTGGCGGCGCCTCGCGCGAGCAAATCTACTTGTGGCTTGTTCCATCGACAGACTGCAATTGAGCCGACGCACTTCCCTCCTGCAACCAGAAGTGCCTCTGGTTCCTTGAGGAGCCGCTCCCAAGGCCGCCGCCAAGGACCCAACAGTCACTGTGCGCTTGCCAGATGCTCCTCCACGGCCGCCAGCAGCGGGTCGATCGTCTGCTCCTGGATGCGGTGCGGCGGATGCCAGGGGAACCATTGAGAGCCGGCGTGCTCGGTGGGGGTGATCGTCACGTCGCGGAGCAGTCGCCCGAGAAAGTAGACAACCGTCTTGTGACGCCGCTCGCCGTGTCGCCTGGAATCGACGTCGTATTCGATGGTGAAGCGGAAGTCGGGGTCGATCTCAATATCGTCTGCGCCGATGCCGGTCTCTTCACGCAGCTCGCGGAGGGCACATTCGGTGTCGCTCTCCTCTTCGTCGAGATGCCCCTTGGGCAGATCCCAGCGGCTAGCGTGCCGCATCAGTAAGAATGACTCGATCGGTCGCCCGCGAGTGACCAGAATGCCGGCGGCCTTGATTTGACGCATGGCGACGAGGAGTCCAAAGTCAGAAGTCCAACAACTTTGGACTTTGGACCGTGGACTTGATATCACGGCAGCTTGAAGTCGGCGATGAAGAGCTGGCTCGAATGGTCTTCCGTCCGCGTGCTGGTCCACATCAGCTTCTTGCCGTCGGGAGAAAAGACCGGCAGGACGTCGGCACCCGCGAAGTCGGTGACGCGGATCGGCTTGTCGATCGCAAACTTGCCGCCGTCAATCGAATACTTTGCGAGCCACAGGTCGTAGTTTGGCCGGGCAGTGGGATCGGAATGATCCGCCCCCGACCAGATGAGGTAGGGCTCGCGGGGGTGCCAGTACGGGCCCCAGTTGACGCCGTTGGTGTCGGTGAGCTGCGTCTCGTTCTTGCCGTCGATGCCGATCACGAAGATTTGCAAATGGTCCGCCTGCTTGCGATCGCTGCGAAACGCGATCCACTTGCCGTCCGGAGAGATGAACGGCCCGCCGTCGTACCCCGGGGCGTTCGTCAATTGCCGCACGTTGCCGCCGTCGGCATCCATCACATAGATATCGGGGTCGCCGTCCCGGTCGCTGCAAAAGGCGATCAGCTTGCCGTCGGGCGACCAGGCTCCCTCGGCATCGTATCCCTTGGCGTCGGTGAGCCGGCGGAGAATATGTCCGTCGAGATCGGCCTCGAAGATGTCAATGTGCGGATCGAAATCCCACTTGTAGCGGCGGCGGACTCCCGATTTCTTGTCATCTTCCTGCTGCTTCCGCTCGGCCGCTTCGGTCTTGTCGATGTCCGGATCGAGATGGCTCGACGCGAACAGGATCTTTTTTCCGTCCGGTGAAAAATAGCTGCACGTCGTCCGGCCGCGGCCGGTGCTCACGAGCTTCGGCTCGCCGCCGGCAAGCGGCTGCGTAAAAATCTGGTAAAACGGATAATCCTGCGGCTGTGCCTGGTAGATGATCTTCGTCCCGTCGGGCGAGAAGTAGCCTTCCCCCGCTTTGACGAAGCCGCGGGTGATTTGCTCGACATTGCCGAGAAGCTTTCCTTCGATCGAATCCTGGCCGCGGGCGGCAATGGGAGCGAAAATCAACGTCCAAAGAACGAAATGTGCTGGGAAATGATTCATTGCCATGGTTCCCAAAAGCCAGTAAGGAATTGAAGGTGGGCAAGACACGGAGGGATGGAACACTAATCTCCGCTAATCTTCACTAATGTCCGAGCGCGGCCGGTATCGGATTAGTGAAGATTAGCGCAGATCAGTGTTCCCCCTCTGGGAATTTCCCTCTGGCGATTATACGTACCTCTCCGCCACTGGTGTCGAAACTCCCCAGTCCTGCCGCCAGAAAATCCCATGAAAATCTACACCAAGACGGGCGATGCGGGGGACACGGGTCTGTTTGCCGGGCGGCGGGTTCGCAAGGACGATCTGCGGATCGAGGCTTACGGCACCGTCGATGAGCTGAACGCCTTCCTGGGGCTGGTGCGG
>DATKDU010000283.1:0-4871 GCA_035512595.1 Pirellulaceae bacterium
AATGAATTCATCCAGCGGCAAATCCTCATTGAACGCGCGGATGACATAGTCGCGGTAGGTGTACGCATACGGCCGGATGCGGTCGTCGCCGTACATCAGGACTCCGTCCTTCGTGTCGGCATAGCGGGCCACGTCGAGCCAATGGCGGCCCCACCGCTCGCCGTAGCGAGGCGAAGCGAGCAGCCGGTCCGTCTGGCGTTCGAAGGCATCCGGGGCCTGATCCTGCTCGAAGGCTTGCACGTCGTCATAGGCCGGCGGCAATCCGACCAGATCGAAATACAGCCGCCGCAGCAGCGTCCGCTTGTCGGCAGCCGGCGAGGGCGACAGTCCGCTCGCTTCGAGCTTCGCCAATACGAAGGTATCCAGCGGCGACCTGGCCCAGGCGGCATCCTTCACGGCCGGCAGCGGCGGCGACGCGAGTGGCCGATACGACCAGTGCTCGCGGGCCTTGGCGAAGTCAATTGTTTTCGTCTCTTTTGATGTCGCGGCACCAGCCATGCGCGGATCAGGCACACCCATGGCAATCCACTTCTCGAAATCGGCGACGATGCCCGGTGGGAGTTTGCCCTCTGGCGGCATTTCCAGTTCTTCCCACTTGAGCGCGCTGATCAAACGGCTGCCGGCGGGATCGTCGGCCTTGATGATCGGCCCGCCGTCCCCTCCTTTCATCACTCCCTCGCGCGAATCGAGCTTGAGGCCTCCTTGCAGCTCCTTCGACTCCGATGAATGGCACTCGTAGCAGTGCTTGACAAGAACCGGGCGGATCTTGGCCTCGAAAAACTCGGTCTGCTCGGCGGTCAGCGGCTCCTCGGCCGCGGCCAGCGGACAGATCGCCAGTGCCGCGGCAGCCAAGGAGAGAAACAATCGCCGATCGCACGTGCAATTCAAGTCCAAGCTCCAAGCGGGGGGAGCGGTGTGGTGAGAATTTTAGTTTACCTCGACGACTGGCTGACTGGCTATGGAGCGTCCAATGCGCCCACGATCCCTTGCACCGAGTTCTCGCACTGGTGGTGATGATGTGTTCGGGAACGTGGTGCTAGTGCGTCGCCATAACTACCTCCGGTGCGCGACAAGTCAATATGAGTAAGAGCAGCGCGGCTTTAACATGAGTTCCAAATCTCAATTTGCCGCCACAATAGATAGAGCCCTGACAGCGCACCGACCGAACATCCCGCCAATACCCAGCGGAGTCGGTGTCCGGCAATGCTCCCCAAGAAGATGCCGATTGCCGCCCCCGCCAAGATCAAGACGAAAGATTGCGCAGCAAGCGAGTGAAACGCAAAGCCTGGGTGTACTTCCCGAGGGTAGATTCGCCACAGACCGCATAGAAAGGCAGTCAAGAAGGTCAGTTGAAAGAGAACTGCCAATGAGAACTGGGTTGGCTTGGCTACTTCCATGACACCATTCTAGCAGGTTTTCCCGGTGGCACCCCCGCGCGTGCCGAACGCCGGCCATTGAGGCCCCGAATGGCGAGACGGAAGTCAAGGAAGACCTAATGTCAAAATGCGCCTAGCAAGAGAAGGGAATTGCCGGCAAATCCTATCGCGGAGAGCGCGGCGACGAGTACTGCGAGAGTGCGGTTTTCTCGATCTGAAACGTTCCATGCGAAAATCAGCGCGACGATCCCAGCGATGCACCAAGCGATGGCGTGCATTTGTAAAACGCCGAGGGCTGCCGGTCCAGTACCGCTGTTTCGTGCAGTTTGGAATTGATTCACGTTGAAGCCAATCAGTCCCGCCCAAATGCACACGATCGTCGTCACCCCCAAAAGGGCTCGTAGACTGAATTGAAAACGGCCAGTTTTGTTGGGCATGTGACACTTCAATTGTGGGGTGTGCGAGCCCTTTAGGTGCCGGGCAGGTGGCGTGAGCTGAAAAGGATGCCGTGTTCGTGTCGCACATGGGGAACTGCGGCTGACACGGCAATCACCGGTGACTCTGAGCCAATCGGTGTTCTGGTAAGACGTGGCCCCGAGCAACGAACCGCATTGTACACTCCGGTCCACAATCCGGCCGGTAGCGGCTTGCCGGCTTCAGCCGGCACCTGTCTGCCACCAGCTTGAGATGGTGGATTCCAGGGCCAAAGAACTCTTCCTCCAGCCAACTTGAGCTGGCTTTGTCCGGGCTTTAGCCACGCAGAGGAGTGCCGTCATCATCTATCGCCACGCGCTCCAGCCTGTCCTGGATGCGGCCGCTGGCATGGTGCTCCTTTTGATTTCTGATGTAGGCCTGGACCCAAGGAAGCTGCTTCTTTCCGAAGCTCACGACGCCTTGCCCCACCAGCTAAAGCTGGTGGCAGACAAATGCCGGCTGAAGCCGGCAGGCGGCACGCGGTAGACGGCCGCGGCCGGATTCCGCGTATTCGGGGGGCGAGGTTCCATTTACAATGAGCGTCCCGACGGTTTTGGGATTCCCCCGACCAATGGTCGCGGCTTTACAGGTAGGAATCATGAACATCATCCGCTACGCCGACCCCCAGGGCCAGATTCACTATGCCGCCGAGCAGGCCGACGGCTCGGCCATGCAGATCGACGGCGATATTTTCGGCGAGTATCGCGTAACGAGCTTCAAGGCCCACATGGCCAAGGTCCTCGCCCCGCTGATGCCGACGGCCATCCTGTGTATCGGCCTGAACTACAAACGGCACGCGGAGGAAGGGAAGGCCCCCATCCCCAAGTGGCCGGTGCTGTTCATGAAGTCGCCAGGGGCCGTGCAGAACCCGAACGACCCGATCGTGCTGCCCACGAAGCTCAAGAGCACACAAGTCGATTACGAGTGCGAGCTGGCGGTCGTGATCGGCAAAAAGTGCAAGAATGTTGCCAATGCCGACGCCTTGAACTACGTCCTGGGGTACACCTGCGGCAACGACGTCAGTGCTCGCGACTGGCAGAAGGATTTTGGCGGCAGTCAGTGGTGCCGCGGCAAGACCTTTGACACGTTCTGCCCCTTGGGCCCGCGGCTGGTGACGGCGGACGAGATTCCCAATCCCAACGGGCTGCGAATTCGCACGGTGCTCAACGGCGAGGCGATGCAGGACTGGACCACCGAGGACATGATCTTCGACGTGCCGACGCTGATTGAGTTCCTCAGCGGCTCGACCACGCTGCTACCCGGTACCGTCATTCTCACCGGCACTCCGCACGGCGTCGGAATGGCCCGCACGCCGCCGGTCTTCCTCAAGCACGGGGACACGGTGACGATTGAGATCGAGAAGATTGGCAAGCTGACCAACCCGGTGGTCGAGGAGTGACGCCAACCGACGATTTCCTCGCGCTGAAGTCACTCCGCAATCCGCGATCCGATCGGCACCAGGTCATTGAACCGATCGATCGGCTCATCCGCCGTCCAGGCAATGCCGCGGAAGATGAGCGTGCGAAAGAGCGGGTCGTCGAAGGTCCAGCTATAGTGCCCGAGGATGGAGACGAAGACGCGCCCTTTGCCGCGCTCGTAGGTCCACAGTAGAGGCCGCGGCATTCCATCTTCGTCGCCGCTGGCCAGCAAAGTGATCTTCGACGGATCGCCGACGAGGTTCCAGTAGCTTTCGTCCACGAAGTGGGCCTTGGTGAAGTTCCGCACGATCGGGTGTTTGGATTCCGTCTGGAACGCCAGATCGAGCGCCCCGTGGCGGAACCTGCTCGGTCCCCACGCCAGGCCGATCCGCTCGGCAAGCTGGTCCGGCGCTCGCTGTCCGTTGACGGCGAAGTGCAGGTACACCATCCCGCCGCCGCGAGCCTGGAAATCGTCGATCTCCTTGGCCTTCTCCGGCGACCAGCCCGGATTGGCGGAATACCAGACGAGCACGTCGGCCGTTTTGAGCTGCTCGGCACTCGGCCACACCTCGGCCGTCTCCACCTTGACGTTCGGCGCGAGCGAAAACAGCTTGTTCCACCGCTTCTGCCAGTCGGGATAGTCGTGCTCGTTCTCGCCGTGGTCTTTCGGCCCGGCGACGAGGACCAGCTTCAACTCCTTGAGTTTTTTCGGATCGAGCTTTTCACTGCCGGCGAGTGCCGATTCGACTTCGGACCGCATGCGCGGCGGCGGAGCGCCGGGGCGCGTGATCGGCGCGGGCTCGAGCTCCGGCGGCGGAGCGAGCAAAAGGAAGGTGAGCAAATCGCGGAGCTTCTCGGGGGGCAATGTCTTGACGATATTGTCGGGCATCGTCGAGATCGGCTGGGGCTTGAGCAGCTCGATCTCCTCGCGAGCGATGACATGTTCGTTGCCTTTGATATCGCCGATGCGCAGCTTATCCCCTTCGCTTCTGACGACGCCGCTGAGCGACTGGCCGTCGGACAAGAGGACGCTATAGGTGATGTAGTCGGGATTGATCGCGTAACTCGGCAGCGTCACGTCCCGGACGACCGAGGCGTAGTCTCGATGCCGCAGGTTGGAGAGGTTCGGCCCGATCGAGCCGCCGAGTCCGCCGACGGAGTGGCATTTGGAGCAGAGGGCCTGCTCGCTGAAGAAGACCTCGCGGCCGCGGAGCCAATCGCCACCGGCGAGCTCCGGCGGCGGCGGTGCGGGCGCAAGCGACTGTTCATCATCGGGCGACTGACGCCACGGCGGCACAAAGCGGTGCAGCGGCATGACCCGCCAGCGATCGTCCTCGGCCGTGGACCAGTGGACGGTGAATTCAGGGTCGCGTTTGCCTGTAACGAGTTTGACGTTGTATCCCTCGGACCGCTTTCCCTGCAGGCTCTCGGCCACTTGTTTCGCGCGTTCTGCCTCGCCTGCTGGCGAGATTGGAACGTCAATGGAAAATACATCGTCGCCGGCCCGGTTGTGAGCTTCGCCAGGAAAACCGCCCGGTCCGTAATACACGAAAGTTCGCGGTGCCGAGAACCGCAGCCGGACTTTCTCCTCCGGCCACTCGTA
>DATKDU010000284.1:0-2754 GCA_035512595.1 Pirellulaceae bacterium
CGGCCTGGCTGCCGCCGCCCTGATTGCAGCCGGATGGCCGGTCCATTCCGCATCGGCGGCCGACCTGCTGGTGCACGGACGCTTCTATTGAGCCCGACTCGGAAGAGGTCGCCGCGGTGGTTCAGTTTTACGGAGAGATCGACATCAACACCGGGTTGGTGGCGGGGAGGGGCGTCGCGGTCATCGCTGGCGGCGCAGGTGCCGAACCGGGCACGGCCGAAGGCTTTCTTGCGAACAATCTTCTGATGCTGGAGTTTTGCGGGAGCAACGTCGACGGCGAGGACGCGGAGTGCTTTGGCGTCATCATCGATCTGGTGACCGGCGAAGCCCTCTTCGACGACGGCACGATTCTCCGGGGAACACTGATCGTGGACATCCGCAACCCTACTTCCGCAACCCGCGCGTCAACGACAGCGCCGTGGATGCCGTCGCGGCGTCGCTCAAGGAGTTCGGGTTCCGGCAGCCAATCGTCGTCGATGCCGACGGCGTAATCATCGTCGGGCACACCCGCTGGAAGGCGGCGCGAAAGCTCGGCCTGGCCAAGGTCCCGGTCCACGTCGCCAAGGATCTCACGCCCGATCAGATCAAGGCTTACCGGATCGCCGACAACCAGACGGCGACGATTGCCGAGTGGGACAAGGAACTGCTCCCCCTGGAGCTGGCGGACCTCAAGTCCGCCAACTTCGACCTCGCCCTCCTCGGGTTCTCCGAGGACGCCTTGGCCAAGTGGCTGCAGCCGGTGCAAGACGGGTTGTGCGATCCCGACGAGGTCCCGGCGCCGCCGGACGAGGCGACGACGAAGCCGGGAGACATTATTATCCTGGGCGAGCACCGTCTTATGTGTGGTGACAGCAGCAAGCCAGAGGACGTGGACCGGCTGCTGGCCGGCGCGTCGATTCACCTGGTTAACAGCGACCCGCCTTACAACGTCCGGGTCTAGCCCTGATCTAACAATGCCATCGCGGCCGGGCTCTCGTCGTTCACCAGCAACCACCACCAGGGCCTCGATCTCGCGCGGCATCCAGGCAAGTCGAAGCCGACGCAGAAGAAGCTCCGCGCCAAGGACCGGCCCCTGGCCAACGACTTCATCTCGGACGAGGCGTTCGACGAGATTCCACACCACCCACAGGAACCACTACGCATGACCACATTGGTTGATGAGCCACGAGCAGCTCGCTCTCCCCGGCCCAGCGGCTGCGGGGGACGATGGCGGCCGTGGCTCTGCAATTCACCTGGTTCGGCGTCAGGAAGTCGCTGAGCACCGAGCAGAAGGCTCAGGCCGCCGATGCCCCGCGCGCGTGCCATACACCGCGCGGTCGAGCCAGAAACCAGCGCACGCCCATGCGACTCCTCCAGTCGCCGCAGTTCGCGGCCCTCCGGGAACGTAGACCGCTCGCCCACGTCGCCCGTTCCTTGCAGCGCCAGAAACTGTCCGTAGAGTTGTCGGCCCAGCGCCAGCAATTTGCGGAACAACTCTTCCTCAACGACGTGCGCCGCCGTTGCCTGCCGCGCTGCGCCTTCGATGAACAACCACAACTGGGCGGGACCTGAAAGCTCGACACTTCCAGTCTGACCTGGGAGGCCACTTTAACAACTTTCTGCTAGCACGTTAGCGGACGACCGGTTGCGCCCCTTTGACCCGATCGATGGGCCAGAGTTCGACCTTCATGGCGGCAGCGAATCCCAGGATTCACGCCGGCCAACAAGGTGCTGAGCCAGAGTGGCAGTGAGGTTTATTCCGCCCGACGAACCAACAAGGTGCTGAGAACGGAGGGCGGTCCGGGCACGCGGCCCAGTTGAGTCATTCTGCGATTTTGTGGGGCGGTGCGTCGATGTTCGACTCGGGCGGGTATTGATACCGTTTGGATTTCCTGCCTACTTCTTGGGCAGATTCGGCGGTGGTGCCGGACTTTCGTGCGAAGGGATTTGTTTAATCGTAGCCACACTCCATAGCTCCCCATCCGGGGTTTCGATCCGTGCTACCTGTCCAGTTCTCGCGGCAATCTCAGTGAGCGATTTGTCAACCGATTCTCGCCAAGCCCTGTCACGCTCAGAGAAGCGGGCAGTCATTCGTCCCCTGTCCACCCACCACGCCAGGACAAGCGCCACCACCACCGTCAGCCAGAGCAAGCCGCGGATGGACAATTTCATGGGAGCGATACTGGCGGTTGGGCTAGTGGGGTTCGACGAAAGATTGCATATCCCGGTCCGCCGTGACTGGGGTGGGCGTAAGTGCTGACAAGTTCCCAGCCTTCGGCACTCTTTTTCATCAGGGCTACCGACAGGGCGTCGGCGAGCTTCTGTTCGTATTCAGCCGCAAGGGAACTGGGCCACTCCATAAGCAGGCCCAATGGAATCACTTCGTAGTCAGACATGGCATCAGGCTCCGCAGGCTGTACTTCATGAGAGCGAACCTCTTTCTGTCTTGGTTCAGCGGAAAATGGAGTGCCTGCCTGTTGGCATTAGCGAGTTGAGGGGCGCTTCCTGCGAATGTGATCGCGGCATTCTGCCGCGAAGGTTTATCGCTTTGGTGCCAATCCCGAAGTGGGCGTGTGGCGGGTAGTCGGGACGGCCGGCCGTAAGTGAGCTGGCCGGCCGCCCCTTCGGTCTTGACCCCTGGGACGGCGCTCGGGTTGCTCCTCAGCAGAGCCCTATCCTCCGCCCAGGCCATTGGTCGTTTTAGCGCCGCGGCAGTCATCAAGCAACCTCCTGTGCGGTTTGAAGAGCCAACTGCCGTCGCTGGCGGGCCTCCTG
>DATKDU010000285.1:0-3053 GCA_035512595.1 Pirellulaceae bacterium
ATGGCTAACTGTCGGCGAGCGGCTGGGGGAATGGATTTGCTCCGGCTCCAGGCCGAACAAGTGGCAGACAGCGCCGACGATGTCCGGCAAGCGAACCGCCCGTCGCGACGCGGCAAAAATGTCCACGAGTGCCGTCTCCGCCAGCTCCATGGTGATCGGCCGCTCGTGGGCGTGCGACACGGCCGACAGCCGGTTGAGCGCCCCGGCAAGCTGCCGGCCGTCACCCGCCAGCTCCGCGGCCAGATGCGCGAGTACTTCCCGCGGCACGGAAAGACCGTCCTTCGCGGCACGCCGATTTAGGATTTCCTCCCGCATCGCATAGTCGGCGGGCTCAATGCCGCAGACCAGCCCACCGGAAATCCGGGCGGCAATATCGGCGCCGAGGAACTTGAGGTCCGCCGGCTGCCGGTCGGCGGCCAGGACGATCTGCCGCCCCTCGCGGAGGAGCGTGTCGATCGTATAGAGCAGCTCGACCAGCGTCGATTGCTTGCCGGCAAAGAACTGCACGTCGTCGATGAGGAGCAATTCGACGTCGCGATACTTGCTGCGGAAGCTGGGAAGCCCCGAGCCCCGCAGCGCTTCGACGAAGTGCGTCGTGAACTGCTCGGCGGTGAGATAGATGACCCGCTTCACCTGGCCCGATTTGCGAGCCGTGGTCCAGATTCCCTCGAGCAGATGCGACTTGCCGCAGCCGGTGGGGCCGTAAAACAACAGCGGCGAGACTTTTCCCAGTCGCGCGAGGAGGCTGGCGGCCGCCGCATGGGCGACCCGATTGCCGTCGCCGACGACGAGCGCGTCGAGCGAGGCGAAAGACCGCCGCAGCGGACGGAAGGGGACGGTCGCCGGTGTGGTCTCGGTCTCCGCGGGAATCTCGGGGGGCTGCGAGCCTTGCGCAAACAGTTCCAGTTGCGTGTCGCTCGGCGTCGCCGGCTCAGCGGCCGCCTCCTTGGCCGCCTTCTGCGCGGCGTGATCGATCGCGAGCACCAGGTCCGGCTCGTACCCCAGCACGCTTTGGGCGGCGGCCAGCAGGTCGCCGCGGAAGATGCGGCGGACGCGCTCCAGCTTGAACGCCTCGGCGACGCGAATGGAAAGCGTCCGCTCCTGAAGGCTGACCGTGGCTTCCGCCAGCCACATTTGGAATCGGTCTTTACCAACCCGTTCGGCAATTGCGCGTGTAATCGCCGACACGATCTCCATATCGTTGTTCACGCCTGGCATCCTTTGCGCGCACTGCGAGCGCCGAAACCAATAGGGAATTCATTTCCCCGAGTGCGAAACACCCGGCCTCGGCTGCCTGCTTCAGCAGCGCGAAATCGTGAAAGTGCCACTCGCGGCTGAGGCGGCCACGGGAGGCGAATGGGTCAACGAGGGGCCGATTGTAAACTTGCTAGCGTCGGTTGCAACCGGTCACGGGAAGATCGCGAGAAGAATTTTTTTAGTTCGGCCAAGCGTCAGCCAAACGGCCGGCAAAGGCCGGTGGCTCAAACCCAGATTGCCCGATCGCGACAAAAATTGACGTGGTGGAAATATTGTCGTCTGAAAAAACGAGACTGTGGATAGCACTGTCACCAATTGCGACAAGTGCAGGCGGCGACGGCAGTTGTGTCTTGGGCCGCAAAATGCCGACTCGACTTCAGGTTGCCGCAATGGCGGGCGAAGAAGCCATTGTGTCGCGTACCGTAATCGTACCCATCAAAGAGTCTTGATCATCACCAGACGCTGATCGAAGCCAAAAAAACCGGCCGCTTCGTACTGCCGGATCGCCGGCGCATTGGCCGCGTCCACCGCCAGCACGACACGCTCGCGGGCGAGCTGCTGGGCGAGCCACAGCGCGTGCCTGGCGAGCGCCAGCCCAAAGCCGCGGCCGCGCGCGGCGGGGAGCACTCCCAGGTAGACAAGCTCCAAATTTCCTTCGTCGGGATGATCGGCCAGGAGCAGGCAGCCGACGTCCCTGTCCCCGCAACGAGCCATCAGCCACAGCTCGGGGCGGTACGTGCCCACCGCCCGATAGCCGGCAACCACGTCGTCGGTCGTTCGCAGGCCGTTGAGCAGCGGGCAATCGAGGGTTGCTTCGTAGGTCGCCTCGATCACTTGCTGCAAGCGTGGTTCGTTCTTGAGCGTGGCCGGCTCGAGCGCCAGTTCGCTGATCGGCGGTCGATCGGGAAATACGACGCCATCGCTGGCCATGTAGAGCAGCGTGGCGGCACCGGTAAACCCGGCGGCGGCGAGCCGCGCTTCGTCCTCCGCTTGATCAAGGGAGAGGAGGGACTGGGCCAGGACGATGCCGCCGGTGTGCAGCGATTCTTTGAGCGCGTCTAAAAGCTGCGTGGAAAGGTCGGCCGGAGACGCATCGGTCGTTTGCGGCGGATAGACGGCGGCAGTGCGTCCGGGAAGCTGCTGGGCGAGCACGACGCCCACGAGCGCATCGCCGCACAGTGCGCGAACACAGACAAAGCTGTCACGCGAGCCCCCGGCGAGCGCCATGGCCAGCGATTGATATTGCAGCGACCGCTCGGGCTGCGGCCACGACTGTGCCAGCAAGTCGAGCATCGCCCGCGGATCGTCGGGGAGACCGTGGACGAGTGCCGGCGGGTCGGACATCACTAGCGCACCAATTGGAGGGTGCCCCACAAGCTCGGGTCGTCGTCGAACGGAAACTCCGGGCCAAGGCTGAACGTTTGCAGGCCGAGCTCTTTATCGACGACCGCATAGAAAAAGCCCAGTTGCGGCTGATCGACCGGGCTGAAGCCGGTGAGAGCGTCGCCCGAGATGAACGCTTCCAAGGTGTAACCGCCGCGGTGCGTTTGGCTCCTCACGTGAACGCTTCCGCGGGGGATTTCGCGGGGGCTTTCCTTGGCCCGGTTGATCGCCAACAGTGCCGCCAGGGGCTCAGACAAGCTCTTGCCAGTGCCGACGGGGAGGAGCGCGAAGCGATGGCAGAAGCGGCCGGCGCGGTGGATATTCTGCGTGTTTCTGGTGTCGATCCAGACTTGCAGCCCGTCGCTATCCTCGATCCGCGAATCGCGGCACCAGGGGGGCTGCGATTTTCCTTC
>DATKDU010000286.1:0-30184 GCA_035512595.1 Pirellulaceae bacterium
GGGGTACGCCCACAGAGGGTTCGCAGGTATCTTCTACGGCAGGAAGCAAAGGGCAAGCCCATGGACCAGAGAGCCAGGCCGGCTCCAACGCGGCAGGATACCTGGTGGACTCGCCCCTGCGGCGCCCGCGAGGTCCTGCAAATCGCGCTGCCGATGATGATCTCGACCGGCTTTTGGTCGGTCCAGTGGTTCGTGGACCGCATGTTTCTGATGTGGTACTCCAGCGACGCCATGTCGGCTTCTCTGCCTGCCGGCATGTTCCACTGGACGATGATCTGTTTCGCGGGCGGCATTGCGTCGTACGTCAACACGTTCGTGGCCCAGTACTACGGGGCCGGCCGCAGGGAGCGGATTGGACTGGCCGTCGCGCAGGGGGTGCGATTCGGCTGGCTGATGACGCCGCTCTTCCTGCTGTCGATCCCCCTCGCCCCGCTCCTGTTGCGCAAAAGCGGAGCCACCGCCGAAATCTCGGAACTTTCGATCCAGTACTTTCAAATCCTGGCCTTCGGCGCCGGCGCGACCGTCTTGAGCAACGCCATGTCGTCGTTCTACACGGGCCGAGGGCTGACTCGCGTGGTCATGGTGGTCCAAGGACTGAGCACCGTGGTCAATCTGGGACTCGATTACGTCCTGATCTTCGGCAAGTTCGGCATTCCCGAGATGGGGATGGCCGGCGCGGCTTGGGCGACGGTGGCTTCGCAGTGGTTTTCGGTGGCCGCTTTCTGGCTGCTGATGCGCTGGGCGGAAAACCGCGATGAATACGGGCTCGACTCGGGAAATCGGTTCGATGGCGAACTGTTTCGCCGGCTGCTGAGGTTCGGCGCTCCTGGCGGACTGCCGATGCTCATTGAGGCGGCTGCCTTCTCCCTCCTGACGCTCTTCGTTTCGCAGATCAGCAAGGTGGCCGCCGCCTCAACGTCACTGGCGTTCAACGTCAACGCCATCGCGTTCATTCCTGTGTTCGGCATTAGCATTGCCGTCAGCACGCTGGTGGGGCAAAAGCTGGGCGAGGGGCGGGACGATCTGGCGGCTAGAGCGACCTGGACGTCGCTACTATTGGCGCTGGTTTATACGGGATTCTTCGGAGTTCTGTATTTTGCCGTCCCCGACTTGTTTTTGCTGGCCCATGGCAGATTTGCCGACCCTGCGGAGTTTGCGGCGGTGCGCGAGACGACCGTCGTGCTGCTGCGGTTCGTGGCCGCTTATTGCCTGTTCGACGCCGTGCAAATCGTCTTCGTCGGCGCGCTCAAGGGTGCGGGGGACACGCGGTTCATCCTGCTGGCCACCAGCGTCATCTCCGCTGTATGCGTCGCCGTGGGGCGATGCGGCCAGGTGTGGCTCGAGTGGGGGCTGTACGGCTGGTGGTGGGTGCTGACCGCCTGGCTCTCGGCGCTCAGCCTGGTGTACCTGGCCCGCTTTCTGGGGGGCAAATGGCGCTCGATGCGAGTGATTGAGGCCGAGTATTTGGCAAAGGAACCTGCGGCTGATAATGCCGGCGACGATTCGTCTGCAACGGTCGGCGAAGCCACCGACGGCGCACTTCAGTCGTCCTCGTCTTGAGGCGGGCTCGCCTTTCCCTTCTTCTTTTTGCCCCCTTCCGGCGCCTCTTCCTCGGCATCCGGTCCAGCGGCCGGCTCGGCCTCCTCGTCCTCGTCCACGAAGTCACCGCCGAACTCGTCCAACCCATCGTCGTCGTCGGCCAGATCGTCGTCGGTCACCTCTTCCAGGTCGGCCAACTCGTATTCGTCGTCGAGCTCCTCCTCAAAGTCGTCGTCGAATTCGTCGTCGAAATCCTCCTCATCAAAATCGTCAAACTCGGCATCCTCGTCGGCGGCCACGACCAGCAAGCGGTCGGGAGGAGATTCCGGTTCGGAAACGCCCTCCCCCTCGCCGGGCGGAAAGTCGGGACGCTTTGTCGTGGTGGGCATCGAATCGTACCTCGGCAGGGGACGAACCTGGTTCATTTCGTGCAAGCGCAAGTAGCCGTAATTACTTGAGCAACCTGCCTTTGTCAAGGAACCGACCCAGAGCCGCAAGGAGGGAATTGTATCTCCTCCGGTCTCGTTGGAACTCCGGTTCTTAACCAAATATCCGGGCGCAATGGGCCAATCTCCAGCCCCCAACTGGCAAAAAGTCGTTGACACCCCCTGCGACGGCATTTAGACTCAAATCCAGGTATTGAAGCGACTTGCGCAGGGGTTCTGCGCAGCCGCAGGCAGGCTCGGGAATAACCCCCCGAAGGGTAATCGAACCTAACCTTGGAATCTGTTTTCGTGCCGGATTCCCGGCATCGATTGGTAGCTCTCCCTCAGGAGTTGAGTCATGGCGTCTCGCGAAGGTCAGGGGATGCAGATCGCGGTCATTTTGTTCGCCCTCGTATCCGCGGTGCTGGCGATCACCACCTACGTCTTTTATGCGGAAGCCAACAAGTTGGATGGTCTCCTCAAGACTGCGCAGGATACCGCCCAGACGAACGACCTGGGGCAAAAGAAGGCCAACTACCAGTTGACCGCGCTTAAGCACACGATCGGGGAAGCCGAGCCGAGAGACGTGGCTGCGGCCAAAGCGGCCGCCGGTGGAGCTGACGATCCGGAGGTTACCAAGTGGCTCGACCAATTCAGAGACGACGTTCAGATTCTCGGGGATGATCCGAACAATCCCAAAGAGAACTACAAGGACATGGTCAACCGGTTCTTGAACATCATCACCAGCAAAAATGAGTCGGTGACCCAAACCAATGCCACCGCCGCCACGACCATCGCCCAGAAGGACCAACTGATCGAAGACTTGACCGCCGCCAAGAAGAAGGCGGAAGACGATTTGCAAGCCGCGATCACGGACTATAGCGCCGCCAAGCAACAATTCAACGATCAGCTCGTCCAGGCCACCAAAGAAAAGGACGACCTGAAGACCCAGTATGAAGAGGACAAGAAGACGCTGGACGGAAACGTTGCCACCCTGAACAACGCGATTGCCGATAAAAACGAGCGCATCGGGAAGCTCCAGAAAAGCCTGGCTTTGGCGCAGGACTTTGTTCGGGCGCTGGAAGCCGATCAGGGCGCAAACTTTGACAACCCCGACGGCCTGATCATCTGGGTGAATCAGCGGCAACGCCTGACCTGGATCAATCTCGGATCGGCCGACGGCCTGTCCCGTCAAATGACCTTTTCCGTCTTCAGCCAGCAGCAGGCCAGCGCGTTCAAATTGCAAGAAGTGGCCAGCGCGGATGGAGGCGGCACCGACCGGATTGCCAAGCTCGACGCCAAGGGCCGCATTGAAGTCGTGCGCGTGCTGGGAGCGCATCAGGCGGAATGCCGCATTCTCGAGGACAAGGCCTCCGATCCGATCCTGCCGGGGGATTGGATTCAAACTCCTGCCTGGTCGCCGGGCCAGCACTTGGGCATCGCCCTGGTCGGGAGCATGGACGTTGACAACGACGGGCTGGATGACACCGAGCTAGTCAAGAATCTGATCCGCATCAACGGCGGAACGGTGGATGCGCACCTCATGGAGGACGGCACGCTCGAGGGAGCGATCACGGTGCGTACGCGATACCTGGTCGAAGGCAAGATCCCCACCGATGCCACCAGCGCCGATGTGAAGACGTTCCAGGATAGTTTGAACAAGTTGGAAGATGAACGGATCGTCAATGGCGTAGAGAAAGTCTCCGTGGGCGAGTTCCTGGAGCGGATGGGCTGGAAGCCCGAGGAAAAGACGATCGGCCTGGGGGGACGGAGCGACGTCGGAGCCGGCCAGTTCCGCAAGCGGACGCCCGGCGCCAAAACTCCCGCCGAGCCGGCCCCCATGCCCATGCCCATGCCAACGACTCCGGCCACGCCCGCTGACGTAGATCCGTTTGGAACCAAGGGATAATCGCCCCCACGGCTAAACCTTCTCGGTCGGTCCAAACAGCTCGCCGGCAATCTCCAAGAGATCGCTGCGCCGCGCAGAGAGCTTCGGGTGCCCGGCAGCCTGATCGAGCAGACTGCGTTCCAGGAAGAAGCGGGCTGGCTGCTGCACCCCCAGCGTAGTGGCAGCCGAAATCAGGGCCCGCTGCTGGCGGCGGCGAAAGCCGTGTGCTTCACACAGCTCGCAGAGCAAGCGGCGCGGATGGTTCGTTTCGCGGCGCGCCGACGCCGATAACAGGCCCGACACGATCATTGCCGCCAGCAGCACCAGGGCAATCGCCCCGATACACAGCGCCACCGCCGGCAAATCCAGCAGCGGCAACTTGCTGGTTCCCGGCGACGACGTCGGGCCGACTTGAGCGAGAACGAAAAAGGCATTCCCGGCTATCCCTTCCATTTCCTGATCTCCTACTGGGACGATAGGCCAACGTTCGCAGCGGCAGCAAACGACGGCTCAGGCGGCGCCAATTCCACCGTGGGATCGACCGCCAAGGGGAGTTCCGGCAATCCCTGCCGCGCTGCCTCCTGCACGAGCGCCGACTTGTCGTGCAGCGCGACGCGAAGAATCTCCTGTGCCAGCGGCGTTCCCAGCGAGGCCAGCAGACGCACCGCCTCCAGGCGGACGTATTGATCCTCGTCGCCGGCCAACTCCGCCAGCGTCGGTTCAACTTGACGGCCCAGCCCCAGGAGCTGCGCAATCTCCAGCGCCCGCCGCTGATGAGTGCGGGACGGCGACAGCAACTCCATGACCAGCTTGCCGATGAATTGCGGATCGACCTGAAGCGCCAGTTGCCCTTCGTTCAGGCGGGTTTCCTCGTCCCACTGATCGTAGGCACTCAGAAAGCGATCGAACGTGATGTCCGCCAAGGACTCGCGGGCCGCTTCTCGCAAAGCCGGCTGCGGCGCCTCCAGGAACGACACCAGCAGCATGACGGCGTCTGGAATCTCCCGCTGACGCAACTGACGGGCAACAAAGGCCCGGACCTCGCCATCGTCGTCGCCCAGCGTCCGGACGACGACGGCATTGGCCTCCGTCGCGGGCAGGGACGCCAGCGCCCGTGCGGCACATCGCCGGCCGAGGACTCCCCCCTCCTGCAAGACGCGGTCGATGAACTCCAGCTTCTGCTGCTGCGGGATGCTGGTGTAAACCGCCAACTGCACCGCTCCCGGCAGCTCGGACGGATCGAGCATTTGCAGTAGTGCCGACGGCTGCCGCAGCAAAGGAACGCTATCGAGGCGTTTGAGATTGTCGCGGACGACCGCGGTCGGCATTCCGCCGATCTTGCGGCACAGCAGCCGGACGAATTTTGCATCGCGGCGGCGCAGGGCCGCGTGCAGCGCCGACAGCGGCGTCTGCGGATCGTCGAGAAAGTCGAGCAGCAGCTCCATGATGCCAGGGCGGGCGCTGGTGACCAGCAAATCCAAGAGGGGCGCAAATGCCCGGTCAGACGGATCGCGAAGAACTTGAGCAACCGTGGCATTACGGCGATCGACCATGAGCAGCAAGGCTTCGATCAACTCCTTGCAACCGTGCTGCTGAAAGCTGCGCACGCCGCGCTCCAGGCTCGATAGTACCTGGGACCGCTGTAGCTGCGGACCGCGCCGGGTGCGATAGTCGCGAGTGCGGTTCAGCTCCTCCCGCAAGCGGTCCGCCAGGTAAAGGACCGTCTGACTGGCAAGCTCGGTGATCGGCGGGGATGGATTCTGCATCACGACCGAAATCAAATGCGGAATCTGGGCGTAATCGCCGGTCTCTCGCGTCGCCAGGCAGGCGCCCCAGAACGATTCGCCCGCCGGCGCCGCAAACGCACGGCGCAGCGCATCGGTAATCCAGCCTCGCCGTTTGGCCACGAGCTGTTTCTGATACGAGCCCAGTTGGCCCCACCGGCCCAGGACCACGGTTCCGGCGAGCTCGCTGCGGCGCTGGAGCAGGGCCTCCAGCACGCGCGGCTGCCACCGCGGCTCGGCATGGACCAGTGCCTCAAGCAGGACGTCGGCTGCGGCGTCGTTGTTCGTCGAGGACAGGACTTGTAGCGTCCGCTCCAGCCTGACTTCGGAAAACAATCCCATGCGCGCAATACCTCCGCGGAAATCTAGGTTTCTGGCGCATCCTCCGGCGCTCCATCCTGGCCGCTGGCACGCCGCATCCATCGATCAGCCGTCCAACAGCCGCTACAATCCACAAGCCCGTTTCATTCGCTACCAGGCAGGATTGGGCCACGCGGTTGGAAGTCGTCGTCCGGCCAGTAACTTACGTCGCCCCTCAGAGAGGATCCATCCAATGCTCGGCCACATGGTTTATTTCACCCTCAAAGATCGGAGTCCCGCCGCGATCGAGAGCATGATCGCCGACTGCCGACACTTTCTGGCGGGGCATTCCGGCACCGTATTCTTTGCCGTGGGCACGCTAATCCCGGATCTGGCTCGCCCCGTGAACCAACTTGATTTTGACGTTGCATTGCACGTCGTGTTTGAAGACCGCCAGGCCCACGACGATTACCAGGTCCACCCGCGGCATTTGCAGTTCATTGAGAAGAACAAGCCGAACTGGGACAAAGTGCGCGTCTTCGACGCCAATGTGTCCTGACAGGACGCTGGCGGATCGGCCCGGCCGCTAGGATTGGCCTGAATGCGGCTCCGAGGCCTCCAGAAAGCGATCGAATTCGGCCGGCAGCGGCGATTGCAGTCGCAGGCGCTGCCTCGTCACCGGATGGGAAAATCCCAACAGCTCGGCGTGCAGCGCCAGGCGCTTGTACGGCCACAGTCGATGCCGCGCTTCCTCTGGGCGGTAACGCGGATCGCCGAGCACCGGATGCCCGGCGTCCGCGAAATGGACGCGGATCTGATTGCGCCGCCCGGTCTCCAGCCAGACCTTGACCAAAGTCGCACCCGTGAGGTTTTTTGCCACGCCAAAATGCGTGATCGCGAGCTGGCCGATCTCCTCATCGTCGGTCGAGAATCGATTCAGGTTCTTGTCGGTCGCCAGCAAGCTTTTGAACGTCCCCTGCAGTTTTTCCATCTGGCCGGCAACGATGGCTGCATACCTGCGCTCCGGCTTGCTCATGGCAAATTGATCGCGGATTTGCTGCGAAATCTCCGCCGTCTTGGCGAAGACGAGTAGTCCCGAAACTCCTCGATCCAGCCGATGGCAGGGAAAAGCCCGGCGTGATTTTCCCTGAAGCGAGTGCTGCACATACTGGCTCACTTTGTCCAGCAGCGTGCTTGTCTCCCCGCGCAGCGTCGGGACCGTGAGCAGTGCCGCCGGTTTGTTGACGACGATCAAATGCCGGTCTTCCAGCACAATCTCGAAACCGGGGTTTCTGGCGGGACGAGGGAGCGGGTGATAGCGTCGATGCGGATCGAAGTCCAGTTCGATGCGATCGCCGGCCGCCGCCAGTTGACCGGGGTGGCTGCAAATCGCGCCGTTGACCAGGACGCAGCGGTGGTCGAACAGTCCGAATACTTCTTTCCTCGGTTTTCCGCACAGCGACTGCACGATCCGGTCCACTCGCTGTCCGAGATGGGGAGAGGATTCATCGATGGTTATGGACCGATGCGAGTTCACAGTTCGATCAATCTGGGCGGAGCCACCGCAGTCCCGGTCATTTTGTCGCCCCTTTGCCCATCGCGTGGCGACTTTTCCTGAACCATTTGCAACAAGTAACTCACCTGCGCGGAGTTCAGGCACGCTGTGTGCATTCTGACAGGTCTGAGAATCTGTCCCAGGCCTCTCTATCGAGGAATTTCGACATGCACGCTGTGAGCAACTTGACCAGGGGGACGATGCCAACGCTGGCGAGCATCTTGGCGCTATTGATGCTCTTTCCGCTAGGCGCCCGCGGACAGGAAGATCGGACCGAATCGTCTCGGCAGACGCCTGACGTCGATTCCGAGGACGCGACGAGGGAATCGGATCCGCGCCGCGAAGAACGAAGCCGGCCGCGGCCTGCCACTCGCGGCGAGGAGCGTGATGATGGGGGGGACCGCTTCGAGCGAACCCGCGAGAATTCGGTTGATGATGCAGATTTTCAGCGGCGGGAGTCCACTCGAGGCCGGGCCGGGAGTCTCCGCCGCGAAGAGGTTGAGGATCGCCCGGATGACGAAGGCCGCGAAACGGATGCCAGGGAGCCAGCAGGCGCCGCGCGGGGGCGCGAGTCGAGCGCCACTCGCCGCCGGTCGGATGGCGAGCGCTCGGCATCCACCGGAGGAAGTAATGTGAGTGCCTTCAAGTCGCCCGACCTGGGGATTTGGTTCCAGCGCGGAATGGGTGACTTGCTCATCATTGATACGCTCAGCCGCAGCGGTGCCATCGCGCAGTCTGGATTTTTGGAAGGGGACCGAATCGTCTCGGTCAACGGTCAGCGGGCGACCAGCGAGCGCCAATTCCTGAACTTGCTGCTCAACGACGAACATCGCGGAAATCGGGTGCCCATCGTCGTCATTCGTGATTCACGCCGACAACTTATTTATGTGCGGCCCGAGCTTCTGGTCGGAGACGTCTCCGCGGAAGTGATCGATCCGCTCGACCGGCTGGGGGTTGTTCTGGATGATCGCGACATCGAACGCATGGTGGTGTGGCGCATCCTCCCGCGATCGCCGGCCTACTACGCCGGCATTCGTCCGGGCGACGTCATCGCTGCCTTCGATGGCGTGGAGGTTGTCGATGCCGGTGATTTCGTGCGGCAGATCGAAGCGGCTGACGCCGAAGACATCGCCGTTGTCGTGCGCCGGAACCAGCGGGACGTCGATCTGGTCGTCGATCTGCGAGCCGCGCCGATCGTGGCCAAACAGGTTCTTCCGCCGGCAGTGCCGCGGAACACAGCTCTCGATGATCTTCGTCCCGACCCGTATTCCGACCGGCGGTTGTCGCCGCGCCCCGATGTGCCCCCGGGAATGCGCATCCCCGGAGGCGAAGTCGGCCGCGAGCGGGGCCCGATCACCCCGGCGACCTCAGGCCCTACGCCGACAACCCCCATGCGTCCCGGCTTTCCCCGCTAATGGAAGCCTTACTCGCGTAACAATTCCTTGAGCTTGGGTTCGATGGACTCGGCCCACGTGCGATAGCTCTTTTCGTTCAAGTGCAGCAGGTCGGGCATGACGTCCTTGCTCAGCGTCCCGTCCGTGGCGAGAAAGTGCGGGCCGATGTCCAAATAGTAGACGCTCTTGTCGTCGGCCAGTTTGGCGATGAGGGCGTTGGCTCCCTCGTTGACTTGTCGATTCTTGTTGCTCCCGTCCGCTCCCCGCGGAAAAATGGCCAGGATCAGGATCTTGGTTTTGGGAAGTTTCGCCTGCAGCTTCTCCACGATCATCTTGACTCCTTCGGCGATCTGCGCGGAAGTGTTCGTGCCGCTGTTGTTGGTGCCGATCATCAGCACCGCCAGCTTGGGCGAGATGCCGTCGATGTTGCCATGATCCAGCCGCCACAGCACGTGCTGGGTCCGATCGCCGCCGATGCCCAGATTGACGGCATTCCGCTTCGCGTAGAACTCGTCCCACACCTTCTTCCCCGCACCCTCCCAGCCTTGGGTAATCGAGTCGCCGATAAAGATCAAATCGACGTTCCCTTTTTTGACGCGATCGTTGAAGGTTTCGTGCCGCTTCAGCCAGTTGCCGTCGCGCGGCGCCGCGACCACCGCATCGTTGACGCTTGCGTTCTTCTCCTGGGCGCAGGTGAACGGCGGCGACAAGATCGCCGCGCCGAAAATCCACAACAGGCAGACGCGGCGGAAATGCAGGCTCATGAAGAGTCTCCCAGGAGAAAGGTTGCGTTGGTCAGTCCCCTAGTCTGGCAGCGGGACGAACAATGTCAACCGTTTCGGAGACCTAATGTGCAGCGCCGGCGACAGCGCGAGCATGAGCGAACGGTGACAAAAACCGCTGGAGCAGTGCCGGTTGCGATGCGAAGTGCATAATGACCTGGCTGCCAATGACGTTGCGGCGCGCGACCACATCGAGCCGGCTCTCGCGCTCCAGCGAGAACGTGAGCAGGGGTCCGGTGGGAACGATCTCCCAGCCCGACTCTCGATAGCCGCGCAGTTCCTGCCGGCTGGAGAACAGCCACGACGCCTGAGCGGTCGTAAGCTGCACTGGGACGTATTGCCGGCTTTCCGAGGTGCGGCGGGCTTCCACGGAAATCAGACCGGCCATCGGGATCCGCCCGGAACCTTCCAGGACGACCTGGCGGCTGAGATACGCCAGACCGCTCCCTTCCGCGTACACTCGTCCGCCACGGGCGGCGAAACTTCGCAGCGACTGCTGCAAACAACAGTTTCGTGCCAGCTCGGGCCAGAAGCGATCCGCGGTGCCAGTGCCGATCAAGACGACGTCGGTGCCTTCCGGAAGCTGCTCGCAGCGCAGCGGAGAGAAGTCCCGCACGCCAGCGCCGGCTGCTTCCAGCATCTCGAGCGAATCGGCGGCATAGCAAGGAAATGCCTCGTCGTAGGCGACCGCCACGCGCACCGCGGTGCGCCGATTCTCAGGCGAAAAATCGGCAACCGATGGAATCGGCCAACCCTGACAACGCTGGGCGATGTGACACAGCGTCTTGCAGCGCAGCGTCTGCGAAAACGCCAGTGCCAGTTGCTCCACCAACTCGGGCGAAGGGGTCTGGTCGGCCGCCAGGAAATCAGCCATTCTCCGCGCCGGCAAGGACTCTTCCAGCCAGCCCAACACGGGTGCGTCCCACAACGCCTCCAAGATCGTCTGCCAGGCAATTCGCGATCGCGAGTCAGAAACCCGGTCGAGCAGAATGCCCGCCACCGGCGCCGGCGGAAATGGAATTCGACACCCATCAAGCTGCGACGCATCGACGACGGCAATCCGCGGCAGTGCGAGCCGCTGCGTCAACAATTCCAGGTTGCCGGTGACCGCGGATTCTCCCTGGCCATCACGCCCAAACGCCCCGTACAGCACGGCGGCCTGGCTATCCCATGCTCCCCGATGCCAGGCGGCCAGCGTTTGTTCCTGACTCTGGATCCAGGCATCCAGATGGCGCAAGGGGCGACCCGTGATTCGCTGCACGGCGACGCGTGATTCGGGCACGGCGGTGCCGGCAAACCCCTGGACGCTCAGTCCGGACTGGACCAGCGCGCCGAGCAATCCCCACACCATCGGCTCGACGCTGGCTTGCGGCTGGACCGTGCCGACTGCCACGCTGGGGACTCGCCACATCATCAGCAGTCCTACCAAAGTCTTCGCGAATTTGCGAACTAGACCTAATGAAAAAACACGGTATTCACTACGTGTGCGTCGATAGCCCGTGCCTTCCCACGCTCCGGATGCAATTCATTGCAGCCCGAACTGCCGACGGAGGATTCTTCGCAGCAGTCAGGGGAGAGTCAAGGCGCAGGGGCCCTCGCCTGGCCCGGGTTTTCGGCGGTATCCGGACGCCGCAGAAGTGCCGTATTCCTTACCGCAGCCGGTACTTATAGATGGGCAAATGCCGGTAATAAACCTCCAGCATGTAGATCAACAAGCAGGTGTGGTACAGCCGGCCCCCCTTGGTCCCCCACTCATCATCGACCGGGGACCAACTCCCTCGTTCGGCCCCAGTTTTCACCTGGTGCCTGGGCACTTCCACGCGCATCACGGCATTCCACTGATCCCAGTCGGAACCGTCCATGTGATGGAGCACCTGGGTCGCATAGTACCAGTAGTAGCTATCCGTCGGCGTCTTCTTGTAATCGATCTTGTTCTCAAGCAGGAGGTCAACGCCTCGCCGCAGCCGCTCGTCGTCATGCTTCCAGCCGAGATACTGACGGCAGAGCAGTCCCTCGGCCGTCATCGTGATATCCGGTTCCGAAACGTATGTCTGGTAGGCGTACTCGCTCTGTTCGTTCCGCCCCGCGCTATCGAGGTAGGTGGAGATCTTTTCGAGGGCCTTGGGCTCCACGTCGAGGTAGGCCATCATGGCGCTTTGCAGCCCCATCACGTACCAGCCGGTGACCGAGGTATCGGAGTCCTCCTTGGGCACGTACCGCCAGCCGCCCGATGGCGACTGCGCATGAATGGCCCATTTCACCGCCTTCAGCGCCGGCTCCTTAAACTCCTTGTCCTGCGTCATGCCGTAAATCTCGCATACGGCAATCATCGCCTGCCCCTGAGCATAGAGCCGCTGGTTGTATCCCGTGTCGCATTCAAAAAACCCGTCGGCATTCTGCATCTTCAGCAGTGCTGCCCATCCCTTGGCGACCACGTCCTTGAATTCCCCCTCGCGATGCGTGTGTCCGGCTCCTTGAAACGCGAGCAGTGCCATCGCCGTCGCGGCCACTTTGTTGTCGTTGTAAGGAGCGCCGTCGGCATACGGTCCCAACAAACTCCACGAGCCGTCTCTGTGCTGGTTGCGCTTGAGCCACAACAGTCCCTCGCGAACGGCTGCCTCCGTCGTCTCCGTACCGCCGTAGGCCGCCAGCAGCGCTTTTTTCCCCCCTTCCTGACGTCCACTTAAAGCCAGACCAACCGTCGGCGCGACCACAGTGTCCACGCCCCTATTGGGATCGAGCAGATTCAGGTCGAGGTTGGGAAGTGCCGCGAACGGATCGTCCACAATCTTGTTGTCGAGCGCGAGTGCCGGCGTGATTTCGAGGTTCAGTTCGGCGGGCGATTGAAGCATGTCGTCAATCAACTGTTCGCCGAGCTTCTCCGCCAGCATCGGCTCGGACTCGATGACGATCACTTCGTCGAGACTGTGGATGATCGGGATCAGCGCCAGCACCACAACCAGCACCAGGTGAACAACCAGACTCACCAGCCAGGGCGGGGCGCGCTTGGCGGCCACTTCGGTGACATCCGCGGGCGGGGCCTCTTCTTCGCTGACGCGCACCGCGGCTGACGGTCCGGACGGAGCAGGGATCGGCCGCGCCGGTGCGGGAATGGTTCGCGAGGCCCCAGTGACGGGGGTCGCAATTGGCACTCCCGACGCCACTGCCGCGACCGGCAAGGGGAGCGGGGCCGGCGTCGCTGGCAGCGGCAGCAGAGGCACAGCGCCGGCACCGCTGGCGACGTGGCGATCTGCCGGCTTGCGGGTCGTCATCAATCCTCCTCTCCGCGCAAATTGGTCTGCACCACTGGCCCTGAAATTGACTTTAGCAGTCACGTTTGGCAGCGCCAAGCAAAGTTGCCGCAGCTCCCAAATAGGGGGAGAACGCCACGCGCGACAACGCCTCGGCGACCTGTTTGAGGAGGATTATCCGGTCTGTGAGGGGCTATTCGTCGGTGCCGGTCGCTGCGCGAAGCGTACATCCCCTTCCCTGAAACGGCCCAGCGGCTACAATCGCACGTGGATAGTCCAAAGGGACATCCCACCCAAATGACGCGGGGTGGAGCAGCCCGGTAGCTCGCGAGGCTCATAACCTCGAGGTCGCAGGTTCAAATCCTGTCCCCGCAACTTTGTCCAACTTCCGCTGAAGCGATAAGTTCCGTTACCTGCTGGCGGTCAGCAGTGCAGCGACTTTCCCGAGAGCCAAGACGGTACATACCGTTTTTCCTCGGGAGCCCCTGCACCATGCCGCGTCTCACCTTTGCCGTCCCGCACTACCGCCGCCATAAGGCCTCCGGCCAGGCGGTAGTCACTCTTTCAGGACATGCTGGTGAACGTCCTACCATCGTTTCGTCCAGGAGATCACGCCTGGGTCTGCTTCAAACCTCCAATAGCCGACGTCGCTGGCGCAGCTTGATAGCCCCTTCTCCGTGTTGACTGCCGACCTCCTCCTCCCGCGCGGCCGTGGAAGCCCGGAGGAAAATCGCATGACCGCGGATCCTTCACGCCTGAGCGGCATCGATACTCCCTGGTCGATCCTCCGTCGGGCGCACGACGGCTCCGATCCGTCGATCGCCTGGGCGCGGCAGACGCTCTTAGACCGCTATGAGCCTGGTTCAAGTCGAAATCAATTGAAGGTCCACCGATTTCGATTGTAGGTGTATTCCTTGGCGATGCCGCTGGAGCGGCCGCGGGTTTTGCCGTCGCCCGTCATGACACCGTTCTCGAAGGCGAACCACGTCTTTAGCGTGCCTTTCGACTTCGACGGTTCGGAAACGAGGACTTCAAAAGCGCCGTCGGGCTCGACTTTGCCGAAGTAGGTTTTTGTCCAGTATTCACCGGGCCGCTCGTCGGACTCATCACCGACGATAGCGTAGACCGGCCGCACCGTCGAGCGCACACGGCCGCTGACGACGATTCCACCGCTCCGCGCGTCGACGGCGCATTTCATATCTTGCGTTTGCAGCTTGGGCAGCGGGCTGGGTTTGTCGACCGCGCCGCGGAAGGCCGGGTTCGTGGAGAGCATCGCAGCCTCCGCTTCGCAGAGGTAGACCTGGTCGGTGCCGCGTCCCATCACACGACGGTAGTTGGCGTTAGTTGGGCCCATCAGGGTGTTGCCCGCCGTGTCACGCTTCAGCAGCCCGATGTGTGGAAGCTGAAATGCGTGCCCAAGCTCGTGAATCATGCCCTTGAGGGCAAATTCCTCCAGGCTGTCGGCGCCGAGCGGCATGTTCGGATGGATGCGCCCGGGTTTCGTATTGAAATTACACACCGACCAGCCGCCGATCTGCTCGCCGTAGCCACCCAGGAATCCGGCAAACTTCTTCGGCGGATTGCCGGCGTACACCATGATCCACCGAATCTGGCGCCCGCCGGCCAGCGCGTTGGTCCTCCGCATCTCGTCCATCACTTCGGCTCGCACCGTCACCGGCTTATAGTCCGCGGCCTTCTCCTTGCCACGCATGACCGTCACCTCCACGTGACCGTCGGAATTGCGCCGAAATGGCATGACCATATCCTCATGGCCCCAGCGGTTGAACTCGCGGGTAAAAAAAGCCTCGGTGTAATCGACAATCTGATCGATGCGCTCTTGATAGCGTGGTGGCGGCTCAAAGTCCGATGGCACAAACAGAAACACATGCACCTGGCACGGCTGGTCGGCCCCATGTGCGCCGAGTGGCAACGTGCTGGCGAGCAAAAGGCCAATAATCTGCCTTGTTCTCATATCGTTGCTCCAGCAAGTGTCGGCCTATCCCGTAGAGATTCTTCGTGACAACGAGATAAAGGACCGCTTCAGCCTATCACTCATCGGGCCGGCGATGCAATCGACGGTTGCCTGAACATGGACGCACCGCCCCCAAAAACCTGCTCGCCGTTCTCAGCATCCTTGTTGGTCCGTCGGGCGGGATAAACCATCAGCCACTCCGGCTCGGCACCTTGTTGGCCGCCGTGAATCCTGCGATTCGCTGCCGCCATGAAGGTCGAACTCTGGCCGATCGATCGGGTCAAACTCTAAAAAGTGCCGCAGCTTACCGCGGCTTTTTGCGGCGCGAACCCAGCGAGCCTTCCAGCACGAGCAACTTCTGCTTCAGCGAAATGCCGCTCGGCGCGGAAAAGCCGCCGATCGTTCCACCCGCGCCGACGACGCGATGACACGGCACCACGATCGGAAAGCGATTGCGGGCCATGGTGTTCCCCACGGCGCGCGCAGCGCCCGGATAGCCGGCCTGCGCGGCGAGTTCCGCGTAGGACAACGTTTGTCCCGGGCGAATCCGCCGGCATTGCTCGACCACCCGCTGCTGAAACTCGGTCAAATGCGACAGATCCAGCGGCACGTCCCGAAAGTCGTCCCGGACGCCGCTGGCATAGGCTTGAATCCTCTCGGCCAGACGGCGGACGAATGCCGGCGGGCTGTCGGTCGGGTCGGCCCCGTCGCCGAGCGTGGCGAGTGCCGCCGCTGCGGAGGGGTGTCCCAGCGTGAACCCACGCAGCAGGGGGCCGGTCCAGCAGACAGCCATCCAGCCGCACTCGGTCGGAAAGACATACGAGTGCCTGAGTTCCGACGCCGCGTCGGGCTGGCGAATCTGCCGTGCCGACCGCTTTGTTCCGGTGATTGAGGCCACTTTGACACTCCGCCGCCAAGGCACCTATACTTGAACGAGGGTTTATCGCTGGCCGCGGCGCGAGACAGGTCGCGACGAAGCCGGTACGACCAGATTTTAGCCGCCATGGCCGTTGGCTGACAGCGGAAGGAGCACGCAGGACCGATGACGCAGCCGAATGAAGGGAAATCGCCCATGGGTCGCTACCACGCTTACTGCGACGACTACTACCTGAACATGAACCTGAACACGGAGATGGAGTTGCCGCAGACCCGCGATGCCGTCTTGCACTATTTCGAGCAGATCAAGAAGCACTACCCGGCAATGCGGAATTTCTACAGCCGCGAGCGCGGGGAGTACGTGCTGGAAGAAGACAAGGACAAGGGAAATTATCGCTGGACGAGCGTCGAGCCGCGGCGAATCTGCTCGGGCTACGTCAACCCGCCGAGCGTTGAGGACGCCCTCAAGCAGCACGCCATCGTTCTCGATACCTCCCCCTATGCTCTCTCCGTCAGCCCGCTCGACTGCGAGTCGCTGAACGTCATGTACGGCTTCGATTTCAGCTACCGCGGCAATCACAACCAGCTCCTGGTGGACGCGCTCGGCGTCCTGCCGGCGTTCGACAAGCTGACGGAGATTCCCGGGGCGACCGTGCTGGCCGCCGAGCCGTCGATCCAGTTCGCGCTCGACGAGGAATGCCGCACGCAGTGCCGGCTGAGCATCGAATCGCGAACGACGGCGTACCATGTGCGGACGAAGGAGTTTCCGGAGGAGCAACTCAGCGTCTACTTCACCGCCCGGCGGTACGGCAGCCTGGAGAACGGCGAGACGTTTGTCTCGGCCATGAACCGGCTGGCCGAAATCTGCCATGAGATCGTGGACGGATACGTCGTGGAAAACGTCCTGCGGCCGCTCCAGCAGACGATTGCGATCAGCTAAAGTAGAGCACTCGCTCCGCGAGTGCTGGGAGCGAAGCGCACGTGCATTTCAGGGCGCAGATGACGGTTCTGCTTGACGCACCGCTGCCGGTCACCAATGGCCCGGAAGCGTCTCCTGCGGTGGGGTATATCATTGTGATTGGTGTCAATGCGCCCGATATGCCCACGGCAGTTCGCTATGCCCATGAGGTCGCTTTGCGGCCCAGAAATGCCGACGGCTCATTTAGCACGTTCGCGGGAATCGTCGTTGAGGCGCAAGTTACGCGAATCGAGAAAGAGGATTGGGAGCCATTCATTCGACAGAACGCGAAGAGAATTGATCAGGAAGGCGTGTATTATTCGACTGGGTTGGTGTTCTTTCCCGCAGAGGGAAAGGCTGACTGATTTGCTTTCGGATTCCAACGGATCGACTTGAGCATGGAATGAACGCCCCCCTCCAATACGTCGCCGAAATCTCGCAGGTCCGCGAGGTATCGCTGATCGGCACGGCGGATCTGGCGTTCTGGACCGAGCGGCTACAGCGGGAGAAACTGTTTCCCACCGCGGTGGACGGGCAGGCACAGATTCTGATCTCTGGCACAAGCGCGAACTTCAAAGGAATTCCCTTCCAGGAGCTCTCGATCTCCGTCTTTGTCAGCCGCGAGGAGCGACGGGCCGAGCGCGAAGGGGCCTTTCTGACGCAGGCGTTCAACTCCAACTGGTTCTTCGCGCTGGTCGAGCGGATGTGGTTCGCCACGCCGTACGATCTTGCGCGAGTTTCCGTGGAGGCCACGGTCCCGGCCTCCATCCAGGTGAAGCAGCACGGTCAGATCGCCTTTCGCTCGGCAATGGCCGAGCAGGGCATTGCCCAGCGGCAGGCGATCCGCTGCGGTAACGAGGGGTGGGAGGGGCCGATCTTTCTCCCCGGCCGGCGGAGGCTGGCCGGCGACAAGTGGTTTTACGCGCGGATTGGCGGCCAGACGAGCGTGTATCCCTTTCTTCCGGACCGCGACGAGCTGACCATCCGGCCGGAGCTCGGCCCCCCTGCCATTGCCTGGCTCGTCCAATCGCACTTCGCCGGCCGCCAGTGGATCATCCGCGACAGCGCCGTCCACGCGAAATCCAAGACCTACGCTCGCCACGCCGCCTGCGCCTTTCCCGCCCTCCAGCCCGCGCTGGCCGCGGCGGAGTAATCAAACCTCGCAGGCGCCAAATCCCACCGTTCCCTACGCCGCAGGCGTTGCATCCAGCGGAGCTACCCTGGGGAAACGAGTCGCCATAAAAACTACACCGAAAAACCCAAGGGGGTTCGATTCCACAAACTTGACTTTGGTAGTTGACAACCGTACCAGTGAACGTATATACTATAGTGGCGTGTCCCGTAAGGGCGCCGCTGGTCTTTGGCAAGCAGGTGGATCGGATGGAGATGCACCAGGTGCGGGGGGCCATGCTGCGCCAGGGTGGTGCGTCGGCCCGAGCCCTTTTGCTCTGCTTGTTTGACAGACTCCCCCTTTTGTCAAACAACGTGGGCAGGTTCGTTACCTGCCCCGCAATTTTGCATCAAAAAGCCGGGAAATAGGCCAAAGTGATGCAAAAACCGGCCGGCTCTTGAGACCGGCAAGCAGTCGCGGCAGTGAACGAAATATCACAACTGTTTACGGGCCACGAGTTTGCGGAAACCGTTGCCCGGCCTTATTGAGACGCCGGGCGCGAAAATGGCTGGAATTTTGCAACACGGGGGATGGGTTGAAAACCTGTCCTACGTTCAGGCGGATTCCCAGGCTGTCGCGGGCGTGCGCCCGGATTTGCCGTGCCCGCTCATCTGGTCCTCGACAAATTGCCGGGCCTTGAGGACGTGCGTCACGATCGATTGCATGCGGCTTTCGTCCACGTAGGGGGAGAGGACGTACGACTTGAGCGCCACGATCGGCTCGCCGTAATCGGTCGTGCGGTAGCTGTCGGTGAAGCCAATGGCCACGCCGCGGCCGGCGAGGGCCTCGGCATGCACCCGCTGGTAGATGCGGCGGTTGTACTCGTTGTAAGCGCGGAGCTGATCGCGGAACGACGGATCGCTCCGCTCGCGGTGCTTGACACGGAACGTATCGACGCCGGACGGATACGCGCGGAACAGGGTCACCGGCCCGAAGTTTTCCTCGTTGAGAACCGACAGCTCCGGCCGGCCGACGACCAGCTCGCGGAGGATTTCGGCCATCTCGACCGCGTGGCCGATCAGGGCCTGAAAGCCTTCCTTCCCCAAGAGCAGCAGGTTCGCCAGTGCCGCCATCACGCCGCCGGCGCCGCGCGAGGTCTCCAGCGAAAACATGCCCGGATGATACTGCCCGGTGTGGTACAGGTAGGGCATCGCCTCCCGCTGCCGCGAGACGAGCGAGAACTGATCCCGGTCCTTGAGCAGGAACAGCGACGAGATGTACGGCGCGAAGCCCGTCTTGTGAAAATCGACGCCGATCGAATCGGCCTTCGCCAGGTGTACGATGCGGTTCTGAGCGGCGGCCAGCGCCCGCACCGTGCGGCCGCGAAAGCCGAGCGGATTGGCGCCGAAGTCGTAGTCGTCGAAGACGCTCCAGGCCCAGCCGATGACGGCGTCGGCATGAACGTGGGGCGTGTAGTCGAGCCCGCACTCGCTCACGAGTCGGTCGCGCAGTTCGACGATGGCCGCCAGGTCGTCGATGCCAAAGGCGTCGGTCGTTCCCATCGTGGCCACGAATGCCGCGATCCGCTGACCGCCGGCAATCGCCGCGCGGGCCGCGGCTTCGAGTGCTGCGACGTCGATCGCGTTGTCGCCGTGCGTGCGGACCTTGATCACGTTCTGCTGACCGAGCCCGAGCCAGCCCGCGACGCTGATACAGGCGTAATGGCTTTGCTGCGAGCAGAGGATCACCGGTGCGGTCGGATGGCCGGCCAGCCCCTTTTCCAGCGTTTCAGGGATCGCTTTTTCCAGGCCGATCTTGATGCCGTAAAGGAGGGTCCCCGTGCCGCCGAAGGTGAACAGGCCGCCGGAGCGCTGTGGATCGTAACCGACGAGGCGGGCCACGATCGACGCGACGCGGACTTCGGCCTCGGAGAAGCCGCGGCCGCTTTCGTCGGTACACAGGTTGGGATTGTAGATCGACGGCAATACGACGCCGATGATGCTGGCGATTGACGGATGGGCGACGACGTTCACCTGGCTGCGGGGATGGCCGAAGATCAGCATCCCGTCAAGACACTTCACAAGCTCGGGGAGGACCTCTTCCAGATGGCGGCCGCTGACGGAGAGGCGCGATTCACTGGCGGCCGCGTAGTCGAGCTCGCGCGGCGTCCCCAGGATCGGCGCTTGGCTCTTGAGGGAGTCCACGCGGTCGAGCGCTTTGACCAGCGAGAAGACGACGTAGCCGTCGTGAACCGGATCGGAGACCGGGGCAGGAAAAGCCTGCCGCAGCGACGTCAGCAGTTCCTGGTAACGGGACATGCCCGACTCCGTTGGCGGCCGGCTCTAGCGGTCGCCGCGCCGCGGCCTGCGCGGACGGCCCCGGTCGGGCTGGCGCGACGAACGGGCCGCAATGTTGGCGTCGATCAGAATGCCGACGGTCTCCGCCCAGGTGGGGATTTTCTTGTGGACGGCATGCTCGTCGCCGGCTTCGTCATCGTCACCGAGTTCGTCCATGACTTCGATCGGCTCCTCGTCCTCCTCCCGGACACGCGCTCGCGGCTCGGGGGCCCGCTCGGGGCGTTCGCCGCGCTGCGGCCGCTGGGGACGCGCAGGCCGATCGGGAAGCGCGGGCCGATCGGGCCGGCGTGCGGGGCGACCTTCGGCAGTCTCGCGCGATTCGTCGCGATCGCGATCGCGTCCGCCGCGGCCGCGCCGGCGACGCCGGCGACGGCCACCTTCTTCGCCCTCATCACGGGCCGGCGGCTCTTCGCGGCGGGAAACAACTTCCTCGTCCGGTTCATCCATCGGCAATTCGGCTTCGAGATCCAGATCGAGATCGAGATCGAGATCTTTGCCGCGAACGGGAGGCACTTCACGCTCCGGTTCTCGCTCGCGTGGCCGCGCAGCTTCGGTCCCTTCTCGTTCTCCTTCACGGCCGCGGCCGCCGCGGCGACGACGGCGGCGACGCCCCCCGCGCTCATCGCGCTCACCGCGATCCCCTTCCTCGCGACGCGCCGGCGGCGGAGCTTCCTCCGCATCGCCGACCGGCTCGACATCGAGGTCGGAATCGACATCGGGCCGATCTTCGAAGGCAAAATCTGCGTCGAGGTCGATGTCCATCGCCACGTCATCCACCGTTTCGCGGCGGCGGGACGGCGGAAACGGCGGCTCTTCCGGCTTGTACCGCGGCTTGAACTCGTCGAGCAAGTGACCGGAGGACCGTTCGTCCCGGCTGCCTCGCTCCGGACGCTCGCTCTGCTGGTCGCGATCGACGGTTCGCGGGGGCGGCTGGCGCTCAGCGCGTGGCGGCAACTCGCGCTCGACCGGTTGCGGCGGCGCCGGCGGCGGTTCCTCGGCCACCGGCTCTGGGGCGGGTGGCTCTTCCGGCGCTGCCAGTCCCAGCGCACCCAGCACGCTGCTCCAACTACTCTTTTTGGCCGGCGCCGGCTTGGGCTTGGCCTCGGGCTTGGCTCGCGGACGCGGAGGCGGAGATGCGGCGGCAGAGGGCGGGCTTGGCGGCGCGGCGGGGGGAGGTGTCGGACGCACCTCCGATGCCGGAATGCCAATTTCGTCGAGCAGGGAGTTCCAGTGGTCCGATTTGTGCGGTTCGGTCATGGATGAGCGGTGAGGTGCGGTAATGGACAGCGAGGCGGCTGCGCCCCGACAAAGACGCGAAAGCGCCAATATACCGCCGCAAACAGGTTGTGGAAAGTCGTTCGCTGGCAATGCCTTACGCCTTTGTAGCAGCCGCGAGCGCGGTTGACTTCGACGCCGCCGCGGCCAAAAAGGCGTAGAATTGCGGCGGAACCATCCCTCTCGCAGCGAGGACGGCCGGATGAATCACGGACGTGTGCTAAACCGCGGCACTGCCGGTGGTTACGTGGAACAGGTGGAGCTATCGGGGCACATCATCGACAGCCTGCTGTTGCCCAAGGTCCTCGACTGCATCACGGCCGGCGGCGGGGCGTTCAAGATCCAGAAAATCGCCATCGGCCAGGCCCGCAACGACCCGAGCCATGCGTTGGTCGAGGTCTCCGCTCCGAGCGAGGAGAAGCTCGACCAGATTCTGAGCACGATTGCCGACCACGGGGCAATCCCGGTCGTCAAACAGGATTGCCGGCTCGTCGCCGCGGACTTTGCCGGTGCGTTTCCCGAAGGTTTTTACAGCACGACGAATCAGCGGACCGAGATTCGCCTCGAAGAAGAGTGGATCGAAGTGCAGGAGCAGGAGATGGACTGCGGCATCGTCGTCGATCCGCAGGCGCGGACCGCCCGCTGTCGGGCGATGACCGACGTCAAGCTTGGCGAATTGTACGTCGTCGGCCACGCCGGCGTGCGCGTCCATCCGCAGCAGCGGGAAGCGGAGAGCCACGGGTTTGAGTTCATGTCCAGTGCCGTCTCGACAGAGAAGCCCAAGGGGGTCGCGATCCGGCAGGTCGCTCAGGAGCTGATTCGCACGCGCCGCGAAGGGGGCCAGACACTGCTCGTCGGCGGGCCGGCCATCGTCCACACCGGCAGCGTCGAGCACTTGTCGAAGCTGATTCGCAAGGGGTACATCAACCGGCTGTTTGCCGGCAATGCGCTGGCCACGCACGACATCGAGCAGGCGATTTTTGGCACCAGCCTCGGCGTGCGGCTCGACTGCGGCGACATCGTCGAGGCCGGGCACGAGCACCATCTGCGGGCGATCAACCGCATCCGCCGCGCCGGCGGCATTCGGCCGGCCGTCGAGAGCGGCCTGCTCAAAAGCGGCATCATGTACGAGTGCGTGCAGAACGACGTGCCGTTCCTGCTGGCCGGCAGCATTCGCGATGACGGGCCGCTGCCGGAAGTGATCACCGACGTGCTCGATGCGCAGCGGCAGATGCGGCAGCAGATTCGCGACGTGACGTTCTGCCTGATGGTCGCCACGACGCTGCACTCGATTGCGGTCGGCAATCTGCTGCCGGCCTGGGTGAAGGTGGTGTGCGTGGACATCAATCCGTCCACGGTCATCAAACTCTCCGACCGCGGCTCATTCCAGACAGTCGGGCTGGTCACCGATGTGGAGCCGTTCTTCCGAGCGCTGGTCCACGAGGTGGGAGTGATGGAGTAATCCGTCGGAGGGTAGTGTTACGAAGACGTTGCGCGCCGGCTGACTGAATACGCGTAGAATCCCGGCAGATGTACGGGGGCACGCAAACTCAGGGAGCCGGTTATGAAACGCTTGTGGTTCTTGGCTGCGTTGGTGACTTCGGCGGCAGTGGCGCAGGAGCCGGCCGAGCCGCGGGCGGATGTGGCGAAGGGGCGGGTCGTCGAACGGCCTACCGAAATATTGGTGGCCGAATTGTCGGTGCCCGTGGACCTGGCCGCGGAGACTGCTCCCGAAGCGAAGCCGGCAGCCGCCGATCGGACGAAACGCGCCGTCATCGAGCCGGCCGCGGAGGCGATTGTCCGCGGTACTCAGCCGCCCGATGCCGCGGCAGCCGAGGAGTCAACGGCCGCTACTGTGGCCGACGATAATCCCCGCGTCGAGCCCGGCAAGGTCCAGTGGCACGACGGCGTGGATGCCGCGATCACCGCGGCAAAGTCGAGCGGCAAGCCGATCCTGGTGTTTCACCTGCTGGGCGAGCTCGACCAGCGCTTCACGTGAACGAACGCCCGCCTGGCGAGAACCGTGTTGTTCTCAAACGACCAGGTGGCCAGCGTGATCAACGAACAGTTCGAGCCGGCCTGGCAGTCGCTGCGGCCAGTGCCGCGGGTGACGATTGACTTTGGCAACGGCACGGTGGTGAAGCGGACGCTGCACGGCAACGTGGCGACGTACGTTTGCACGCCCGACGGGAAGGTGCTCGACATTCTGCCGGGGATTTACGAGCCGAAGACCTACGCCCGCGAGCTACGGCGATTGGCGCGACAATTCGACCAGTGGCAGCAGCCGGGATTTGACTCGGCAGCGCATTGGCAAGCCTACCACCGGTCGCAAACGGAATCAGCGAAGCGGATGCTTGCATCGCCCGGCAAGTCTGCGGCGTCAGGCCGCGGCGCATCGATCTTCGCGACCGAGCGCCCGACGCGTCGCACCATTCGGGGGGAACGACCGCCCAATCTCGCGGCGGCCAGCACGTCGCTATCCGACTCGCTGGCCGAGGACACGCTTATCAACCAGACCACGCGGCGGCGGAAGATTCACGAGCGACTGGTCAAGTCCGGACCCGTCACGCCCGACGAAATCAGCAAGTGGCTCTACCGCGAAGTGCTCGGCACCGATCTGGACGATCCGTACCTGGGGCTGAAAGAGATGCTCTTCAAGAATTATCCGTTTGTAGAGGAAGATGCGGAGGATTGATTAAATGTGGTGTACTCGCTCCGCGAGTGCATAATCCGCTCGCGGAGCGAGCGGACTACATTAGGCGATCGAGTATCCCCCATCGACCGGCACGATCGCGCCGGTGATGAAGGCCGCAGCAGGTGAACAGAGAAAGAGTGCGGCCCCGGCGACATCTTCCGGCTTTCCCCAGCGGCCCAGCGGCGTGCGGTCCAGGATCGCTTGCCGCCGTGCGGCATCCTCCACCAGCGGCTGCGTCATGGCCGTCTCGATCCAGCCCGGCGCAACCGCATTGACCCGAATGCCGCGATCAGCCCAGGCGATGGCCAGCGACTTGGTGAGCTGCGCGATCCCCCCTTTGCTGGCGCTGTAGGCGGGGACGAATCCGCTGCCGAAGAAGCTGAGCATCGAAGCGATGTTCAGCACGCAGCCGCGGCTTTTTTCCAAGAGCGGCAGTGCAGCGGCGCAGACGCGCATCGTGCCGTTTAAGTTGACATTGATCACTTCGGCGAAGACGGCCGGATCGTGCTCAGCGCCGCCGCGGCGAATGGTTCCGGCGCAATTGACGACGACATCGAGACTCGAGAGCGAACCGATGACCCGCTCCACGTCGGCAACGTTACTGATGTCGAGTGTCGTGGCATCGACTGCCTCTCCGGTCGCTGCCGTGGCGCGAAACCGGTCCACCTCCGCGGCACTAAGCCCCGTCGCCAGCACGCGGCAGCCACTGGCCGCCAGCGCGAGGCTGATCGCCTGGCCAATGCCGCTGGTGCCGCCGGTGACCAGCGCCTGTCTGACGCCCGCCGCTTCATTCATGACTGCTGCTCCTGACGTGCCGCTAGCACGCGAATTCTGGCGGACGTTGCTGATGGCGCAAAGTTTTCTGAATGGGAAAGGGGAACTGGGTCGAAACAAAATTAAGCTGTCTCGTCCAGTTTCGCCAGACCTGTCGTTCATGAACCTCGCTCGCCAGAGGACAACGCTGACCAGGATCGGGCTCTGCGCCGTTTTTGCGTTGGCGTCTGCGCAGGCGGCGGCATGGGAAGGCGAATTGCCGCCATCGTCGGCGGACACCGCGATTTTGGCCGACGATTTTCCGCCCTCGATCGTTGACGACCCGAATCGACTCGCGACTTCATTCGCCGTAGCGCCCTGCCAGGAGTGCCAGTCGTGGCACCACGTCGGCGGCAAGGCCCGCGGTTACTTCGTCACCGATCAGCGGTATGAATTCACCGGCCAGGAGACGACGTTCGCCGTCGAAGGAGTAGTGGATGGCGGCTACCATCGCATGACCGGCGACTGGGAGTTGTCGATGGACGGGGAGTTGTTCCTGAACCTCCCGTTCGACCGCAACCTGCTCGTCGATACTCCCGAACGCCGCTCCTTTGCGGCCAACTTTGACATCGACCCCGTGCAGATTTCGCAGCTCACGCTCGGCGCGCGGCGCGACGACTGGTATCTGGCGATCGGCCGGTTTGTGACCCCCTTCGGCCGCTTCTACTTCCCGCAATATCGCAACGACTTCTCCGACGCGCCGTTCATCCGCTCGGAGGCGGTCCTCTTCCGCGAAACCGGAGTGCTCGCCCAGTGGGACCCGGAAGGCTACGTCTTCACCGCCGCGATCACCAACGGCGGCTTCGGCCAGGACACCAACGCCAGCAAGGCCCTCGTCGCCCGGGCCGGCATCGACCGCGAAAACTTCGCGCTCGGATCGAGCGTCAAATGGCACGACGGCATTTCCAGCGAAGGTCAGAAGCAATACAACCGCCATGTGGGCGTCGATGCGATGCTCCGCCGCGGTCGCTGGATCCTCTCCGGTGAAGCGATCTACGACCAGTACGGCTTTCGGCGGCCCGGCTTCGATCAGAGCGACATCTTCTGGGGAAGGAGCATCTACTTCCGTGATCTCAACGACGGCTTATACGACCCCATCGAAGGGGCCGGCTACTACGTCGATCTGGGCTACGACGGCGACTTCTGGAGCGCGAGCCTCAACTTCGGCAGCTATTTCCCCGAACGGATCGGCAACGTGCCGCACGACCGCGACGTCCATCGGGGCCTCGTCAAGCTGAGCTGGCACCCCGTCGAGCACTTCGAGATCTACAGCATTACGCTGGTCGAGAGCGATGGGCCGCTGGGCTTTGCCACGCGCTCGCACCGCCGGGGCGTGGTGGCCATTCTCGGCTGCCAGTGGTCGCTGTAGCGGTGCCCGGAATTCGCGGTCAATCTGGCATCTTCGTTAAATCCGCTACACTTGCGCATGACTTCAGGCGGTATTTTCCAAAAAGTCTTGCTGACTCCTATTCTCCGTACGGCCGGGCGCTACGATTCCAGCGGCATTCCCGATGGATGCGTTACGGCAACAGGCGTGGCGGAACGTAAACAGTGGTGAACGGCTCGCGGACTGCCGCGGCCGTGCCTAACTACGGCCGCCGCCGCGGTTTAGGGCCAAATGTCGCCGCCTGGCAGCCGCTGGCACCGGCGTTGCTTTCCCTTGACGCCGTCGGACGATGCCCGCCCCGCTCACACCAGGAAGCACGCTGCGATGACCAAAAAGCTGAGCAAGACCCGCCTCGACGCTCCTCTCTTCAAGGGACGCAAGACCAAGATCAACGGCCACGGCGCCGAGGATTCGGTAGCGGTCCACGACGAAGCCGAAGTCGCCTTGGGAGCGTTCGACGACGAGCTGCACCTGGAGCTCGAGGACGTGGCCGTCGAGCCGGATGCCGACGAAGGGGTCGATGCGACCGACGATCCGGTGCGGATGTACCTGATGCAAATGGGAGCGATTCCGCTGCTCAATCGGGCGCAGGAAGTTTCTTCGGCTCGCCAGATCGAGGCCACCCGCCGCCGCTACCGCCACAGCATGCTGGCGACCGACTACGTCCTGCAAGGCGCCGTGGAAGCCCTGGAACTGGTACGCGATGGCAAGCTTCGCCTCGACCGTACGATCGAGGTCAGCGTCACGAATCTGTCCGAAAAGAAGCGGATCATGAAGCGGATCTGGCCGAACGTCGATACGCTGCGGCATCTGCTGCGGGCCAATCACGCCGACTATCGCGCCGCTGTCAGCAAGCGTCTTCCGAAGGCCGAGCGTCGCGCCGCCTGGAAGCGCCTCGTCCGCCGCCGCAACAAGGCAGTCCGCCTGATCGAGGAGATGAACCTCCGCAACAACCGCCTGCAGCCGCTGTTCGAAAAGCTGGGGGAAATCCTGACCCGCATGCAGACCCTCAAGATGCAGATCCGCGAGGCCAAGGTCAGCGGCATGTCCGGCGGCCGCACGCGGCAGGAGCTGCGCCGCGAGCTGGTCCGCCTGATGCGGATCACGCTGGAAACGCCCGCCACGCTCCAGCGGCGGATCGAAGTCACCGAGATCTACCGCCAACGCTATGACGCCGCCAAACGCGACCTGTCGGCGGGCAACCTGCGGCTGGTGGTGTCGATCGCCAAGAAGTATCGCAACCGGGGCCTGTCGTTCCTCGACCTGATCCAGGAAGGGAACACGGGCCTGATGCGGGCCGTTGATAAATTCGAGCACGCTCGCGGATTCAAGTTCAGCACCTACGCCACGTGGTGGATTCGCCAGGCGATCACGCGGGCCATTGCCGATCAGAGCCGGACGATCCGCGTGCCGGTCCACATGATCGACACGATGAGCAAGGTGCGGCTGGTGACGCGGCAGCTCGTTCAGGAGCTCGGTCGCGAACCGACGGCCGAAGAAACGGCCCGCCGGGCCGGCCTGTCGCTCGAGGACGCGCGCTGCATCCTGAAGATGTCGCGGCAGCCGCTGTCGCTCGATCAGCCGGTCGGCGATCACGACGACAGCTACTTCGGCGAGTTCGTCGCCGATCACCGCGACGATGATCCGCTGTACGACACGCACCAGCAGGCCCTCAAGCACCAGATCGAAGAGGCCATGCAGAGCCTCAACTACCGCGAGCGGGAGATCCTCCGCCTCCGCTACGGCCTAACCGATGGATACGCCTACACGCTGGAGGAAGTGGGGAAAATTTTCCAGGTGACGCGCGAGCGAGTGCGACAGATCGAGACCAAGGCGGTCCGCAAGCTCCAGCAGCCCTACCGGGCACGCAACCTGGCCAGCTTCGTCGACGGCGTCGAGGTGGAACTGGAAGACACGGTCGCGACGGAGACGAAGTAGCCGCCCGCTAGCGTCCGACTCCCCTTGCGGCAGATTCGCCGACTTTCCTATACTCCCGCCCCCGCGGGGATTCCCACGGGATGTTGTTCGCGCCCTTCGCGACAGGTGCGGGAGTACCAGTAATGTGTGCGCCAGCGATCCATGGATTCGGAAACCGTATGGGGCAATTGTTGGTCGGCTGTCTGCTCGCGCTACTGGCGCGGCCGACGCTAGCTCAAGTAAGTTCCGGCGGCGGCTCGCTCGGCCCGCGGCGGGCGGCTATCACGGCCGACTCGACGAAGCAACCAGAAAACGCCGCGACCACCCCACGCAGCGGCAGCACGCCGCGATTATCGCCGCTCAGCGGCGGCGGCACCAATAGCGGCGGCCGCATCACCGCCGGCACTACCGAAAACTACTTCCAAAGGAAGCGCTCCGCCGCCCAGCCGCAGAATTACGTCATCGACCAAGGCGGACAGCCGCGAGCGTATCAGGAGCGGTCGGGGAGCCTGGTCGTCAAGAACAGCGGCGGGCTGCCGAGCGACGATGGCCAGGTATGGAAGGAATACGACATCTCTCCCTACACGCTCCGCGTCAAGGGAAAGAGCAAGCCCGAGCAGGCGATCATCGACTGGATTCTCCGCGAGACGGGGACCGACGTCTGGTTCGGCTCACCGTTGGGCGTGTTGAGCGCCGACAGCCGCACGCTCCGTTGTTATCACACTCCCCAGATGCAAAAGACGGTCCACGGGATCGTGGAGCGGTTCGTAAACGGCAATGGCGAGTCGCACATGCTGGGCATTCGAGTGATGACACTATCCAATCCCAGTTGGCGGTCGCGAGCTTTTTCGCTGCTCAAACCGGTCGATGTCAAGTCGCCGGGGGTCGAGGCGTGGCTCTTATCGCGCGAGAATGCGGCAGTGCTCGTGGCGGATCTCAAGCGGCGTGGCGACTACCGCGAACTCAACGCACCCAACTTGCAAATCCAAAGCGGCCAGTCGGAAACGATCGCCCGCACCACGCCCAAGCAGTATGCCCGCAGCGTCAGGCCGGCGAGCGTCTTTCCGGGTTACGAAGTCGTGGCCGGACAGATTGAAGAAGGTTTCGCACTCAACCTCAGCTCGCTGATGAGCCTCGACGGCCGCGCTTGCGACGTCGTGGTCAAGTGCAATATCGATCAGGTCGAGAAGTTGGTCCCCATCAGCCTCGATGTTCCGGTCGGCGGTGTGACGCAGAAGGTGCAGATCCAAGTGCCGCAGTTTGTGTCGTGGCGGCTGCACGAGCGGTTTCGCTGGCCGTCGGACCAGGTGCTGCTCCTTTCGTGCGGCGTGGTGGCCAGCCCCACCGGTGATACTTCGACCCCCATTCCGCTGCTGGGAAACCTCGGCGGCAACAGCCGTTCCGACGCCCTGCTCATGATCGACCACAAAGGTGCGGGCTATTTCGGTCCGGTGGAATTCGTTCCTTCCACGCTGCCGCCGGCGGCGACCAATGCGCCGATCGTCGCCCCCTCGACCGGCCCGGCGGCGACGACCGCAACCCCCACGGTGCCGAACTACATCAATACGCGAGGGCGGTACTAATGGCGGCGAGGGTTCAGGGTTCAGGGTTCAGGGTTCAGGAGCCAGGAGCCATGAGCCGGGGGCCAGGGCTGGCTCCTGGTCCCCGGCTCCTGATTCCTGGCTCCAGGGCGCTAGTTGTCGTCGTACTCACGCTCGCTTCCGGCTGCCACATCTTCTCCGGCGGCGGTCCGCCCGCGCCGCTGGAAAATCCGTTCTTCGTGCCGGCTATGGACCGCGAGTTTCTGTGGAATCAAACGGTCGATGCGGTGGACGACTACTTTCGCATCGAGCGCGAAGACCGCGTGCGGTTGATCGGCGGCGTCCTCACCGAAGGGCGCATCGA
>DATKDU010000287.1:0-11454 GCA_035512595.1 Pirellulaceae bacterium
GTCCGCCGCTTGGCCCGCGCTTTGGTCAGGGTCTGCCACTCGCTCCTCAGAATGCCGCAGACGACGAGGTCGTCGAACTGCCCCCATTTGCAGCGGTGGTGGCGGAGGATTCCTTCTTGCGTCATGCCGAGCTTGGCCAGCACGCGGCCGGAGGCCGGATTGCGCCCCATGTACTTGGCAAACACCCGCTCCAGGTCGAGCGTGTCGAAGGCGAACTGGAGCATGGCGGCGGCTGCCTCGGTGCAATAGCCGCTGTTCCAATACGGCTTGCCGATCCAGTAGCCCAGTTCGCCGTGATGATCTGCCAGCGACAGGATCAAGCCGATGCTGCCGATGAGCGCCCCCTCCTTGAGGGTGATCGCAAAATTGACGCCGTCCCCCTGCTGGTACTTCGAGGGGAGGGTCGAAATCCACGAGACCGCCAGGCCGTCGGGATAGGGGTGCGGGATCAGCCGCGTCGTGCTGGCGACGTCTTTGTCCCCGGCAAGAATCTGCACCAGCGGCGCGTCGGCCAGCGTGAAGGGGCGCAGAACCAGCCGCTCGGTCTTGAGTGCCGGCTGGGTTTTCGGAAGTTGGATTCTTCCGTCGGCAAGCGGCTGAGCGAGCATGGGTGCAAGTCTACTCCGTGGAGACAACGCTCAATTCTAGCTGCCGAAAAACCGTGACAATGCCGAGGATGTCGCTGTAAGTGTCAGCCCCGCTGAGATTGCTGTCCCCCAGCTTCAGGTGATCGCAGCCAATGCCGCCGCGGCCTTGCGTGGCGTCGAGCGGGAGCCAGCGGCCGCTGATGCAAGCTTCGGTCCACATGTGGTAGGCAAAGCCCGACAACGCCGGCACATACACCAGCCCGAAGGCGACACGGGCGGGAATCTTCCGCGCTTTGAGGCAGGCGGCCAGCAGGACCGCGTGCTCGGTGCAGTCCCCCTCGAGCTGACGGGCCACCTCCGCCGCACTGGCCATCGCCTTGGAATAATCCTTGCGGAGTATCGACTGGTGGACGTGCCGCTCCAGCGCTACGGCAATCTGCCACGGATCGCTTTCCCCTTCCGCCACCGACGCGGCCATCTCTCGCACCTGGGGATCGTCGCTTTGCAGGAAGGTCGTCGGCGAAAGGAATTCGTCGGGCGATGTCTCGACGGGATAGTCGTCTCCCGGCCAATCCGGCCGCGCAGCCAGTACGGTCACCTCCGCCTGATGACCGTCCACAATCCTTACCCGCTGCGAGTAACCCGCGCTGAAAACCCCGTCGATCGCCCCCCCCGATTTCAAGGTCGCGAGGTAGACCGCTTTTTTCACCAGCGAGTAATCAGGCGGCGACTCCAGCTTGACCACCGAATCGACCAGCAGGTCAAAGTTTTGTCTGCCGACCGGTCGCAGCGCCTCATTCTTGGAGACGCGGATCGACTCCTGGTCGATCGCCGGCATTTGCGTCCGCAAAACGTCGCCGCGATCATTGACCCAGAACAGAATTTCCAGATCGGTCTTGCCGAGCGTCAGACTGCCGCGAACCTTTAGCAGCTTCTGGGGGCCGTGCGGCAAGTCGATCCGCTCTGTCGTGAGCGCCTCGAGCTTCGTCGTCGCGGGGACGTTCATCAGCGGCGTCAGCGAACGGACGGCCCGCTTTTCGCCTGGCTGCATCGGCGAGCGCCACAGCGAATCGGTCGGCGCGAAAAATCCCCCCCAATCCTTCCACTCGTGCGATTCGGTTTCGGACTTGCCGAGCATCGTTCGCGTCACGGTAAGCTGGCCATCCTTCACCTCGCCGCGGGCTGCCGTGGCCCCTTCGTCCTGCTCCGATTCAAAGCGAACCAGCTTGCCATCGGGAGTTTCCCAGCAGGTGAGGACCATCTTCTGCGTCACCGGCTCCCCTTCGCGGGTCAGCGTCAACTGCGACACGTTGCGCGTGCGAACCAGAGACTGCCCCTCCTCGGTGACCGTCTGGCGAATGGTGTGTGCCCAGCCGACGCGGCTTCCGGCCAGCAGAATGGCCTCGTAGTATTCTTCGTCGCCGCCGATCCGCGGAGCAGTCCGGGAGCAACCCGCTAGCACGATTGCCGCCAAGAGAGCAGCAACCCAGGGCAGTTGAGCTTGTTGACTGGCGATCATCGATTCCCAAATCGGGCTGGAGAGCGGAAGAGGCGAACCATTTGGCAACGGGGCGAGTATATCAAACGGAACACCGCTCTTGGGGGCAACGATTGCCCGCCTGCTAGCCGCCCCCCAGCTTGCCTGGGACGTTCAAGCGGCAGCTCTTCGCCCATCGTACTGCGCGACGTTCGATCCGAGAAACCGGACCGATTTGCGCGCCGGCGAACTGGCCAGGCGAATCGCAAGGGTTAGAGTTGGGGCGGGACGGCCCGCAGTCGCGGGTGCCGTCCCGGCCTTCATCGGCACTGGACGCAATGCCGCGGCGGGACCGCGTCAACGGGTCGCGACCCCCCGATTTCCCGGCGAAAAGGTGTTCCGGTGGTAGCGACTTTGCCGCCGATGGCGTGCGTGCCGCCTTCGACAATCCGCATCCCCAGGGTTGTCCGGCGCGTGTGCTGACAGGCCCAAACCGTGACCTACGATTGCTGAGAACTCCCGCCCAGACCCCGAGAGATTCCACCGGAACACAAGACCAGAGGTTTGCCGATGGGCTTTTTGAAAAAGTTCTTTCGCAGCGTCTTCCACGAAGGCGCCCCCGTTGCTCCCGCCGAGAGCAGTTTCGAGCTCCTCAGCGAGGAGGAGCTCGAAGCCCACCTGGGCGTGAGCCGGTACGGAAAATTCGAGCTGACCGAGGCGGTTCGCCCGTCGTACGACCTGAAGGTCATTCCCCAGCAAGGCTACCGGCACGACTTCTACATCGATGAAGAGTCGAAGTTGAAGGTGCCGGTGCTGATGGCGGCGGCGACGCGCGACATCCTGTTCGACGTCTTCTGCGAGCTGATCGAGCCGCTGGGAAATGAAGTGGACGTGGTGCTGGAAACCAGCCACCATCGCGAGAGTGCCGGCCATACCGACCTGTACCGCGAGCACATCGACGTGCCGGTCCTGATGAGCACGCTCTACGATTATGAGGACCTGCTCCTCAACGACGGCTGCACGGGGCTGGCGGTGCTCAATCCGGGCATTCCGCAGGAAGTGCAGTTCGACGAGCACAAGCTGCTGATCGTCTACGGCCAGCCGCTGAAGCGCTACGAAGAGATTCTGCGCCGCTACGGCGTGATGCGTGACGACACGATCAAGTTCGTCACGGAAGCGGAACACGTCCATTCATCGAGCGACCGCTACTGCCAGAATTTTGAAGAGCTGAAGACGCGGCTGGGGATGGACAGCGGGTATTAAGCCCGCTGACAATCTGAAACCAAAATGGGCCGGTTCGATCGGTTTGCCCTCTCCCAGGCAGACACGTCGAACCGGCCCAATGTGTTTTTGTGCAGCCGGGATGTCAGCGGCGATTCGCCTAGGGAATCGGCCGTCGCACGCCCGTCAGCAGGCTGAGCAAAAACAGCACGATGAATATGACGAACAGCACCTGCGCGATCCAGACGGCCGTGCCTGTGACTGCGCCACCAAATCCAAGTGCGCCCGCAATGAGCGCAACGATCAGAAACATCAACGCCCAGTACAACATTTTGTCTCTCCTTGTTCTGAAGATCAGGCTGCCGAACTGTCGGTCAGCCCGTGGGTTAACGCCATCCGAATCGCAGCGGGCCGAATCGCACCTGGCCGCCGCCGCCGCGGAAATCTCGGTAGCCAAAGTCACGGGTCCCGTAGTAATTGCCCCGATAACGGGACCCGTAGTAGCCGTCATAGGGGTAGTATCCGTACGAGGGCTCGTAGTAGCGCTGCCGGTAGTAATACGGCCGGTACGAACCGTCATACCAGCTCCAGTACCCGTCCCAGTAATCGTCCGCCTGAGCGGTGGCCGGGGTCATGCTCACCCCGCCAATCCCCAGGCAGGCGGCAATCGCCAGGGTGTAAAGAAGTCGCCGCATGATTTCTCTCCCAAATTTGCGTGGTTGCGTGTCGAACGACCTCACTTCTTCTCGATCGCTTCGCGGAGGAGCCGCACTTCCTCCTGGAGCTTGCGGAGCTCTTTTTCCATCCGTTCGTGCTGCTCCGCCATGCGCCGATCGTGTTCCAGTTGCATGGCGTAGGGAGGAATGTTGCCAAACGGATCCTCCTCGTCGGTCTGCTGGCCGCGCTCCCCATTGCGTTCGTTAAAGGACGTCTGGAAAGCGAAGTCGCGCCGCTGGGCGAGCACCGCCGTGGCATCCACTTCCCCGTCCCCTCGCCGCAGCCGCAAGGTGACCTCGTCCTTGGGTTGGAACTCGTCGAGCAGGGCGATCAGATCCGGCGTGTTTTCCACCTGTTGATCGTTGACGCCGAGGATCACGTCTCCCGCTCGCAGGCCCGCCCGAGCCGCTGGGCTGGCTGGATAGACGTGCGTGATGATCGCGCCGCGCACTTTGTCGTCGTTGTCTTGCAGATAAACGCCAAGCCAGGGGCCGTCGCTGGCGTCGCCCGGCGTCAATTGCACCGTGTATTGCCGGCCGTTCCTCTCGATGATGATCGGCACAGGGCGGCCGGACATCCCGCTGACGAACGCGGCAAATCGCCGCTGGCCTGTCAGTTCGCGCCCGTGGACCGATACGATCCGGTCCTGGGCTCGCAGTCCGGCCTTGGCGGCCGCGCTTCCGGGAGCGACTTCTGAAATCATCAATTCGTCCTCCCCTTCAAACGTGATGCCGAGCCCGCGAGAACGCCCGCTCTCTCCGCGCTCCGCTGAGTCGTCCGGCCGCCGCGCCCGCTCATCACTCGGCCGCTCGCGCCGGTCGCTTGGCTGGTCGCGACGGTCGCTCGATTGTGCCTCGCCATCGCGCTGCAAACGGTCTTGTGGGTCTCTATTAGCCCGCTCCTGCTCCTCATTCGGTGCATCGTCGGCATCTCGCTCCGATGGCCGCGCAGGGCGGTCATCCCGCTCTTCCGTGGGCGGCTCGGGGGGCGCTTCGATGGCGCGCTGCGCAAGGGCGAAACTCGTTCCGATGCACAGGACACTGCAGGAGACAATCCACCATCCCGCTGAATGAAGCGTGACTCGCCTAGACATCGTCAGGTCTCCGGTCGGGGTACTTCGGCAGATTCTGATTTTCTGGCGCCCGCCAGCAAATCACTTGGGGAGCAAACATTGCAGATCATGTGCCAAAAAGAAGAAGCAACCCGCGGGGGAGAACTGCTCCGGGATTGCCGAGAATTGCCGAGAGAGGGCGTCAGCCGGCCTGACAATCTGTCTCGCAGGGGCAAACTGCCCTGATGATCTGCTGGCGATCGATCACGACTCGAGGATTTTCCTCAGACCGACGGGAACAGCATGCCGACGGCGCAGTTCGAGTAGAGTCGGCCAGATGAAGACTGGCGGAGATCATTGGCACGCGCCGGCCTTGACAGGAGCCCCGCCACTATTTGGCCCTGGTTGGATCGCTTGCCGGCTTCCGAGCCGACTTGCCGGCGGCAGCGGCCGGTGTGGGTTCCTTCGTTTCATCGAGCAGCGAAGGAGACAACTCCACGTTCTCGACCAACTCGCGGTCGATCTGTGCGAAGCGATCGACCAGCTTGGCTTCCATCGTGAAAACCAGCGAGGCTCGCTGGCCGCTGGCATCCGAGAGGTGATAATAAACCCACTGGATTGGCAGCTCCGATGCAGTGCCGGAAACGACGATCCGCAACACGCGCAGCCCCTCATCGTTTTGCGATTGCGTGGCTTCGACAATCTGGGCCATGTTCTTGCTGAGCGTTTGCTCGACGTCCCGCTGAAACTCCGCGAGTGCCATCTGCTTCCCTTTTTCCAGTGCCGGCAGCCGCGTGATGTTGCACTGGGCGATCAGGTCCCCCCGATCGATCAGCCGCAAGATGACCGTGTCGAAGCGATCGACCATCACATTCCAGCGGCGGTCATGCAAGAAGGCGATGCCCGCCTTCTCGGCCTTGAATTCCAGCAGTGACTGGCCAACCTGGTCTTTGGCCACGAGGCTGGGTAGCGACGGGTCGGACAGCTCCGGCGAAGACTGGATTGGCTCGGCCTGCACGCGGACGCGAATCGTGGCGTCGTAGCCGGGCTGAGCGTGTCCGATGGCCCGCTTCTCGTCGTACTGAAGCGCCAGCCAGGTGACGCACTTCCGCTCCAGGTGGAAATTGGCCTTGCCCTCGAGCGTCAGCTCCGTGGAAACACCTCCCACGGCCCCCGAGACCTTGCCCGCCAGATCGATGATCGCCAGTCCATCCTCGACCTTCTTCAGCGTGGCAACCACGTCCTGCTGGCCGACCGCTTCCAAACTCAGGAGCCTGGCCACGGCACTATCCGTTAGATTCCACTTGCCACCCAGCGCGACGCTCTTTCTCGGCAGGAGCATGTCGAGCAAGGCGCTATTCCCCACCGTGTCGATCAGCTCCAGTTCCTCGCGCGTCAGCGGACCGGAGAGCGAGACGAGATGGGCCGTGTCGGCGATCCGAGAGGCAATCAACCGCCGCTCGGGGCGCAGCGTCTGCTCGATGTGGCTCTCCTGAATGCGAATCCGCGCATCGGCCGCCGTGTAATGCCGAATCGTCCGCACCTCGGCACTCTCCCGCGACGGCGGCAGAAATTTTTCTGTGAACCGCAGGTCGGCCTTGGCCTCCATCGGCAAACGGCGGACGCTCTTGCCGTCGGGGTTGATCGCCAGCTTCCCTTGCACCTCGACGACCGTGTGAACTTGCTGCACGCGTCCGGCAACGGCCCGCGGGGTCAAGTCGATCTCCCCTTCTGCCGCTGACAGGGGCACCAAAGCGGAGGGCAGGCTCAGGAAGGCTGCCGCCAGGCAAGTCCAGGTGCCAAAAGAAAGTGCCACCTTACCCGCGACTTTGGCATCTAAGTGATTGAAGCGTCCAGCCGGCATTGACGTACTCCTGGCGCAAAATTGGCAGTTGTACAACCGCGATGTCTCGTTCTGATACTGAATCGGCTTGGGACGGGGGATGCCCACAGGTTGCACCAGAGCGGAATAAACGGCCTGGAACCACCCGAAAGAAGGGGTGCGGCCCTATTTTCCATCAAATGGGTTGACGATCGACGGACGCGGCCGACGCTGAATCCCACCACGAGATGCCATTCGTAACATGTTAATTACCAACGAGTTGCGTCATTTAGTCCGATTGAAAACGCTGCCGATGGTAACGCCGGGGCGCGAACCTGCTACCCCTCTTGGGGGACCAAGTTCATGGGAATGGTAAACTTGAAAAAGTAGGCAGAATTGACATTGGCACGCGGGGTGCGGACTAAGTGTCTCGTAGCCATTTAGCCAATCGACGAGGAAATGCGGCGAATACACACCTGGGGAGAACCAGCCGCAGCAAGTTGCCGTAAAAACAACACGCAGCGGCACTTGCGGCTGCAATCCGGGGTATTCCAAGATGGGATCCCTTTCACGGACTGAGGTACGGGTCGGGCGATCGGAATCGCATGGAACACCGACCGGTGCAAAGCAAGAGAAGAGCGCAACGATGCACACAACTTATACCAACTCCGTCATCAAGCAGCTTTGCGACCAGCAGGTCCGCTTTGCGCCGCGCGAGAAGAAGCTCGAGCAGGCCAATCGGGCCGAGCGTCTGCTCGCCGAGCTCGATAAGGGGCGCGACTACTCCTACGAGTACTTGTGCTATCGAATCACCGACTATCGTCCCGACGCTTCGCCCAAGGTGACGATGAGCGGCCAGGACGCGATCCACGACCTGCGACTGTTTGTCGAGGACGTGTGGGACGCGGCCGACGTGCGCGTCGAGGACGTCGGCGAGCCGGTCCACACCGTGGACGATCTCAGCAAGATGTTCAATGTCTCGACCAAAACCATCTCGCGGTGGCGCGAGCAGGGGCTGGTCAGCCGCCGGTTCATCTTTGACGGCCGCCGCAAGCGAGTCGGTTTCCTCCGCAGCAGCGTCGAGCGTTTTGTCTCCCAGAATCGCGAGCGCGTCGAGCGCGGCGAGCGTTTCCGCCTGCTGACCGAGGAGGAGCGCCGCGAGATCGTCGATCGCGCTCGCCGGATGGCGGTCGCCGGCGGCTGCCCGAGCGAAGTGGCCCGCCGTATCGCCAAGCACCTCAACCGCAGCGTGGAGACGGTCCGCTACACCCTCAAGCAGTTCGACCGCAGCCATCCCGATCAGGCGGTCTTCCCGGAGCAGATGGGCGTGCTCAACGAGGAAGTCCGCCGCAAGATTTACCAGCAGTCGCGCCGCGGCGAGTCGGTGGACGTGCTCGCCAAGCGCTACTGCCGCACGCGGACGACTATTTACCGCATCATCAACGAGATGCGGGCCAAGCGGATTCTGGAACTGCCGCTGGATTACATTCCGCATCCTAGCTTCACCAAGGCGGGGATCGAAAAGACGATCCTCACACCGCTGCCGGATGCCGAGAGCTTGCAGGCCCGCAAGGCCCGCGTGCCGGCGGGACTCCCGCCGTACCTGGCGTCGCTGTATGAAGTGCCGCTCTTGACGCGGGAGCAGGAATACCACCTGTTCCGCAAGTTCAACTTCCTGAAGCACAAGGCCACCGAGCTCCGCAAGAATCTCGATCCCGCGCGGGCCCGCGCCAGCGCGATGGACGAGATCGAGCGGCTGTACGAAGAGGCGGTCAAGATCAAGAACCAGATCGTCCAGGCCAACCTGCGGCTGGTCGTCTCGATCGCCAAGCGGCATATCACCGGCACCGAGGACTTCTTCGGGCTGGTGAGCGACGGGAACATGTCGCTGATCCGGGCGGCGGAGAAGTTCGACTTCTCCCGCGGCAACAAGTTCAGCACGTACGCGAGCTGGGCGATCATGAAGAACTTTGCCCGGACGATTCCGGAGGAGTACAAGCACCGGGACCGGTTCCGCGTGACGCCGGACGAGCTGTTTACCGCCCACGAGGACACCCGCAGCGGGGAGACGGGACAGGAAACGGCCCAGAACCAGCGGGAGACGCAGGTCGAGCGAATCCTGTCGCGGCTGGACGAGCGGGAGCAGCAGATCATCATCAGCCGCTACGGCCTGGACCACAGCCAGGAGCCGCAGACCCTGAAGGAGGTCGGCCGCGACATGGGGGTCACGAAGGAGCGGATCCGCCAGATCGAGGCCCGGGCGATGAACAAGCTGCGACAGGCGGCCCAGGAAGAGCACATCGAGCTGCCGGATTAACCCACATCACGACCCACAGGTCTAAAAACCGCGGATGACGCGGATGTACGCGGATTGGAAGTTCCAATCCGCGGCATTCGCTGATCCCGCGGTTTTCTTTTTGCCTTAAAGCGAAAATTGACTTTTGCCCCGTGCTGGCCTACAACAAACCTCAGGTCGGGGCAAATCTTTTGTCGTGGGATTTTGCCCGCACCTGCCGCCAGGTTCACTGGCGAGCTTGGGCCATGGACCGGCATCCTCTCAACCTTTCCCCGTGGAGGCGATTGGTCATGCGCAATGCATTTTGGGCGGTGATCGCATTCTGCCTTCTCAGCGGATCACCTTTCATGGTCGCCATCGCGGCGGAAGAGACGGCCACGCCCCCAGGCGCTACGGCGGCTGCGCCTGCCGCTGACGATCGCGCGGTGGCGGAAATCATGTCTCGCTGGAAGAAGGAGATATCGCCCCAGCAGCGGAAGTTCCTCGTCAGCGAGCTTGAGGCCATTGGCACGCGGCGGGCATTCTTCGAGATGGTGAAAATCGCCTGCGAGGACGCCAGCCCCGACGTTCGCAGCCAGGCGGCACGCTGGATCGCGAAGCAAGACAATCGCGAGGAGGCGATTCCGCAGTTTGTGAAGTATTTGAACAACAAGAAGTTCTTCCACAACGCGCTTAGGTCGTTGGGCTACACCGAAATCGCGAAAGAGGCGACGCGCAAAGACCCGGAATTGGTTGCGGCGCTGATCGACAATCTGATCACAGTGATTCCCCGTCGGTCGTGGACCTACGTCTATTCCTGGGAGGTGCAACAGATGAGGCTGGGGTCGGCGACGAGCACTTGGGGGCACAGTGAAGTCAATCGGGTTCCTATCGTCAAATACGACCATCTGCCGAACGAGGACACGCGGACGCTTCTTTATCAGTACACGTCCCAGGACTACGAGTACGATCAAAGGGCTTGGCGCAAGAACGTGCTGGCGCCGCTTCGAAAGGGAGATTGGCAGCGATGATCAAACGACAAACTCAATTCGAGTGGATTCAGCGCTGGGCTGTTGCGATGTTGTTTTGCATCCCAGGCGCGATGCGGGCCGAAGAAGGCGTCAAAGAACCAGATCGAACGGCTCCGACTAGTGATAAGGCCGTTGCCGAAATCATGTCTCGCTGGAAGAAGGAGATATCGCCGCAACAGCGGAAATTCCTCGTCAGCGAGCTGGAGGCCATTGGGACCCGACGGGCATTCTTCGAGATGGTGAGGATTGCGTGTGAAGACGCCAGTCCCGACGTCCGCGCTCAGGCGGCCCGCTGGATCGCGAAACAAGACAATCGGGAGGAGGCGATTCCGCAATTCGTCAAGTACCTCAAGAACAAGAAATTCTTCCGCAATGCGCTCACATCGCTGGGCTACACGGAAATTGCCAGAAAGGCATCACGGCAAGACCCGGAACTCGTCGCGGCGCTGATTGACAATTTGGTTACCGTAACGCCTGTCATTAAGCGAGTCCGCGGCTTCTACGACAGTGGGAACGTTTACGGTCCCGACTGGGGACGGGTCCGGAGGTCATGGGGTGATCGTGATCTATTTGTAACGGAGTATGTGAAAACGCATTGTCCAGAGGCCAAGCAACTGCTGTATCAGTACACTGCTCAAGACCTTGGATATGACCAAAACTTCTGGCGTAAGTCAGTGCTCACACCCCTCAGGAAGCAAAGAAAGGAGGAACAGTAGGTCTTCGCACGTTCGGCAAACTCTCACCACGAGCAAAGAGGAGGACACTCAAATGTTCCGATTGCGAGGCGTTTGTTTTTTCGTTGGATGCGCAGCTCTGGTTTGTCTTGCAGAAGGGGCCGCACTTGCTCAGATACCGTATCGTTTTTGGCGCACCAGCAATACCCTTCAGGCTAGGTCCATCGTCGTGGTTACGGCAAACGGGGACAACAATTCACAAACCTTCGATCCCGGTCCGACGACGTCAGGTTTTATCGCAACGCTTGCCGAGGCTAGCGTTGATGAACCTGCCTTTGGCGGCGAAGGGGGCGGAGGCGGTGATTCCGGCTTTCAGGCCCCGTTTGTCCTCGATGGCCTTGATGGCCGAGACGGCATACCCATTCCCGGCCACGACGGCCTCCCCGGCGATCAATACTCCGGCAAAGGGGGCCAGCCCGGCGATGACGGTGAAGCGACCGCCAGCGGCACCGCCCTCTGCATCGACGAGACCAACCCCGACCTCGACGTGGCCCTCTCCTACTCCTGGATTCACAACCAGTGGGGGGACATCGCCCTCC
>DATKDU010000288.1:0-11042 GCA_035512595.1 Pirellulaceae bacterium
TAACAGTATCCGGCAGTCGTGACGCGCCGTGGTCGTGGCATGTCGGCGAGTCTATCGCCAATCGTCTGCCTCGTCAACAATTAAGCCTGACCCCTTTTCCTCCCACCAATCGTCTGCCTCGTCAACAATTAAGCCTGACCCGTTTTCCTCCCCTTTTCCTCCCTTGCCCTCGGGCTGGAATATTTGTATACTATACAATATCCTACCTATGGCGGATTGCCTGGCCTCGGCCGCAGGATTGCCGCGGCGGGAGGCAAGCCGGGCAGTTCGCCCCGGACGGACGAGAGCCGTCCGCGATGGTCTTTGAAAATCTGGTGAGTGGGTGAGCGGGTCCGAGCGACCCCCCCGGTTGAGGGAGTTTTTTGACAGAACCCCCCTTTGGCTGTCAATAAACCCTAGCGGAGCCAGGGGCCGGGGGCCAGGAATCAGGGGCCAGGAGACAGGAATCAGGAGCCAGGGGTCAGGAGCCAGGAGCCAGGAATCAGGGGCTGATAAGGAGCGGAGTTGAAAGGGCGCTGGGCGGGCTTATTCAAGGAAAATCGGCCTGTTTCTCTAAGTGATTGGCGGGTAATGGGTTAGGTTATGATTCCGGCGGCTGGGAAGAACGAGGCCGCTTATTAAAGGAAAATCCTATGGTTTCGCTAATGGATTGGCGGGTAAGGAGTTAGGGGCAATTTTTGGGCGTAGAAAAAGCCCCAAAGTGCTTATCACTTTTCGGTCCGCCTCTCGTCATGCGGTCCCGAGTCGGGGAGCCGGGCAAGAGGGCCAATTGGGCGTGCGCAAACGCGCTATAATCGACCCCCGAAAAACGGGCGATTTTGTGCCGCAAGATGCATCCGAGAAAGAAGTTGCGTCACGCCCAGTGGGTGGCGCATTGGCGCTATCAGCCGGCGGGCTGACGAGGCAGGGGTGTAGTGTACTCGCTCCGCGAGTGCGTTTGGCCACTCGGCGGAGCGAGTGGCCTACTAGGAGCGAGTGGCCTACTCCAGGCCCATCGCCCCGGCCGGCGGGATCTGCACGCCGCCCACGCGGCCCAGGCGGCTGCTGGGCAAGAACCGCGGCTCGACCATGAGCTGCAGGCCGACGTTGTTGCGGCTGTTATCGACCAGGAAGCCGACGCGGACCAGGAACGACTCGCCGACGCGCGTCAGGCCGATGTTCTGACCGATGTTCCCCGTGTTGCTGAAATCGATGCTCGTCCCCGCCGTGCCGATCCACTTCTCGCTCATCCGGTAGGCGATCGACGCATTGAACACGTTGGCGCTGATCGGCCCTTCGGTCGAGCGGAAGCCGAGGTACAGGCTGCCGTACTCCGGCCGGCTGAGCAAACTGCCGATCGTCACTTGCCTTAGCCCCTGGTCGAAGAAGTCGTAAAAACCGTCGGAGAGGAGCGTCATCCGATCGCCGACGTGCCAGGCGAAGTCGTAATCGACCAGGCCGACATTCGCCCCGAAGTTGTCGCGGCCCGGCTTGGGGAACAGGACCGCATCGACGTCGAGCGTGATCCAGTCGATGATCCGCTCCTGCCCGGGGAGGCCCCGCTTCGTCTGCCACCGCTGGCGAATGCCCGTGCGGAACGCCATCAGGTCGTCGGCAATTTCCGTGCTGGGACTGGCGACCGAGCTTTGCAGGCCGCTGCGGAGGGCGTAGAACCGCTCGTCGTACTTCAGCGGCACAAACGTCCCCGCCGGCTGGCCGAACGTGTTGACCACCATCCGCCGGCGGAACGCTTCCTGGGCGTCGTCGTCGAGCTGGTCGTACAGCGGGAAACGCGACAGGTCCTCACTGGCGTCGGCAACCAGGAACTCGCCGTCCAGGACGATCTTGTGGGCCATGCCGCTCACGTTCAAAAGCTCGCTCTGAATCGTCGGATCGGCGGTCCACAGCGGCAGGCTGGCGCGAATGCCGGTCTGGCCGAAGAGCCGGGTCACTTCCTGGCTATGGATGTCGCTGCCCCAGTAGGCCGCCTCGCCCAAGAGATACGGCACGACCTTGACCGGCCCGAGCTCCAGCGGCAAATCCAGCTCTTGCCGCGTCGCCGCGCGGATGCCTTCCTGTTCCACTTCCCACGGCATCGGGGACCACTTGGCCAGATCGACCGGGTTCGTCGGCGCGTTGGCCGTCTTCAGCCGCGCGTAGCCGACGTGCGTGTGCTCGTGCCACGACAGCCGGTCGAACAGCGACTGGCCCAGCGTGTAATGATCGACCCGCGGCAGCCACTCGGTCTGCGTGAAGAAGTCGTTGGGGCGCACGTCGCTGGTGATGGAGAGCGAGCGGTTCTGGGTGTACTTCTTCAGCTCGATGCCCGTCGTCTGATCCTTGAGGGTGTCCCACTCGGTTTCGTAATACTGCTCGAGGAAGTTGCGGTCGCTGATGATGCCCACTTCGCCCGTGAACATCCAATCGTTGGGCAAATAATGGCGATGGTGGGCCAGCAGCCGGCCGCGGAACGTTTCCTCCGGCGGCACGACGCGGCGGTCGAAGCCCAGGTTGTCATCCCCCTCCTCATGGAGCAGCGTCCAGGAGTCGATGAACCCGCGGTACGGCCCCGGCAGGCCCAAGAGCGTCTCCCCTTCGTATTTGAAGTTGCTCCCAAACGCCATCCCGCGCTCGCTCAGGTAGTCGGTCGAAAGCCCCCACTGGGTGCCGCGCGGCCGGTTGCGAATGCCGAAGAGCTGATAGGCGTCCCAGTCGAGCAGCAGTTGCTGGCCGAAGACCCGGTCGCTCTTGATGCGGATGCGGTCGAGGTAATAGGTCGGCTTGGTGAGGTCGGAGGCGATGACGGGCCAATAGAAAATCGGCACCTGGCTGAGGAACAGGAAATTGTTCCGGCTCGTAGCCATGAGCTGGTGCTCGACTTCGGCCTCGCCGGTCGCCGGATTCACCAGCGGCTGGCCGCTGAACGGATCGACCAGCGGTCGCTGCAAATCCTCGACTTGGACATTGCCGGCCTGGAACCAATACCGCGGCACTCCGATGCGGCTGCTGGTCAGGGAGGCGTTGTACGCCTGGAAGTGCTGCCGATCGATCTGCTGCAGCACTTCGGCCCGCAGCCGGAGGAGCCCCTGGTAATCCTTGACCGGCGTGAGCATCTCGGCACTCATCACCACGCCGTACTGCTGCGTGATGTTGTAGTACATCCGGTCGGCATAGATGACGCGGTCCCCCTGGCGGAAGACGATGTTCCCTTCGAGATAGATTTCGTAGGGGACTTCGCTGGTGCGAGGATCGGGAAATTGGGGGTTGTCAATATCAATCTGCGGCTGCCAGGCGACGATGCTGTCGGCCTCGATGGAGACGATATCGGATTCCAGTTCCGCCGTGGCCGGGTTGTCGATCCCTGCGGCGCGCACCTGAACGCCGCCGCGGGCGATCGTCACCCGATGCAGGCCCCCTTCGTCGTTGAAACTGTTCATCTGGATTGCGCCGTGGTTCCGCCCTTCAATCGTCACCCGGCGGTTGGCCGGCTGTCGCGGCTGGGCGGTCGGCGGGGCGATTTCTTCGCCGGCGAATTGCGCGTTTTGAATGCCGGCGGAGAGCGGATAGCGGCCGGCGGGCTCCGTGTGCTGCACTTGCCGGTTGGGAAGCCACGCCTGGCTGCCGCGGTCGTAGATCGTGGGTCGGACGTGCGACTGGCCGCCGGTCATCGGTACGGCCATTTGAATGCCGGCGGTGGTGTGAAAGCGGCCGAGCCACGACTTGTCTTCCAGCCGCTGCGGCCGTCGGGGACCGATCGCCTGGGGACTGGCGCGTCCGCCAAAATCGACGACCGCTTTATCGCCAGTGCCCCCTTCGACGTAGGCGATGACCTTGCTGCTCTGGCCGCTGAAGCTTTCGGCCCGGTCGATCCAGAAGATTCCTTCCGCGCCGCGAGCCGTCACTTCACCTTGCCGGATCTCGCACTGGCCGCGGACGTGCCAGACTTCGTAGCTCCCTTGCTCCCAGTGGCTGGCCGAGTCGCCGCGGATCGTGATCGTGTGTGCCGGATCGGCAATTGGCAGCTCGACGTCGGCGCGGGCGCGCGCGGCAATGCACAAGAAGCTGAGCAGCGCGAGTGCAGAATGCAGAATGCAGAGTGCAGAGTGGCGGAGCGAAGCTTGGCTCAAGTTTTTCTGCTGACGGTGCCGATCCTTGGCGACCGATGAAGCGGCACCGCGCGCAGCGTTAGACTCGGCGCCGGCCGGCAGTCGGTCGGGGCGTCGCATGGCGGCTGTCATCGCTTTGATGAGCCGAGTCGGAATCGTCGCTTCCTTGCTTCGCGGGACCTTCGGCAATGTGGTCCACTCGCTCCGCGAGTGGCTGGACAGGTTGAAAACCTGTCCTACATGCGCGCAGCATCTGCGGGGGGCGGGAGTATAGAAAGCGGCCGCGGCGACGTAAAGGCAAAGGTGGGGCAGGTTTCAGTAGGTCTCGCCTGCCGGGTGGGACCAAGCCGCCTCGGCGGCTGCCGGCCCACCTCAACGCGACGTCGATTCCGGTGGGCCGGCGCTCGCCGAGCGAGCTTGTCCCACCCTACGGACGATCTCAGAAAGCCCCTGCGCCGCCACCAGGGCCACAAACGGCATCAGCGGGGCTCGCATCCGCAGGTTGGTCCAGTAGAAGGTGTGAATGCCGGTGAAGACGAGGCACAACAGCACGCCCCACAGCCAGGGGGGTGCTAGCAGCTTGCTGCGCAGTTTCCAAGTCCCGACGGCCGCTAGCAGATAGACGGCGACGTACCACGCGGCGACGGCATACCGCATGGCCGTCCTCATCGGCGGCTCATCCGCCGTCAGCCGATGCGGCAGGGGACTCCAAAGCTGGCGGAGGCGGTAGAGGCAGGAATAGGCAAACACGGCCGGCCGATCGCGAATGACGCGATTGGCTTCAAAGTAAGCGGCTTTGTCAATAAGGATCTCGCTATGTAGTGAAAGCAAGGACGGAGAGGGACGAGATTTTGGACCGCCACTTGCGACAATAGTCATCCGTTCCACGGATTGATAACGCGAATTCTGCCAGTTTCTCCCGAATTGAGCCGAATCCCACGGCAGACCGGAATAGTCCGTTTGCAGGTCGTCATAAAAATCATGATTATTGGCCAAATAGAGCGTATACCCTCCGTGCGTCGTCGAAACGATCGGCTTGCCGAAGACCCGGTAGTTCCGAATGGCCCATGGCGAGACGACGATCGCGGCAATCAGACCGAGCGTGGCGACGTTCACTCCGCGCCGCAGCCAGTTGCCGATGCGGCTGACGAAACTAACCCGAAGCGCCAGCGAGGGCGAACCGCCGCCGGCCTCGATTGCGCTCCCTCGCTCGCGCTTCGGGTTAGTATGCCGCAGCATTAGCATGGTGATCCCGACGAGCGCCAGCCACGGCAGATAGGTCGGCCGGCAGAGGATGGCCAGGGCAATCGCGCAGCCGGCCAGCCCGGCGTTCCAAGGCCGTCGATCGGCAGTGAAGCGGTTCAATGCGAACAAACAGAGCACCGTCAGGAATGCCGCCAGGGTCTCGGTCATCACCAGCGTGGACTGATTGAGCAGCAGCGGATCGCTGGCAACGAGCAAGCCGGCGGTAACGCGGAAGGCCAACTCCAATGTGGTGCACTCGCTCCGCGAGTGCTCTTCCACTCGCGGAGCGAGTGGACCACTTTCAATTCCCACTCGCGGAGCGAGTGGACCACTTTGAAACATCTGCCCGGCGACAACCCACATCAGTCCCACCGTCGCCAGCCCCAACACTACGTGAATTACTGCTACCCGCCACAGCACGACTTGCGTGCCATCCGACGCAAACTTGGCCAAGAGCATTGGATACAGCGGTGGACGGTAAGCGGTGGGCCGCGGAGTCCTCGAACTTTGCCCCATGCCGTAAACGCGGAGGAGTAGAAGATTGTCCGCAATATTCCGGTACGCATCCGGGTCCTGCCGCAGGTTCTCCTGCATGGCGACCAGAACGCCAACGCGCACCGCGAGCGTGAGGGCCAGCAGCGCGGCCAGCCACACGGCCCCCTGCCATCGGCGACGGTTTAGGTCAGACATATTCACGCCCAAGCGAAGTAGCACCGGCCAGTGTCCATCATCGCATCGTGGCAGTGCCGCTTCGAGTCCCGTCCAGGACATTCTCGAATGCCGCGGGAGGCGGCCGGCTGCGGCCTGGCAGGCTCTTGCTGGGGGGCCTCGATACGTGTACAATTGATACAAAAACAGGCGATCGCGGCTTGACCGATCTGGCGAATTGCCAGTGCGGCCGGTTGCTGCTGCGCAGTGGACTCATGGCAGCAAACTCGAGATGCTGCCATGCAAACGCGCTATGAACCGGTCGCCAAACGCGCCCTAAGCGCCGCGCAAACGCGCTATATTGGACACAAAGCCGGAATCGACTTACGACGACCGATCAGGAGGCGGCCCCGCCGCAACCACCACGTGTACAATAAGCTACCATCCGACCGATGTTCGCAGCCGCGGCGCAAGTCGGCTAGGAAGCGCGCCGTATTTGCGCTATCAGCCGGACGAGCCCGCGGTCGCGGTCCGCCGTCGCGAAAGGACCCATTTCGGACCGCGGACGGGACCACGCGCTCCCCGGCCGTTCAGATTCGCCATATTTTTGAATTTTTCCAGACCTCCCATTTTCTCGCTGCCATTGATTGAAACCAAAATCCCTGGACGTATAATGCGACTCGCGCCGCGGCGACCGGGAACGACCCGGCGCGGTTTCCGGAGGCAGTTGGCCTCCGGCTACGAAACCAACCCGAAGCGCGAGCGAGGGAGAATCGCCACTTCCGATGGCTTCCGCCCCTCGCTGACGCTTCGGGTTAGTATCGACATTGGTGCGTTTCCTCCCGCTCACACCAGGATCACTCACATGGTTCACCGCACCGGTACCGCGGAGCCCGCTTCGGGCTTCAGCCGCCGCGAATTCATGCGCGGCTCGGGGGCTGTGGCTGCTGCGACCGCACTCGCCAGCCAGTCGCAGGCCATCGCTCAACAGGCCAAGGGGACAAAGGTCGTCTCCGGCGAGCAAACGATCTCGCTCAACGTCAACGGCAAGGCCGTGCAGGTCAAAGCCGAACCCCGCACGACCCTGCTGGAAGTGCTCCGGTATCAGCTCGACCTGACCGGCGCCAAGCCCGTCAGTCACGACGCCTCCAGCGGCGCGGCGACGATCCTGGTCGATGGCAAGCCCGCCTCGGCATCGGTCATGCTGGCCCTGGCCGCTCGGGGCAAAAAGATCGAGACGGTCGAAAGCCTGGCCGGCGATGCGGTGCCCAAGGCGTTCGTCACCCACGATGCCGAGCAGTGCGGTTTTTGCACGCCGGGATTCGTCGTGGCCGTGCGGGCGTTTCTCAATCAGAAGCCCAAGGCGACCGAAGAAGAGATTCGCGCGGGGCTCAACGACAACATCTGCCGCTGCGGCACTTACGCAAACGTGATTCAAGCGGCCCTCGCGGTCGTGAAGGGAGGCGCCAATGGCTGAAGTCTCTTATACCTGGCCCGCCAAGGACAAAACGTCGGTCCTGGGCAAGCGGCACGACCGGCTCGACGGCCTGGCCAAGGCGACCGGCGCGGCCAAATACACCTACGACATCAACCTCAAGAACCAGCTCATCGCCAAGGGGCTGGGCTGCCCGCACGCCCACTGCCGGATCACCACGATCAGTGCCGACGCGGCCAAAAAGGTCCCCGGCGTGGTGCATGTCGAGATTCTGCGCCAGGCCGGCGCGGAGATCGAATGGGAAGGGGAACTGCTCGCCGTCGTCGCAGCCGAGAGTGAAGGGGCCGCGGCGGAAGGGGTCAAGGCGATGCGCGACGCCCTGAAGTACGAAGCGCTCGACGTCTTCGTGACCGAGGCCGACCTGGAAGCGGCCAAAGCAGCCGGCCGGACGACTGCCGGTGCTGGATCGACCACGCTCGAAAAAGAAGCGGGGGATGACGAGGATGAAAAGGAGTTCGAGAAAAAGGAAATCGAACGGCTTCTCAAGGAATCGGCCCATGTCGTCGAGGGTTTCTACGGCATTGACGTCATCACCCACTGTTGCCTGGAGCCGCACGGCTCGACGGTCGAGTGGCAGGATGGCAAGCTGATCGCCCATCATTCGACGCAGAACGTGTCGGGCACCGACGACCAGTTCGCCCAGCCGCTGGGAATCACCGCTGGCGACGTGACGGTCCACTGCGATCACATCGGCGGCGGCTTCGGCAGCAAGTTCCAGGCGGATTACTGGAGCATTGCCGCCGCCCGCATCGCCAAGGAAACGGGTCGCCCGGTCAAGCTGATGCTCGACCGCGACCAGGAACTCAAACTCGGCGGCAGCCGACCCAGCGGGTACATCAAGGTCCGCCTCGGCGCGGACAAGGATGGCATCATCAAGGTCTGGGATTCGGAGCACTGGGGGACCAGCGGCGCATCCGGCGGCGCGGTCGCTCAGGGAGTGGTTCCCTACGTCTTCACGCCAAAAAATCTCCGTCGCGTGGTGACGAATATCAAGACCAACTGCGCCCAGCAGCGGGCCTGGCGTGCGCCAAACCATCCGCAAGGGTGCGCGATCACGCACGTGGCGATTGACGACCTGGCGGCCAAGATGGGAGCCGACAGCTTGGAGATCTTCAAGAAAAACCTCGGCACTGATGACGAGCCGGGGGTCGGCGGCGCTAAGCCCAGCGTCTACGCGGCCGAGATGGACATTGCCGCCAAGCTGATGGACTGGAAAGCCAAGTGGCACCCCCACGGCAAGGGCCCGGCCAAGGGCTCGGTTGTGGAAGGGCTCGGCATGGCGATACATACCTGGGGGGGCGCTGGCCACAACTCCACTTGCCGCCTGAAAATCTATCCCGACGGCAGCGTCGAGACGCAGTGCGGCTCGCAGGACCTGGGAACCGGCACGCGGACCGTGATGGCGATCGTCGTCGCAGAAACCCTTGGTCTGCCCGTCGAACACATCAAGATCAACATCGGTTCCTCGAAGTATCCCGAGAGCGGGCCTTCCGGCGGCAGTACGACGGTTGGCGGGGTGAGCGAGTCGCATCGCCGGGCCGCGCTCGACGCACTGGCCAAGATTCGCGACCTTGTGGCTGCGAAGCTGGAGGTGAATGCTGACGATTTGGTCGCCGCCGGCGGCAAGATCGTTTCCACCAAGGACGCGGGCAAGAGCGTCTCCTGGAAGGAAGCCTGCTCGCTGATCGGCCTCAAGCCGCTGGAAGTCGAAGGGAAGTACGTCCGCGGCATGACGCCCACGACGATGAGCAGCGGGGGAGTCGGCGGCGTGCAGATGGCCCACGTGGCCGTCGATCGGGAGACGGGCGTCATCAAGATGAAGAAGTTTGTCGCCGTGCAGGACATGGGTCTGATCGTTTCCCCCAAACAGGCGGAGAGCCAGATTTACGGCGCGGTGATCATGGGGATTGCGTTCGCCCTGTTCGAGCAGCGGATCTGCGACCCCAAGACCGGCGTGTTCGTGAATGCCGAGATGGCGACCTACAAGCTGCCGCGGCTGGGGGACATCGGCGAGATCGTGGTCGAGCTGTACGAGCCGGAGAGCGAGCGGTCGCGGGGCGTGATCGGCCTGGGCGAGCCGCCGGTGATCAGCCCCGGAGGAGCGATCAGCAATGCGGTGGCCAACGCCCTGGGCGTGCGCGTGCCGATTTTGCCCCTGACGCCGCAGCGGGTCCTGGAAGCCCTGGCGAAGACGCCGAAGGCCTGACCCGGCGACGGTTAACCGCCGCGCCTACGCGGCGCGGCTGACCTGCCAAGCGCACACTTCCTTGGAGCTAAACTCATGAAGAACTTTGAATATGCGACGCCGACCACCGAGGCCGAGGTCCTGGAACTGCTGGCCGACGGCGGCCAAGCGGAAATCCTCGCCGGCGGCACCGACCTGGTCGGCCTGATGAAGAAGATGGTCATCAATCCCGACCGCGTCGTGAACGTGATGGAGGTTCCCTCCTTCAAGACGCTGGAGCAGCTCGACGGCGGCGTGGTCGCCATCGGCGCGACCGTCACGCTCGACGTGCTGTTATCGCATCCCTATCTCGATCCCTATCCCGCGATCCGCCACGCGATCGGCGGCATTGCCAGCGCACCGCTGCAGTGCCAGGGAACGCTCGGCGGCGAAGTCCTGCAGCGGCCGCAGTGTTGGTTTTATCGCGGCGGCAAGGGGCTCTTGGCTGCCGCCGGCCGGGACGTCGAGGATGGAGACAACCGGTTCCACGCGATCTTCGGCAACAGCGGCGCTGCGAAGTTCGTTTCCAGCTCGCGCATCGCACCGGCGCTCATTGCGCTGGGCGCCACTGCCCGCGTGGTCGGCCCGTCGCCGACCGACGAGCAGTTTCTGCCGGTGGAAGCCTTGTTCCGCATCCCGCGGCACGAAGGGGAGCGGGAGAACACACTCCTGCCGGGGCAGGTTGTGACGCACGTGATTCTGCCGCCGGTGGACGAGGCGACCAGCGCGACCTACGAGGTGCGGCACGGCGAAGGGCCTGATTATCCGCTGGCCAGCGCGGCGGCGGCGATTCGTTTCGAAGGGGGCTTTATCAAGGACGCCAAGATCGTGCTGGGGCAAGTCGCCCCGACGCCGTGGATCAGCCACGAAGCGGCCGACGCGATCATTGGCTACAGCCTCAACGAAGAGACCGCCGAGGCCGCCGGGAAAGCAGCCGTGGCATCGGCCCAGCCGCTGTCCATGAACGGCTACAAGGTGCAGCTTGCCAAGACGGCCGTCAAGCGCGCCCTGCTGCTGGCAGCGGGGAAGGAGACGGGAGGATTTTAGTGCCATTCGGCCCGTGGGCGGGCCGGTTAACCGCCGCTCCCACGCGGCGCGGTTTTCGAACTCAGCATACAACTCGCAGGTGACTTATGCCTTTCCATCGCAACCACGACGAGCTTCCGCAAACCACGGTCCCCGCCTGCATCCATCTGCGCAGCAAGGCCATGTACGTCGCCGGCACGATTGGCCAGACCGAACATCCGGCCGATCCCGGTTCGGGCGCGTGCTGGTGCAACCAGACGCAGCACTTCGTCGGCCCGGATGAAAAGTATGTGAATCGGCAGGAGTGCATCGACGGGCG
>DATKDU010000289.1:0-36233 GCA_035512595.1 Pirellulaceae bacterium
TCACGCGTTGCCGGCGAGCGGATCGCTGCCAGTCAATTCGACTTGCAAAAACTGCCGCCGCACTTGCGGATCAACGTGCGCGTCCTCGATGACCGCGGGCAGACGCTGGCCGAGTCCCGCGACCTCGCCGAGCTGCGAACCCGATTCGTGAAAGACACGCCGCATGCTGCGGCCCCGTCAACTCAGGAAGCGAAGTGGCACAAGGACGGAATCACGCGCTGGAACTTCGGGCCGCTCACCAGGCAGATCGAAGTCAACCGCGGCGGGATTCGACTGGCGAAATATCCCGCGCTCGTCGATCAGGCCAGTGCCGTCGGACTAAGGCTGTTCGACCAGGCGGAGATTGCCGAGCGGCACACACGAGCCGGCATCCGGCGGCTGTTTGCGATTGCTGAGCACCGCGAGCTGAAGAGCCAGGTGCAATGGCTGCCGGATCTGGCGAAGCTCAAGCTGCACAGCGGCCCGCTGTTTCGCACCCGCAAGCTGGAGGAAGAGCTGATCGACTTGCTTGCGGAGCGGGCGTTGTATGTAGGTCCCGCTTGCCGAGCGGGACCTGATGCAGCCGGTGATGTCGATCCCAGGTCCCGCCCGGCAGGCGAGACCTACTTACCGCGTGATGAACGGGCCTTTGCCGATCTCGTCGCTGCGCAACGCCTGTTCATTGCGTCCGCCGCACAAGACGTGACCAAAGTCGTTCCGCCGCTCCTGGAAGCCTATCACGAAGCACGCCTGGCCTTGGAAACACCCCGTCCCGCCGCCTGGAAGTACGCCCTCGATGATTTGCGGCAGCAGCTTGCTGATTTGACCGACGACGGCTTCTTGACAGCCACTCCCTGGCAATGGCTGACTCACTACCCGCGTTACCTTCGCGGCATTTCGGCCAGGCTGAAGAAAATGACCACCAGCCTGCCGCGCGACAAGCAGCAGCACGAGGTCGTCGCCCCGCTGGTCGCTGGCTGGCGCGAGCGGCTCAAGCAGTACGAGCAGCAAGGAATCTTCGACGGCGAGTTGGAACTTTACCGCTGGATGCTCGAAGAGCTGCGGGTGTCGCTGTTCGCCCAGGAACTGGGGACCAGCCTGCCGGTGTCGGCCAAGCGGCTGGAGAAGCAGTGGGAAAAGGTCGGCTAAAACTCTTTGAAACACTTTTGCCCCCCCAACCGTCATATCCCCAGGAGATTCCCTGTTCTCTACCCTCGAGGTGTCCCATGCGGCGGTTCTCATTGGCATTGGCTGCGATTCTGCTGGCTTTTTCCGCGACCCCATCGAGGAGCTTCGCCTTGGGCACCGAAGAATTTGGCGATACCGAGCTCAGCGCGCAGAACTACACCGAGTGGCCAGGTTTGTTCGAGCTGGCCAGCGACAAGTGCCGCGTGTATTCAAACTGGGTCAATGGCAACGAGAATTTCCATTTCGCCGGCACTGCCGATCAGTTAAACGAGGCCCTCAAAAAGTTTGCCGCCATCAAGGCGGCCAAACACGAGGTGCTGATTCGCCCCGGTCCGGGAAAGGTCCACTCGTTCAATCGCGAGCGAACGCTCGATTGCAACTGGCACGTCAACGTCCACGGCGGCATTTCCAAGCATCTCACCACGCGCGACAAAGCGGAGCACTTCTGGCCAGGTGAGCCGACGATGACCATCTGGATCGGCGGGACGATCGACCTGGCGAAGATCAAGATTCCTGAGGGAGTTACCGTTGTCGGCGTCAACGAGAAGGCGGCCCGTGCCCGCGCGGGGCTCGACAGCAAGGATCAGACGGTCCGCGGCTGGGGCTCGTCGGTGCTGGCGGACATGAATCCCTATGACAAGCAAAACGTGGCCGCCGTCGAGAAGCTGCTGACCGACGACGTGAGCTGGGTCCGCCTCTGTGCCGCGGGGACGATCCAGCGATTCGGCGCACTGGCCAAGCCGGCCATTGGGCTCCTCAAGGAATGCGAGAAGTCCGACGACGAGCAGCTCAAGACGCGGGCGGCGGAAGCCATCGCGGCGATCGAGGCGGCCAAGGAAGACGATGCCGCTGCGAAGGCCTACGACGAGGCGGTGAAGAAGATCGCACAGTTCAAAGAGGGGCTCCCCAAATAAGCGAGCCGAAGGGTTCATCCCTTCGGCCCGAACGATCCGAAAATCCAAAAGCGGTGACAAGTCGCCGCACTCTCAATCCTAAGAATTCTTCCCCGGCAGCTTTCCCGCCTTGATCAGCTCGCCGAACGTCTGGCCGTCGGCATTCTTCTCGGCGGCCGCTTTCTCCCACGCGTCCTTGAAGAGCTTCATCGCTTCCGCCGATTTCTTCTCATTGTGCAGCGCCATGAATTCCTTGTGCTTCAGGTGCTTGTGCATCGCTTCGCCATAGTCGTTCAGGCCGTGCCCCTTGGCCTTCTTGTCGGCCATCGGCTTGTGGCACAGGTCGCACTTGGTCTTCAACTCGCTGAACGTCTTGGCAAACTCCTTATGGTCGGCGCTCTCCTCGACCGAATTCTTGACGTAGCCCGGAATCGGCGGCAGGGCGTAAGCAGCGGCAGAGAGGGCGAGCACGGCGGCGGCGGACAGGGAACACAGTCGCAGGGTCATGGAAACTCCAGGAAGAGCAAAGGAGAAATGCGGCCGGTGCCGCGACGTTGTCACTTTAGATCGACGTACTTCACGTGGCGAAGTTGGTGGCCGAGCATGTCGATGGAGGCTTGGCTGAGCTCCAGCACGGTGTATCCGATTAGTGGCTCAAATTGCCCATCATCGGGAGTCATTTCGATGAAGATTACCTCCGATACAATCGCCCGGAACCCATCGAGTTGAATCACCACGGGACCGCAAATCTCGCCATGCAGAGTGGCCTGGCTGGCGGTCTCCAGTTCCACCGTCTCGACGCGTTTGAATGTGCCGAGGCGGTCTTTCCAGGCGGCAGGCAATACCAGATGCGCAGCGCCGGTATCGACGAGGGCGTCGATCTTTAGCGACTTGGACGGATCGTCGTAATTCTCGACTCGGACCGGCCAATGGATTCGGCCCATCTTCGATTCCGCAGGTCGCAATAGAAGCTTGGAAAGGGTCATGCGCCTATTCTACATCAGCTCGCGAATCACTGTCGGATCGCTCACCAGGTGCGTTGGCCGGCCTTGCGGTGTGTAGAGGATCTTGTCCGGGTCGATGCCGAGCTTCGTGTAGACCGTGGAGACAAAATTCTCCGGGGACAGCACGCGGTCGCTGGCCGAATGGCCCCGCTTGTCGGTCGCGCCGACGACCACGCCGCCGGGAGTGCCGCCGCCGGCCATCAGGACGCTCATCGCATTGGCCCAGTGGTCGCGGCCCGGCTTATTCTGGCCGGAGAGCGTGCTGATCGTCGGCGTGCGGCCGAATTCACCCAGCGCGATCACTAGCGTCGATTCGAGCAGGCCGCGCTGCGCCAGATCGCTGATCAACGTCGCCACCGTGTTATCCCACTGCGGCAGCCGCTTCTCGCACGCGCCGAAGATGTCGCTGTGATGATCCCAGCCGCCGTCATACACGGTGATGAACGGCACTCCCGCCTCGACGAGCCGCCGGGCCAAGAGGCACCGCTGGCCGAACGAGTTGCGGCCATACGACTCGCGGACGCTGTCGCTCTCGCTGTGGATGTTGAAGGCGGCCTGGGCTTCCTTCGACGTGACCAGATCGAAACCCTGGCGATAATACTCGTCGAAGCCGAGGACCGGGTCGCCGGCGGCCGGATCGTTGATCCGCTCGATTTTGTCTACGAGCTTGCGCAGATCAGTGCGGCGATGGAACCGGTCGTCGGTCAGCTCCTTAGGAAGCGCCACGTCGCGGACGCGGAAGTTCGGGTTGCTCGGATCGCCATCGACGACGAACGGGGCGTAACGCGCCCCGAGGAAATTTGGCCCGCCGCTGCGCGACATCTGCGGGATCGAAAAATAGGCCGGCAGTCCGTTGTCCTGGCCCAACTCGTGGGCCGCGACCGACCCCATGCTGGGATGGAAGCTGACGAACGCTCCGCAGCCGACCGGAATCCGCGGCGGCGAACCGGTCATCATGTAGTGGTTCCCCGCCCCGTGGTTCCCCTGGTCGTGGCGGATCGAACGGATCATGGCAAACTGGTCGAGGCTGCCCGCCAGCTTTTGCATGTGTTCGGAGAACTGCACCCCGGGCACCTTGGTCGCAATCGCACCAAACAGGCCGCGAATTTCGGCCGGGGCATCAGGCTTGGGATCGAAGGTCTCGAAGTGGGTTGGCCCGCCGTCCATCCAGATCAGGATGCACCTCTTGGCGACCGCCTTGGGTCCGTTCTCAGCCGCCGCTTCGGCCCGCAGCCGCAGCGCGGAAACGAGCCCGCCGCCAAATAGGGTCCCCAGCCCCAGCTTGAGGCAGTCGCGCCGGGAAACCCCTTCGCAATTTCGATACTTCGGCATATCAAGCTTCCCCTGAACTGGTGGGTGGCGATGGCGGGAAATTCCGGCGGCCAAACGTATTCGCCACTGTTGATCTTATCGACTTGCCAGCCAATTTGCCACAGCCAACAGGCGTTCCCTGACTTGTGGCTGCCTTGTTTTGGGTCTCCCCCGGGAAAACCCTGGTGGGACGCGCCAGCCGCCCGAGTAGCCGCTAATGGCGGGAATTACGGCCTTAGGCATTCGGCGGACGCTCACACATCGACCGTCGCTTCGCCGACGTAGAGCTGCAAGATCTGGCTTTGCACCTTGATGGCGCGGAGGAGGATCCAGATCTGTTCGGGACTGAAGCGCTGCGGGTCGGTGCGGGCGAGCGTTTCCAGCTCGTCGGTCATGGCCGCGTGCTGGTCGGTCACCGCCTGGAGCTTGAGCCCCATCGCCCGCCAGGCGCTGGTCAACTGGCGGTCGTCCTGCAGCGCCTCGATGTTGTCGGTCGCGTTGGTCAAGAGCAGGCACAGCCGCGCCACGTCGCGGGCACCGGCAGTCGGCTGAAGTCGCTGGATTCGGTTGGCAAGCTCGGTGCAATTCATGGGCAGGGCGTTGGCAGGCGGGTGCTTGCGGACCAGCGAAGTGCTGAAATCGGCCCGTTGGCAGGGCCGGTCCTTCAACTTTAGCTCTCAATTCCAAGAGGGGCCAGAAAAACGCAACCTGCTGGCAGGGGAGTGGTTAGACGCAGCGGGGAGGGGGGAAGTTCCAGGTTTGGGGGTGCGGCATGTGGGCGAGTGGGAGAGAGGGCGAGTGGGGGAGTGGGCGAGTGGGAGAGGATAGAATAGGCGAAGGGGCACCAACCATCCTCGTCGCCCCTCACCCCGGTACCCCGTGCTCCTACTCATCGACGGCTACAACCTGCTCAACGGCAGCGACGTCTTCGCCCGCGGACGAGCGGCCGGCACGCTGGCGGCCGCCCGCGAGGCGCTGCTGGCGTTTTTGGCTGGGGCACTGGAGCCCCGGCTGCGGGAGCGGACGGTCATTGTCTTCGATGCGGCCATGGCCCCGCCGGGACTGCCGCGGGAGCTGGCCTGGGACGGGATATCGGTCCGCATCGCCCCCCGCAAGTCCACCGCGGATGAATTGATCGAGGAGTTGATCGACGCGGCCGCCGACCCGCGTCATTTGCTCGTCGTCTCCAGCGACCATCGCGTGCAGCGGGCCGCCCGTCAGAAGGGGGCGCAGTTCATCGACAGCGAGAAGTGGTACGCGGCACTCGCGGCCCAAACCCGCGCGGCCAGGTCGAGTGCCGCCGCCGAGGACAAACCGGCAACTGCCGACAATCCGTTTCCCCCCGGCTACGCTGCCGACGTGGCCTCGGAAGACTGGCGTCCGCCGCGGCGGACGGGCAAAAAGTCGTAACCGAGCCAGCGGACGATGGCCAGGGTGAGCCAGATGACGCAGGCGATGCTCGCACAGGTCGCCGCAATGCTGAGCCAGACGATGCCCCACATCCAGCCGGGTTCGGCCGGATTGACGATGGGGAATTGCGGGTCCAATTCGGGCAGAAGGATGCGATAGACGACAAAGCCGGTCGAGAGCAGTAGTTGCCAGGCCGCGAGCACAACAGCGGCTTTCCAGATCGATCGCCAGCGCAGCGTGACGAGCACCGCCGGTATGGCGCAGAGGATCACGAGGGCCAGCAGGTCATACGACGCGAAATCAAACAGGTAATCACGGATCGACCGCCACAACTGATCCCGCCATTCCCTGTTCTCCACCACGAACGCGCGGATGGCCGCCAGCAGTGCGGCCGCCTCGGTGGTGATCAGCAGGAGGTGAACGATGCGGAACTGGAATCGCGGCCGCTCAAGGGTCCCAGGGATGACCAGTTTTCGGCGGGCAATCAACCGGTACAGGAGCAGGGGGAGCGTAAGGAACGCGAGGTGCCACAGGTTTTGTCCCAAAAACTCCTCGAATCCCGCTGCATCCCTTCCGCCGGCCAGCCACCGCGTGCCGATCATGTGGGCCAGTTCCAACCACAGGAGGAGCAAGAGTCCGCGGACGATCCTAGCCAGCCAGCGACCACTTCCCAGCGTGATAAAAGCCGCGATCAGGGTGAGCTGTGCGAGCGGAATCGCTTCCAGCGCGTGAACCAGCAGATCCCCGATCCACCAGAAGGAAGGGCCCTGCCAGTTCATGGGGACTGACCAGGTTTGCAGAATGGCGAGGACGAAGTGGGCAGCGACGAGCACCACGATGCCGCCGCGGGGGCCGAGGGGCACTGCCAGCGATGCTAGCGAGCGAGTTGGTGGAGTCTCCGTGGACATATCCTGTGATTCTATTCTCTCGCCCGCGCCAGCGTCTCTCGATCCCCCCAAGCTCCCCGCCCTTAACAATTCCCTCCCACCCGTAAAGTCCGCTAAACCCGTCAAGTCTTCCGGACCGATAAAGGCTGCGCGCGAAGCCCCCTCGCGCGAGCATTTTGCTAGCAAGCGAACGAGAACACACGGGAATGGGCCCCATGCGACGCACGCCAGCGATTGTCATTGCCTGCATCACCTTGGTCGTACTGGTGGTGGCTATGCTGCCAGCCCAGGAGGCCGTTCCCTGGAAGCGGCCCGGCAAAGCGGCTGCCAAAATCCCCACGTCGCCGCCGGCGGGGAGCGTGTATGGCGATGAGGACGCACCGGAGCCGGCGCAGTTTCCGATGGGGGCGGCCGAAAATCTGCATGCGGCTCCATCCAGCGAACCGGTGACCGACAGCAACGTCCGCCAGGCGCAGCTACGCCGCCGCGCCGGCTTTCAAGACCGCCATCGCGATAGTGAAGTCTCGCCTGCCGCAGAGCCTGAGCCGTCGGCTGATGACGACAGCCGGCATTCCGTCCTCAAGCGCGGGACCCAGGAGGTAGACGATCCGGCTGATTCGCCCGCACTGGCTTCGCCGGCGGACGATCGCGGCATTGTTTCGCCGTCTCCTGGCGTATCCTCCTCGCGACGCACCACGCGCCCGACGGTCAGCGGACGCAGCCCCAGCGCGCCGCCGGCCGTTGCCTCGCGGGTTTCCGAGCTGCACGTCACCAGCCGCATGCCGGCACTCCGCGTGGAGCTCGTCGGCCCCGGCTCCATTCAAACGGGCAAAGCGGCAAAGTTCACGATCTACGCCAACAACGAAGGCGACGCCTCCGCGCAGGACATCGTCGTGCAATTGCCGCTGCCGGGCTCGGTCAACCTGACCAAAGGGGAATCGACGGCCGGCGACGCGGAAGTGAAACCGCAGGCCGACGGCTCGCTGGCGCTGGTGTGGGCGATCCCATCGCTGCCGCCGCGCGGCCATGAGACGCTTCAGATGCACTTGGTTCCCAGCGACGGCGAAGCGTTCGAGCTGGAAATGTCCTGGACCTGCCGGCCGGCCGCCGCCTCGGCACGCGTGGTCGTCAAGCAGCCGCAGCTCGCCCTGTCGCTCTCGGGGCCGGCCGACATGCTCCTGGGCGAAGAAAAAACGTTCACGCTGCTGGTCAGCAATCCAGGCACCGGCGATGCCACCGGCGTCGAGGTCAACGTGGCCACCGGCAGTGGCCAGCCGCAGAAGGTGCAAGTCGGCGTCGTGCCGGCCGGACAGCAGGCCGAGATTCCGGTGCAGGTCGCCGGCAACGAGCCGGGCGAGCTGGAGATCCGAGCCACTGCCCAGGCCGAAGGGGAACTCTCCGCCGATGCCGCGGGGAAGGTGCAGGTCCGTAGCGCCAACCTGGCAGTGGCGGTCGAAGGCCCGCAGCTTCAGTTCGCGGGGGCCGAAGCGACCTACGTCGTCGTGGTCGCCAACCGGGGCAATGCGGCGGCCGATGCGACGACGATTTCGGTGCAGCTTCCGGCGGAAGCTCGCTATATCGGCGGCGTGGACGGGGCGGCTGCCGGCAAGAGCGTGGTGAAATGGAACGCCGGGGTCATCCCGCCCGGCGCCGAGAAGTCGTTCGAGATGCGCTGCCAGCTCTTGGCGGAAGGGGCCAATCACTTCCTGGCCAAAGCCGACGCCAGGCACAGCATTGGCGGCGCGGCGGAGGCAATCACCGAAGTGCAAGCGGTGGCCGAGCTGAAGCTGGCGGTCAACGATCCCACCGGGCCCGCCTCGGTCGGCAGCGAGGTGGTCTACGAAGTGCAGATCATGAATCGCGGCACTCGGGCCGCGCCTGCGGTCAAGGTGCTGATGCAGTTCGGCCCGGGTATCGAACCGACCGGCGTCATGGGCGGCAAGGGGAAGATCGTCCCCGGCCAGGTGGTTTTCGATCCGATTCCGAGCCTGGAAGCGGGCGAGCAGGTGACCGTCAAGGTCAAAGCCAAGGGAGAAAAGTCGGGCACGCATCAGTACCGCGTGGAAGTGACGGCTGGCGACGACGGCACGCGGCTGGTGAGCGAAGGGACGAGCCGGTTCTTCGCCGAGCGAGGCGCTCAAGCTCCCGCCACACCAGCCGCCGCCCGAACAGCGAACAAGCCGCAAATGCCGACGCCAGCCAAGGGGAAGCAGCGGTAGCTACTTAGGACTCGGCAGCTTGTCGAGAAACTCATCCAGCTTTTGATAATACTCCACCGGCTGCAGGCAGTTGTGATCGCCGCCGCTAACGCAGTAGAACTCCTTGGGCTCGGCCGCGGCATCGAAGAGCTTCTTTGCCAGCGACATCGAGATGAGCGAGTCGCAATCACCGTGGCTTTGTAAGAGCGGGCCGTTGTAGGCGGCGATCTTCGCCACCGAGTCGTAGCGGTTCTTCATCAGCCAGCCGACCGGCAGCCAGGGGAATTGCCCGGCGGCTGCTTCGGGGAGCGATGAAAAGGTGCTTTCCAGAATCAGTCCGCGTGCGCCATTCTTGGCGGCCAGGTGAACCGCCACGCCGCCGCCGATCGAGCGCCCCATCAGGACGATGTCCTTTTGCGCCAGGCCGGTCCGTTCGGCCAGCCACGCCTGGGCCGCTTCGGCATCCTCGAGGATTCCCGTCTCAAACGGCTCCCCTTCGCTGCGGCCGTAGCCGCGGTAGTCAAAGGCGAAGACCGAGACGCGGAACTCGTCGCGGAGCATCGCCAGCAAGTCGTCGTTGTAAGCGACGTGCTCGCCGTTGCCGTGGCAGTACAGGATCACGGCCCGCGGCTGGGGATGCTCGACGTACCAGCCGTGGAGCTTCGTCCCGTCTGCCGAGCTGAAATAGACGTCCTCGTGGGGCAGATGCGCGGCTTCCCAGTCGCCGGCCGGATAGCGCGGCGCAGGATAAATGAGCCGATTCTCCAGGAAGAGCAACATCAAAAGCACCCCGAGATAAGAGAGCGCCGCCACGCGCAACCCCTTCACGAGCCACGTCAAGGCAATCGATCCCAGTCGGCGAGTGGGACTGGCGCTCATACGTGCATTCTACAACAAAAACACCCGGTGCTGCGGGAGTGCCGCGGCACAGGGTGGTGGCAATCGGGGGACGATTGGCCGGGGGCACGCAGTGGCTTTAGTTGCCGTTGCGGCCTTCCCCTTTGACGCCGCCGAGGGCGATCGGCCCGAACTTGTAGGCCGGATTGGTGTGATCGAAGTCGATGTCCTTCAACCCCTGGTTCACCTTGACATCGACGTAGGTGTATTCCTCGAGGATCGGCTGGGCATCGCCCGGCACCTGCGGCCAACCGTAGGCGATGTACCGCACGGGCATGTTGTGCTCGTCGTCGATGAACACCTGCGCGACCTCGAAGTCGTACTGCGGCCGCTGCACGGTGTGCTTGACGGTCAGCACGAGGCATTTTCGCCCGTTGATCTTGGCCCCTTGCTTGAACTCCACCTGCGTCTCTTTGCCTGCCGGATCGAGCTGTTTGTCGCGCTCCCCCTTTTCAATGAGCTTGACGACCAGATTCTCGAGGCCGATCTCGGTGATCGGATAGAGGTTGTTCCGCATCGCCAGCCGGCTGTTGGGGTCGAGCATGGCGGAGACCTTGCCCAGCAACCCTCCTTCGTGGGCCACCAGCTTGCCGTTGTTCTTCGTCTCGACGTAACACACCTCGCGGCCCGCCACGCTGGCCGGCTTGATGAAATGGAGGTAGGCGCCCAGCGGCACCACGATCTGGCCGTCCTGCACCTTGCGACAACGAATCTTGGCCTTCATGTACTCGTACTCGTTGAGCACGCCGTTGATCCGCTCGCGCTTGATCATCGTGCAGGTGTAGTCGTCGATGTTCTTGCGGATGTGCGCCAGCGAATCGGCAGCGATGCGCAGGGCCCGGTCGAGCGGATGGTCCCCCGGCTGCTGCACCAGGTTTTCGCCGCGGGCGGCAATGCGAAACACGGGCTGTTGCAGCCCTTCCTTGTCCTGGGCGAAGGCGGTCGCAGCGAGGCAAGACGCGCCGGCAGCCACGATCGTTTGCAGGAACTGGCGACGGGCGGAATTGGGATTGGTCACTGGCGGATTACTCCTTTTCGCTTGCAAACAGGCCGCGGAGGACGTTTCAAGTGGAAGTCCCCGCCCCTGCTGCTTGGGTTCGTCCCTGACGGGCAAATGGTGGCCCGAAAGCTGGTTGGTCGCTGCAATTGTCGCGCCTAGGCCCGCTCGTCCGGCGTGGCAACCCATTTCGGCCGCGGGCAATCCGCCGTAAAATGCTATCCGAGCGTGATTTACGGCGAATGGCCCGCAGCCGGCTGCGGGGCAGCGCATCGTCTCTAACCTGTTATCGCCAACCGCTTTTTCCCAGGATTACAATCCCAATTACAAACGGCGGCGATTCGCTAGCCGCTACAGCGTCCGCAAGCGGGAAAGTTGACGAACATCTTATGCGACTTGGGCCAGGGAGGCGAGACGAGATGACGACGATTGGCGGTCTATCTATCGCATCGGTCGTTTCGGATTTGTTTGCCGAGAACGCGTACGTCGTCCATCTGCCGGGGAAGCGGGACTGCCTGGTGATCGATCCGGGGCTCAATCCGGAGCGGATTCTGGCGGTGCTGGAAGACGAGTCGCTCACCGTCGCCGCCATCCTCAACACGCACGGCCACGCCGACCACATCGCCGGCAACGGGGCCATCAAGGAGCACTTCCCCGACGCGCCGCTGATCATCGGCCGGGGGGACGCGGCGAAGCTGACCGATGCCGATCTCAATCTGTCGGCGCCGTTTGGATTTGCGGTGACCAGTCCGCCGGCCGATCGGCTGGTGGACGAGGGGGAGATCGTCACTTTCGCGGGAATTCCGCTGGAAGTGCTGGCAGCACCGGGGCATAGTTGCGGTCACGTCATGTTCCTGTATCGCGGCAAGCCACTGGTCGTCTTCGGCGGCGACGTGCTGTTTGCCGGGAGCATCGGCCGGACCGATTTTCCGGATGGCAGCTTCCCGCAGCTCCGCCAGGCAATCCACACGAAGCTGTTCACGCTGGAGGGGGACACCATCGTTTTGCCCGGCCACGGCGAGCCCACCACGGTCGGTCAGGAGCGGGAAACGAACCCGTTCGTGGGGCGGGGAGGGGTCTAGTCATTAAAAAGTCGTAAAGAATTCCACGCGGATGGTTGCGTTATTTTCACGCCGACGCTGCAAAAGACGTTCATTCCACGGCAGCAGCTTCTCGCAACTTCCTGGATTTCTCTTCAGGCATCGAATCCCCGTTTTTCACAACCCCTTGCGACAGCACGCGCCGCTAGCACGCAAGATGATGCGGCACGCTTGGCGCTGGTTCTGGCCTCGCTAAGTTTTCGCCCAGCTTGCACGGCGTGATTCCCACGCCGGCAAGGTGAAGGATTCACACACCGCCTTCGATATGGAGATCGCTTCGGCGCAGGTTCAAGATGAACGACGCGCTGGACACCTCGAACCCGGTTCCCGCCGGCAGTCCGCCTCGGGACGTTTGTGACGCGGCTCTCCCTTTCCCGCACCGCGCCGCAGCGCCCGTCGGCTGCCCAAGATCCCGCCTTCGTGGCTGTCCCGCCCTCTTTCGTCCCGTGGCGCTGGACCTTTCCTGGCAGGCTGGCCAGGGTTCCCCTCCAACTTCCGGAGCGGGGTTGCCTCATACTGCAAAGGGATTGCAAATGCGTCAGAAGCCCGTCATTGGTATCAACGCCGACTTCCGCCCCACGCGCAAGGAGGGGCCGTCGCTGGCCTACGTCCCCGCAGGCTACTTCACCTGCATCGAGCGGGCCGGCGGCATTCCGCTGATCGTCCCCCCGCTGGCGGACGAGGATGATCTCAGCCGCGTCCTCGACACTGTCCAGGGTTTCGTCATGGTCGGCGGCGGCGACCTCGACGTCCGCCGCGACGGATACCAACTGCACTCCAGCATTCGCCCCATGGACCCCCGCCGCGAGGATTTTGACCGCCTGCTGATGCGCTTGATTGCCGAGCGGCGAATGCCGGTGCTCGCCGTCGGCGTCGGCATGCAGCTCCTCAACGTCTCGCAGGGGGGGAACCTCTATTTCCACGTGCCGGAAGACCTGCCGGAAGCGATTCCCCACCGCGACCCACAGGACCCCGAGCACCGCCACGGATTGAACATCGTCTTCGGCACGCTGATGGAGCGGGTTTACGGCGACGGCGAAATCCGCGTCAACTCGATGCACCACATGGCGATCGACGAAGTGGCCGAAGGCTTCATGGTCACCGCCCGCTGCCCCGACGGCGTCATCGAAGCCATCGAGAGCACGCAGGACGACTGGTTCGCCGTCGGCACCCAGTTCCACCCCGAGTCCGAGTCCGCCACTGCCCTCGACTTCCGCATCTTCGAAGAATTCGTGGAAGGGGTCGTCAAGCAGAAGCGGGCAATGCGGCTCGTCGCGTAGCCCGCCGCCGCTCTTAGCCGGAGGACAACGTCCTCCGGGATCGACGTTGCAGCCGGAGGACATCCTCATCCTCCGGTTTCCGGCACTCCTACCAAGGGCGTTTGGAAAGGAATTGCCCTGCCCCGGCACCTCCTTCCCGGCCCAGGTGCAGGTTCACGGTTCACGACCAAACCCCGGGAAATCGATTCCCCCATAACTAAGTCGTAGACGGCGCGCACGACCGGACAAAGCCGCCGAGTTGTTGTCAAGAAATCGAACCGCATCACGGCACGATCTTCGTCCCCAGCACGGCCAAAAACTGGCGCATCCATTCTGGGTGCGCCGGCCAGGCCGGGGCGGTGATTAGATTGCCGTCGGTGTGGGCGTTCTCGAACGTGGCGCTGGCGGGGACAAACTCGCCGCCGGCCAACTCCACTTCGGCCGCACATGCGGGGTAGGCGCTGCACGACCGCCCACGGAGCACTCCCGCTGCCGCCAGAAGTTGCGCCCCGTGGCAGATGGCCGCAATCGGCTTCTTGGCGTCGGCGAAATGCCGCACGATTGCCAGCACCCGCTTGTCCATCCGCAGATACTCAGGCGCTCGCCCGCCGGGGATGACCAGCGCGTCGTAGGCTTGCGGCTCGACCGACTCAAACGCGGCATTCAGCTTGAAGTTGTGCCCGCGTTTTTCGCTGTAGGTCTGATCCCCTTCGAAGTCGTGAATGGCCGTGGCGACCGATTCCCCGGCCTTCTTTCCCGGACAGACCGCATCGACGTCGTGGCCGACCATCAGCAGCATCTGGAAGGGGACCGTGACCTCGTAGTCTTCCACGTAGTCGCCGACGAGCATCAGGATTTTTTTCTTGGGCATGTTTGTTTCCTTTCACACAGCACGCGATAAAGTCGCGGCTTACAAGTGGACGGCAATGAATCGCTGCTGCTCGCCTGCGGCGGGCGGGGACGGCGGATCGATCCAAGGTATGGGCAAATCGGCGGCCAGGTGCCGGGCGATGGTGGCTTTGAATGCCGTCACGACCTGCGACAAGGCTTCCCGCTCGGAGGGGCCGCTGGCATCGATGCCGGCGACCGTCGCGCAGCGGGCGTGCACCAGGCCCGCGGCGTCGCGCGGCGAGACAATCACGACGCAGTTATAAACCGGCACGTCGGGGGACTGCATCTTGGCGAGCGGATCGCTCATCGATGTCCTCCTGGCAATTCGCTCCAGATCGATTTGTCGTCGCTGCGGTCCTGCCTGCGGCCACCCGGTAAATGCGGCTCGACGTGCTCCAAGACCAGAAAAATGCCAGCGGCACAGGTCCCCATCAGGTAGCCGACGAAACCGCCGAGAAAGACCCAAATGATTGAGGAGCAGACGATCAATCCCCAGTGGCCGCCATCGAAGGCGGCGACTCCCATGACGATCAGAGGGGCGACGACCGCTCCTGTCACGACCGAAGCCTTTCTGGGAACGTCGCCATAAAACATCTGCACCAGGCAGATCGCCAGCGACATCAGGCCAAAGAACAGGAACACCGACGGCGGCGCATTGAGGAACCGCAAGCAGCCAAACAGCACTCCCATCACCGTCGTCACAACCAGAATCGCCAAGAGCCCGAATCGTTTGGGAACGACGTAGGTCTTCGCGGCGGGCCGGGTCGAATACCACTCGGGAGCAAGCGCCGGACCCGCCGCGGCAATCGGCGCCGAGCTGAAGGGATTGGCCTTTGGCGCAAATGCATCTTCCAGCACAATCGCATCCAGCGGCGCATCGCGACCCGGGCCAGACGGTGCAGCAGGCGATGATGAAATGGAGTCCCCCATTCCCGCTATTGTCGCCGCTTCAGCCGCCCGAAAACAAGTTGTCAACGCACCGTGACGGGATCGGGAGGCTTTGAGGCCGATGAGAGAATTCCGTTGATCTGCTCGGCAGGTTTTACGCCGGCATAGCGCCGTTGGCAATTGACAGGGAGTGGATCGAGGCGAGGCGGAAACAGAGGCGAAGGCAGTGAGGGGTTCAGCAGGCAAATTTGAAGGGAACGCGCCCACAACGGGGCGATCTTGCCGCTTTGTCTTCAGCTCAGGAAGATTCCCAGTGAAATCATTGCTCCGAAGAACCACACAATCGACGCGGCAACAAAAACCATCCAACAGATCAACGCGACGGCGAGTGGAACGATTCGCCGCACGAAGAAGAAGGGGCCGGCCGCAATGAACAGGACTGTTCCGTGCGAACCGAGGTCAACATTAGCTGGTCTTCCTTGCAGGCGGTATTTTCGATCGGCGATTTGCAGCCGCGGCCGCAAGCATGGTAGAAACGGACCGACATGGACTTCGCACCTCCACTTACCAGACCAGCCAGCGACGCGGATGCCTGCGCGCCGGCGGAAGCATGCGCCGACCTCGAAGCGCGGATCGACGTTTCCGAGTCTTCGCTGGCGCAGATCCAGCGGCTCTACGACGACGGGCAGATCCTCCAGGCACATGCCGCGGCCTGCGCGATTGGCGAGTATCGCCGCTGGCAGGGGGCCAAGGCGCTAGTCCTGGCCGGAAGGCTGACGGCGCACCTGGGAGCGCCCAAGCTGTCCAGCGCCCTCTTCGCCCTCGCGTGGCGCTGCGACCGGGACGACCCGCAGGCGAGCTATTTCTACGCGATGAACCGCGTCCAATGCCGCGGGCCATTTGCCGGCCGCGAGTTTCTCCGCCGCTATGGCGCGCTGCGCCGCGCAGCGGACGCCGATACCCTGGCATCATGGCACGCCCTGCACGCCGACGTGGCGGGCATGTTCCGCGACTTTGACGCGGCCGAGAAGTCGCTCCGCCAGGCGGAGCAGGCCGCGCCGAGCAACCCCTGGGTGCACGTCTGCCGGGCCTTCGTGCTCGAGCAGCAGGACCGCTACGACCAGGCCCTCGAGGTTGTCCAAGCGGCACTCGCGCTGCGCCCCTGGTATCGGCCCGCCGTGCAGAGCGCCGCACGGCTGCTGTCGCTCTTGTCGCGCAACGACGAAGCGCTGGCGCTCCTTACCGAAGCGGCGGCGCGGCACGAAAACTCCGGCATCGTCGGCCAGCTCTACCTGCTGCTAATGGAGCTCAAGCAGTATTCGCAAGCGCGCTTGACCCTGGACCGCTACGTCGAGCTGACGCCGCTGGCCGAAAAGGGGATCGGACAGTGGCTCGCCGCCCAGCGCTCCGAAATCGCTTACTTCACCGGCAACGTGGAGCAAGCCATCGCGCTGGCCCGTCAGTCCGAGATCGATTATTTCGTCGAAATCGCCAGCCGGCTCGCCGACCCGGCTCGTCAATCGTCCCGGCGCGTCCTCCTCCCGGTGGGATTCGTCCGGCAGCACCGGCTCACCTGCGGTCCCGCGACTCTCGCGGCGATCGGCGCGTTCTGGAACATGCCGGTGGACCACCTGCAGGTTGCGGAGGAAATCTGCTACGACGGGACCCCGCATTACAGCGAGCGGAAGTGGGCCGAGGACAACGGCTGGTTCGTGCGCGAGTTCTCCGTCACCGAGCAGGCCGCCGCCGCGCTGCTCGACCGCCGCATTCCCTTCACGTTCACCAGCGTCGAGCCGGCCAACTCCCACCTGCAGGCGGTGATTGGCTACGACGGCCGGCGAGGCACGCTGACCATCCGCGATCCGTACGAGCCCAACTCCCGCGAAGGGCTGGCCGACAAGGTCCTGGCCCGGTACGCCCCGTTTGGTTCGCGCGGCATGGCGCTGGTGCCGGCAGCCAAGCGGAGCCTGATGGAGGACCTCGTCCTTCCCGACGCCGAGCTGTGGGACCTGCTTCACGAAGTCGACGGAGCGCTTCAGCAGCATCGCCGCCAGCGGGCCCGCGAGCTGGTGGACCGGATGCAGCTTCTCGATCCCGAGCACCGCCTGACCTGCGAGGCCCGCCGGCATCTGGCTTATTACGACGGCAATCCAAGCGAGCAGCTTGCCGCGGTCGAAGGGCTGCAGCGCCAATTCCCCGACAACGAGCGCTTGCAGATCGAGCGTCTGTCGCTCCTCAAAAACCATGTCCAGCGCGATGAGCTCCTGGCCATGCACCGCCAGTGGTGCGGCCGGGCCGATTCGCACCCGATCTTCTGGCAGCAGTATGCTGGCGAGCTCCTGCACGACGCCCGTCGGCAGGAGGACGTCGTGTGGCTGCTCAAACGGGCCCTTCGCCGCTGGCCGCTGGAGGCCTCGAACTACCATCTGCTGGCCGGGGCGCATTGGATGCAGCGTCGCTTCGAGGAATCGCTGGCCCTCTACCGCCTGGCCGCCGCGCTCGACGACCGCAACGAACGTTTTGCCGGCAGCTACTTCCGCGCCTCGCTGCAGCTCAAGCAGACCGAGCAATCGCTGGCCTTCGTCCGCGAGCGGTTCGAGCGTCTCGGCCAGCGCTCCAGCCAGCCGGCGACGACGCTGGCCTACGCCCTGCTTGAGCTCGAGCGCACCGGCGAGGCGCTTGCCGTCTTGAACCGGGCAATCGAGCTGCGCCAAGGCGACGGCGACCTGCTCCTGTACGCGGCCGACACGTACTGCAGCGCCAGCAGCGAGCACATGCCGCGGGGACTGGCGCTGCTTGCGCTGGCGAAGGAAAAGTGCCCGACCCCTTCTTGGCTGCGGACCGCCGCCCGCCTGGCGCATGCTGACGGGCGAAGTGCCGAGGCCCTTGGCTATTGGCGGGAGCTGGTGGCGCTCCAGCCGCTGGCGACCGACGCCCATCAAGGGCTGGCGTGGGTGCTGGCCGAAGTGGAAGGAAATGCCGCCGCGCGGGCCCACCTGGAAGGGGCTGCCGGTGCGTTTCCGCATCATCAACCGCTGGCGGAGCTGTGGGCCGAATGGGTCCGCGACGAGCCGGCGCAGATCCGCGAGCCGATCCTGCGACGGCTGCTGGCCATCAATTCCGATCACGCCTGGGGAGCCCGCGAGCTGGCCCTCGTCCTGGCCCAGCGCCAGGAGTTTGCCGAGGCGCAAGGATTGAGCGAAGCGTCGCTGCGGATCGAACCCAGCAATCCGTCGTCGCATCAGGTCCACGCTTACGTCCTCAAGCTGCAGGGGAAGATCGACGAAGCGCGCGAGTATCTCACCCGGTCGGTCCGCTTGTCGGTCGATTCCGATCACGCGGTCGGCGAGCTGCTGTTTCTAGCGACGACGCTCGAGGAGCGCCGCCGTGTGCTGGCCCTCGTCAAGGAGGAGCTGGAAAAGCAGGTGATCTTCGGGGACGGCCTGATCGCGTTCCGCAACTACGCCCGCGCCGTCGTTGGGGACGAAGAGCTGCTGGCCCTGCTGCGGGAGGCCCACCAGACCCGCCCCGACCTGTGGCACGCCTGGTCGGCCCTGATCTGGCAGCTCCACGACATGCAGCGGCTCGACGAGGCGGCCGAGCTCGCCCGCCAGGCCACCGAGCAGTTTCCGCTGCTGCCGCGCATGTGGCTCGATCGGGCTGCAGTCGAGCGGGCCCGCAACCAGCGCCAGGCCGAAAGCGACGCCTTGCACGCAGCATGGCGAATCAACCCGCGATTCAGCGAAGCAGTTTTCGCCCTGTGCGACTTCTTCGAGCGGCAGGCGGAGCCAGCGCGGATTCGCGAGCTGCTCGAGCGCGCGGTCGCACAGAGCCCGCGCGACGCGCCGCTGAAGACGCGGCTTGCCGAGACCCTGTGGCACGCCGGCCAGCAACAGGAGGCGCTCGACCTGGTCCGCGGCGTCGTGCGGCACGAACCGGGCTATCAGCCGGCTTGGGTCGCCTTGAATGCCTGGTCAGACCAGCTCGGCTGTCCGGAAGCAGCGCTCGATTCCGCTCGCGAGCTGACGCAGTCGCGCGGCGGCGACGTCCGTTCGTGGCTCATCCTCGCTCGCCTCCTTGACGCCCCCGACCAGGCCGAGCAGCGCCTCCAGGCCAGCCGCAAGGCGCAGGCGCTCGACCCCTGGAACGTCGATGCCTACGACGCGGCGGCCGTCGCGCTGGCCTATGCCGGCCGCTACGCGGAGGCGACTGCCGAGTGCCGCCCCGCCGTGTTCGGCAGCGATCCGCCGTCGAGCCTCCGCGCGCGGCAGGCCTGGGTCGAAGCACACCGCGGCGACCTCCCCCGCGCCCTCGAGCTCATTCGTGCCGTCGTCCGTGAAAACCCCGGCTTTTATGGCGCGTGGGAGAAAATGTGCGACTGGGCACGCGAGGCGGGGGACCCCGCCGCGTATCTTGAGGCCGCCGAGGCCCTCGTCCGCATCGCGCCGCAGTACGAAGTCGCCTACGGTTTCCTCGGCGAAGCCAGGCTCAAGAGCGGCGACCGCCCTGGCGCCATCGCCGCATTGACCCGTTCGTTGGAGATTCATCCGCGGTACGAGTTCGGCGGCAACTGGCTGTTTGACCTCATGCTTGAGGACGGCAATCTCGACGAGGCGGCGCGGGTCCTGGCGGTGATGCAGCGGCACCACGATCCGTCGGCACTCCTGTCGGCCCGCGAGGCGATCCTCGCCATCCGTCAGCAGAAGGTCAATGCGGCGTGCGAGGCGCTGGCCAAGGCTTGTGTCATGGCTTCCGATACCCCCTGGTCGGTAAGCGGACCGGTGGAAGAAATGATCCAGGCCGGTTACCGGGATGCTGCTCTGGGCGTGCTGAAGGAGGCCCTCGACAAGGAGAATGCCGTCGCCGAGGTGGGACGGCAGTGGGGGGCGCTCATGGCCACCGACAATCATTACGTTAAGGCCGATCGGTTCGCGATCCTCTTTGAGCGGGGAGCGCTGGGCGACTGGGCGTTCTACGGCTACATCGACGGCCTGCTGAAAGCAAACCGCACGAACCAACTGCTGCGAATGGTGGACGTTGCGGGCCCGTCCCTGCGGCAGCACTTGTGGGGCTGGGGGGCGATCGGCATGGCCCTGATCAGCCTCCGCCGCTTCGACCAGGCCCGCACCTGGCAGCGGGATTGGCGCGAGCGGAATCAAGCTGAACCGTGGATGCTCTGCAACGTCGTGGAGGCGCTTCGGGCCGGCCGCCGTAACGAAGAAGCCGCGGAGTGCAGCCGGATCGCGCTGGGCAAGGAGGAGAGTCCCGCCCATCGCCTGCACCGGATCTGGCTGGCGGGGGACGCAGTCCTCGCGGAAGATGCGGCCGCGGCCCGCGACCTTCTCGCCCACATCGACCGCGATGGCCTGGGGGACGGATATGAGTTCCAGATCGAGCTGTGCCGCTGCGGCCAGGCGATGCTCGAGGCCCCGCCGGTGGACGCCGGCCAGGCGTTTGCCGAGGTTCGGTCGTCTCTGGCCAAGGCCCGCGCCGCTTTCGGCCCGCTGGAGCTGGAGCCGGCGCGGAAGGAGCTGTACTTCCGCATCGTCGCCCTGGCGGCCCGTCGCCGCGGCACCTTCTGGGCGCTCCTCTGGCATTGGTGGAAGCTGATCGATTTCCGCATTTCCTGACGCGCTGATAGTCTGCTTGTGGAGGTCGATGCCGACGAACTTCATGGGATTGCTCCTTTTGTGGAAACCAGGTGGCGTTCAAAACCACCACCGGTTTACCACGTTTTCAAGGTCAATCCCGAAGCGGCTCGAGCTCATTTTGTCGAGCCATCGTTTCACCCTACGGCCCCTACGGCTTGGCAGCAGGAATTTCCTTTCCATGCGGATCGACCGTCCGGCCGGCCAGCTCCGCATCGATCTCCGCCTGAAGCTCTTCGTCCAGGAAGTGCTCCATTCGTTCCGCTGGTTCATGGAGATGATCGGCCGGCAGGTCGAAGTGGGTTTCCAGGAACGATTCCCACAGGCGGTGGGCGCGAATCACGCGGCGTGCGGCGGCCCGGCCGGCGTCGGTGAGCGCGAGCGTGCCGCCGCTGGTTGTCACGTATCCGCGGCGAGCCAGTTTCCAGCGGGCCAGCCAGTCGATGACGGCCTCGCGTAGTGACCTGGCGGCGGCGGGAAAGCCCGAGACAGGTCGCGGCCTTTCTTCCTCCCGGAAGAGCCGCCCAATCACATCTTCGGCAGCAATCCGCACCGCCAGCGACCACTGCCGCAGCCACTTGCCGACAAGCCCAGTCCGCGGCGCGAGGATGACGGCCGCGCCGAATTGCAAGCCGGCGACGACGGCCATCATTCCGGCCACGTTGGTGTTCAGCGAGGCCGCACCGAGATACCCGAACGTTGCGGAGACGGCGCCAAACAGCACGGCCCACAGGATCATGCTCCACAGCCGCTCGGTCATGAGCGCCGCTGTCGCCCCGGGAACGATGAGCATCGCCACGACGAGGATCGAGCCGACGGATTCAAAGGCCGAGACGGTAACGCCGGCCACCATCGCCATCAGCAAGTAATGGACGGCGACGACGCGAAAGCCCATGGCCGCGGCGAGCGCCGGATCGAAGGCGACAATTTTGAGCTCCTTCCACAGGACCGCGACGAAGACGACGACCGCGAGCAGCATCGGAATCAATGAGAGGAGCGCTCGCGGCACGCTCCAGCCCCACAGCGGCACTTTCGTCGTCCAGGCGAATTCGATGAGCCCAAACAGCACGCAGTTGGCGTCGATGTGGGACTGCCGGCCCCAGAAGCCGAGCATGATGACTCCGGCGGCAAACAGCGTTGTGAAAACAACCCCCATGCTGGCGTCTTCCGCGACTTTCCCCAGCGAATGCAGCGTCTGGGTCAGGAAGCTGGTCAGCATTCCGAGCGCCATCGCACCCAGGACCATGGGCAGCCCGTAGATTTCTCCCGTCAGCACGAAGGCAATGGCCAGGCCCGGCAAGACGCTGTGGCTGATCGCATCCCCCAGCAGGCTCATCCGCCGCAGGACCAGATAGCAGCCGAGGATTGCGCAGGCCGCGTTGCCGACGATGCCAATGCTGATCGTTCCCAGATCATAAGCCAATTGCCGCGGCTCTCCTTGCGCGAGCCGCCAGGAGTCGAGCCGCCACAGCCACCAAACCGCCAGCAGGAGCGCGGCCAAAGAGTAAGCCGCCGGCAGGATCCAGGGGCGCGAGGTACTGCGCCGCGCAGGCGGAGTCGCTTGGGTTACGTGCCGCTGCGATGGCGTTTCGCGCTGGTCCGTCGCGATCGCGAGAGCGACAGGCAGCGGGTCGGCCGTCTGGCGCTCGTCGTCAAGCTCCGCCGGCCGCCACAGCGACCGCAGCTCGCGGCGGTTGCGAACGTGGACGATCCAGCGGGCGATGAGGCCGCGTTTGATCCCCAGGAGGAGTGAAATGACAAAGAACGCCGAGCCCGTGAGCACGATGATCGGTCCAGCCGGCAGGTTGTCGAACGTGGCGCTGAGCATCGTGCCGATCAGCCCCGTCGCCAGGCCAAATGCAGCGGCAAGCCACAGCAGCTTGCTCAGGCGATCGGTCCAGAAGCGGGCCGCGGCCGCCGGCATAATGAGCAGCGCGGCCATCATCACCGCGCCGACGGCCGGCAGGCCGATCACGACCGCCACCGCAATTAGCCCCATGAGAAACAGGTCGAGTGCGAACACAGGCCAGCCCAGTGCGCTGGCAAAGCCCCGGTCGAAGGCCAGCAGCTTGAATTCCTTGTAGAGCAGCAGCACGGCCGCCAGGCAGACCGCCGCGGCAATCAGGATCAGGTAGACGTCCCCCCGCGTCATGCCCGCGGTCTTGCCGAAGATGAACGACTCGAGGCCGGCCTGCGAGCCGCTGGTGAACTGGTTCTGGATCAGCCGCATCAGCACGCAGCCGAATCCCGGAAAGACGCTCAGCACGATGCCGATGGCGGCGTCTTCCTTGACGCGCGTATAGCGGGCCAGCAGCGCCAGCACGACCATCCCGACGATGCCGCTGACCAGCGCCCCGGCCAGCATCAGCGGCAAGTTTCGCTGCCCGACGAGGATGAACGCGATGCAAACGCCGGGCAGTCCCGCGTGGGCGACGGCATCGCCGACCAGCGATTGCTTGCGGAGGACGGCGAACGAGCCGATCAGTCCGGCACTGGCCCCCAAGAGTCCCACGCCCGCGAGCACGACGAGCGTGTTGTAGGCCAGGAGCTGGTCGATCATGTCACGCCGCTCCCGGTCTGGAGCGCTTCGGCCGCGTGGTCGAGGACGGCCAGCCGGCCGCCGTAGGTCTTCTTCAGATTCTCCGGCGTGAACGTCGTTTCCACCGGCCCGCTGGCGACCAGCCGCACATTGAGAAGCGCGACGTAGTCAAAGTACTGCGGCACCGTTCGCAGATCGTGATGCACAGCAATGATTGTCTTCCCCTGCTCCCGCAGGTCGGCGAGCAAGTCGAAGATGATCCGCTCGGTGGCCGCATCGACGCCGGCCATCGGCTCGTCCATGAAATAGATATCAGCCTCCTGAGCCAGCGCCCGGGCCAAGAATACGCGCTGCTGCTGCCCGCCGGAAAGCTGGCCGATTTGCTGCCACTCGTAATCGGGCAGACCAACTTTCCCCAGGCACTCGCGGGCCCACTGGCGCTCTTTCGTCCCAGGGCGGCGGAACCAGCCGAGCTTCCCGTACGTTCCCATCAGCACCACGTCCAGCACGCTGACCGGAAAATCCCAATCGACGCTCTCGCGCTGCGGCACGTAGCCGATGCGCTTGCGTACCTTGGCGACGCTCTGGCCGAAGATGCGCACCGACCCGCTGGCCATGGGGATCAGCCCCAGCGCTGCTTTGATCAGCGTGCTCTTGCCCGCGCCGTTGGGGCCGACGATGGCCACAAGCTGCGGCCTGTCGATGATCAGATCGACGTCCCACAACACGGGCTTGCGCTGGTAGGCGACCGTGACGTCGTGAATATCTAAGACCGGAGACATGGACGGCGTTTGCCGAATCTCATTTCAGCGCTTTGACGATCGTATCGACGTTATGCCGAATCATCCCTTCATACGTCCCCTCCGCCGTCCCTTCCGCCCCCATCGCGTCGGAGAAGAGCTCGCCGCCAATGACCACGGTGTGTCCCCTGGCGGCACATCCTTCCAGGAGCGACCGCACATTCTGGTCCGAAACGCTCGTTTCCACAAAGACCGCTTTGATCTTCCGCTCCACGAGAAAGCTGACCAGGTCGTTGATTTGCTTCACCCCGGCTTCGCTGTCGGTGCTGATCCCTTGAATGCCGCGGACTTCGATCTGGTAGGCTCGGCCAAAATACTGGAACGCGTCGTGGGCCGTGATCATCACCCGCTGCTCTTTGGGAATGGTTGCAATCGCGGCACTCGTCTCCTCGTGCAGTTTGGCCAGCCGCTCTTGGTAAGCCTCGCAGTTGGTGCGGTAGTCGTCGGCATTCGGCGGATCGAAGGCGACGAGCGCATCGCGAACGGCATCGGCGGCCTGGCTCCAGAGCGAGACGTCGAACCACAGGTGCGGGTCGTGAGCGCCGTTTTCATCGTGCAGGATTTTGTCTTCAGGGATGGCTGTTGTCACTGCGACCGCCGGCTTGCGGTCAGCCAGGTTCTCGAGCAGATCGGTCATCCGCCCTTCCAGGTGGAGCCCCGAATAGAAGACCATGTCCGCGCCGGTAAGCAGGCCGACGTCGCCGGGGGACGCCTGATAGAGGTGCGGATCGACGCCGGCCTTCATGAGCGCCGTCACCTTGACGTGCTCGCCGCCGACATTCCTCGCCAGGTCGGCAACCATGCCTGTGGTGCAGACGATGCGGATGGGGTGTTTGCCCGTAAATTGCTTCACCGCGGAAGACTTACTGCCTCCCGTCGAGGCGGACTCAAAACAGCCAGCCATCGCCCCTAAGACCACAAGGGCGAACAACCCAGTTGCGCGAATCATGGCCACTTTCCGCAGCTTGCTAGCCGCTATTTTTGGATGTCGAAACGATAATTTCGATTACTCTAAAATAGTATCGGATCGATTTCGCGTCCGGTCAAGAGGAACCAGACCCTCCAGGGGCAAAAATCGACTTACGCCGAGCGCCCTTCCAGCCGGCGGAACACGAAATAGAGCCCCACCCCGACGAGCATCAGCCCCGCGACCGCCGGGACTTTGAGCTGGTCGGCATACGCCAACAATAACTGCTCCTCGCTCATCCCCGCCGTCGAGGTCAAAAACGGATTGAGGGCAATGCTGGCGATCACCAGCGCTGCAACGAGCAAGTACAGGGCCGGCGTGAACGGATACCCCCAGACAGAGTACGGTCGATGGGCGGTCGGCATCTTGGCCCGCAAAACGAAGACCGCGCCGACGACCAGGGCGTAGAAGAACGTTCCACCAAGGATCACGAAATCGGTCAGGGTGTCGAAGGCGTCTTTGGGATCCTGCACAATCCAGAACACCAGCACGATCTGAATGATCGACCAGGCTGATTGAACGAGCACCGCGTTGCTCGGCGTTTGATAGCGGCTATGGATCTGCTTCACAAACCGCGGAAAGAGTCCGTCGCGGGCCATGGCGAAGTAGATTCGCGGTCCGGCCAGCAGGTTGGAGTTCAGCGCGCCGAACATGGAGATCATCACGCCGGCCGCCGCCAGCGGAATTCCATATTTGCCGAGAAAACCCTCAAACACATCGGCCGCGACGGTCCCTGAACTGCGAATCTGGCTCATCGGCAAACAGAAGTGATAGCCGATGATCGCCCCGACGTAGACCAGCGTCACGACGACGATTCCCAGCCCCAGGCCGATGGGGACGTTCCGCTGCGGCTCGCGAATCTCTTCCGCCACCGGCCCCATATTGATCCAGCCGTCGTAGGGCCAGAAGACCGCCACCATCGCCAGGCCGAACGCCTTGAAGAAATCCAGCGAGTAGTTGGCCGGCGCGATCGGCTGGAGGTTGTTCACGTCCCATTTGCCGAGCAAAAGCGGCGCCAGCATCAAGACCATCAAGAAGCCGACCTTGATCACGGTCGTGATGTTCTGCGTCCGCGCCGAGTGGCGCGTGCCGATAACGTTGATCCACGTCAGCGAGAGGACGGCCAAAATGGTGACGACCCCCTGTCCGACGTGATTGAGCGGAACGAAGTCCTCGAGAAAGCCAGGCATCAGCCCGATTTCCTTGGTCGATTCCAGAAACCGGTTGAAGTAAATCACCGTCCCGCACGCCAGGCTTCCTAGCGAGCCGGTGCGAATGATCGAGAACTCCGCCCAGCCCCAGAGGAATGCGGTCATCCGGCCGTAGGCCTCGCGGAGATAGACGTACGGCCCGCCGGCGTGCGGCAGCATGGCCGCCAGCTCTGCCAGCGACAGCGACCCGCACAGCGTCGCCAGGCCGCCGATGATCCACACCGCCAGGATCGGCCCGAACGCCGGCACGTGGTTGTCGATGTTGCTGACCTTGAGAAAGATCCCCGAGCCGATGATCGAGCCGACGACGAGCATCACGGCGTCGAACGGCCCGAGCAGGCGGGGGAGCGTCTCCGACGGCGAAGCTGGAGGCTGGGATGGGAGCGAAGATTCAGACATCGATTCAACTCGGCATGGGGGGAATGCGGAAAACCAGCGGTCGATCGAATCCCACCGGACCAAATCCGCCAGCGCCAAAAGCCGTGCTGCAACGACGTCATTGATTTCTTGACACAGAGACGCGGAGGCACAGAGCCACAGAGCGGACAATCCTCTTGCTGCTCTGTGCCTCTGCGTCTCCGCGCCTCTGTGCAAGAAACGAACGACACCGCCATGCGAAACGGCCTCGCGCGACGAATCCAAGACGGACAGGCGCGTGGCGGAAGCATAGCCGATCTGCTGGCGGGACGCAAAAAAGCGGTCGGCTGGTGGACCGTTTTCCCGCCCCTGGAATCGAGCATCCCCCGCGATACAATGCACTGGCTCGATACGATCCTTGACATCCTGCCGTCGGTTTCTAACCGTGCGAACGTTCGCACGGCCCCCCGGGGTTCGTGTTGCTGCGCTAAACGAAAAACGAGAGTCCTTGCGAGATGGCCGGCGACCTCCTCCAAACCCCGCTGCACGGCTGGCACGCCTCTCATGGAGCGCGGCTCGTCGATTTCGCTCTCTGGCATATGCCGGTGCAGTACGGTTCGATCGCCCTCGAGCATCAGGCGACGCGAAAGGCGGCGGCACTCTTCGATGTCTCCCACATGGGGCGGATTCGGTTCGACGGCCGCGGGGCCGAAGCCTTTCTCGACCACCTGCTGACCCGCAAGGTCGCTGGCATGGGACCCGGCAAGATCCGCTACTCGCTGGTGTGCAACGAAAGGGGCGGCATTCTTGACGACGTGCTCATCTATCACCTGCACGCACACAGTGGCGGGCTCTATTACCAGCTTGTCGTCAACGCCAGCAACCGCGAGAAGATATTGGCCTGGCTGGCCGATCAGAAGAAGTCGCACCACGACGTGCAGTACACCGACCAAACGTTCGCGACGGCGATGATTGCCGTCCAAGGACCGCTCGCGCTGCGGATTGCCGAGCCGCTCGTGGGTGCTGATCTGGGCGGGCTAGCATATTACACAGGCTGCGAAACGACGATCTGCGGACACGCCGGCATCGTCAGCCGCACGGGATATACGGGGGAAGACGGCTGCGAACTGGTTGTACCGGCCAGTGCCGCGGTCGAGGTCTGGGAACGGCTGTTTGCCGAGGGGAAGGAGCTCGGCCTCGTTGCCGCGGGTTTGGGTGCTCGTGATACTCTGCGGCTGGAAGCAGCGATGCCACTATATGGACATGAGCTGTCCGAATCGATCGACCCGCTCCAGGCCGGGCTGGCGTTTGCCGTCAATCTTCAAGGACGCGACTTTGTCGGCCGCGAGGCGATTGTTGCCGAGAAAGACGATCCAAGCAGGCCGGTGCGCGTCGGCCTGGAACTGACCGGACGGCGAGTGCCGCGGGAGCATTATGCGGTCCATCACGGCGGTGAACAGGTCGGCGAAGTGACCAGCGGCACCTTTTCCCCCACGCTCCAAAAGCCGATCGCGATGGCCTACGTTCGTCCGACTGCCGCCGCCGTCGGCACCGAATTGGCGGTGGACATTCGCGGCAGTGCCGAGCCGGCGAAGGTTGTCCCCCTGCCCTTTTACCGCCGCCAGGAATCCTGACTTAGGGCTTTAGCACGAGGTTCCCATGAACAACCCTGATGATTTGTTGTATGCCGAGACGCACGAATGGGTTCGCCGCAGCGAAGAAGGAGGCCGCAATGTCGGCACGATCGGCATCACGGCCTTCGCCATCGAACAGCTCACCGACCTGGTACACATGGTGCTGCCGAAGGTCGGCACAAGCGTGAAGCAAGGGGAGGAGTTCGGCGAGGTGGAGTCGGTGAAGGCGGTCAGCTCGCTGTACAGCCCCGTGGACGGCGAGATTGTGGCGGTCAACAGCGAACTGCCGAGTAAGCTGGAGTCGCTCGGCAGCGATCCGTACGGCGCCGGCTGGCTGATCAAGGTCGCGATCACCAGCGAGGATGGGCTCGCGAAGCTCATGGACAAAGCGGCCTACGAGCGGCAGTGTGCGGCGGAGGGGTAATTCGCGGCCGCTTTCTACTCCGCATTCCGCACTCCGCATTCGTATATGCCTTATTTCTACAACACCGCCGAAGACCAGCAGTCGATGCTTGCCGCGATCGGCGCGAATAGCATCGACGAATTATTTGATTGCGTCCCTGCTGAGTATCGCCTCCAGCGGCCGCTCGACCTCCCCCCTGCCCTGTCGGAGCTCGAGCTGGCGCAGCATCTGGCGGAGCTGGCGGCGAAGAACGATCATGCCGGAGCGAAGGTCTGCTTTCTCGGCGGCGGCAGTTACGACCACTTCGTGCCAGCCGTCGTCGATGCACTGGCCGGCCGCGGCGAGTTTTATACGTCCTATACCCCCTATCAGCCGGAGGTCAGCCAGGGAAACCTCCAGGTGATGTTCGAGTACCAGTCGCTGATCTGCCAGCTCACCGGCATGGATGTCTCTAACGCGAGCCTCTACGACGGCGGGAGTGCGGCCGCGGAAGGAGTCTTGCTCGCCATGAGCGTCACCGGCCGGCCCAACAAGGTGGTGACCGTCGGCAGCGTGAATCCCGAGTATCGCCAGATTCTGGAGACCTATTTCGCGTCGATCGGGGCGCAGCTCGTTACGGTCCCCTGCCCCGCCGGCATTGCCGACCCGGCGCTGGTCGCTGCGGCCGTCGATGCGCAGACGGCATGTGTCCTCGTTCAGCATCCGAATTTTTTCGGCTGCCTCGAGAACGTGTCGGCATTGGCCAAGATCGCTCACGACGCCGGCGCGCTGCTCGTGCAGTCGTTCGACCCGATCAGCTTGGGGCTGCTCAAGCGGCCGGCGGATCTGGGCGCGGACGTGGCCGTTGCCGAGGGGCAATCGCTGGGTACGCCGATGCTCTACGGCGGGCCGTACCTGGGGATCATGGCCTGCAAGGAGGCGTTCGTGCGGCGACTTCCGGGGCGCATCGCAGGGCAAACTGTCGATCGCCGCGGCCGCCGCTGCTGGGTGCTGACGCTCCAGACGCGGGAGCAGCACATTCGCCGCGAGAAGGCGACGAGCAACATCTGCACGAATCAAGGGCTGTTTGCCCTGCGGGCGGCGATCTACCTGGCCGAACTGGGGCCGCAAGGACTCAAGGAAACCGCCGAGCTTTGCCTCCGCAAAGCAGCCTATGCCAAATCGCAGCTCACCGCCCTGCCCCGCTTCCGCGCCGCGTTCGACCAGCCGGCCTTCAAGGAATTCGTGATTCGCGACACGTCGGGAAACGTCGCCGAACTTCTGCGGCACGCATCCAAGCGAGGATTCCTCGCCGGCATTCCGCTCGGCCGCTGGTACCCCGACCTGGCCGACTGCTTCCTCGTGACGGTGACCGAGAAGCGGACGAAGGGGGAGATCGAGGGGTTGGTCGAGGCATTTCGCGGAGGACAGAATCATTGAGGACAGAATAATGAAACAGGGAAATTGGGAGTGAGTTTTTCAGACTGAGGTTGGTCCGATGGCTATCACTATGAAGCGCCCAGTGCGAAAACTGTCACAGGACGAGTTCCATCAGCTCGACTACCATGTCATGCGAACGGCATTCGATATCCATAACGAATTTGGCCGGCTGCTTGAGGAGGAAGTGTACAAGACGGAATTGGTTTATCGGTTGTGCGAACGGGGTCTTCGTGCGGAGCGCGAGTTCCCGATTGAATTGTCATTTCGGGGATTCCGCACGAAGCGGTACGTCGATGTCTTGGTCGAAAACGCGGCGGTCTATGAAGTAAAGTCGGCGGCGGCATTAGCGCCGGCCCATCGCAACCAGGCCCTCAACTACTTGTTCTTGACGGATACCGAGCATGGCAAGCTCGTCAATTTTGGACCGGGCAAAGTTGAATCGGAGTTTGTCTCAACGACATTGAACGAAGATAGGCGACGATCGCTTGAATATCGGACGGACGAATGGTTCGACGATGACCGGAGTAAAGTGCTCAAATCGATTACAACTGATTTGCTGAACGACTGGGGTGGATTCCTCGACCTTTTGCTTTATCGCGAGGCGTTGACCCACCTACTGGACGGTCCCCACCATCAAGAGTCATCCGTAATTCTCGAATGTAGAGGTCGGCAAGTCGGCAATCATAAGGTGCCGCTACTTACCGACGATTCGATGTGGACTCTGACCGCCAGCAAAGAACCAAAGGCGATGCGAGGTCATCTGCGGCGTTTCCTAAACCTGACGCCGCTGAAACGCCTGCATTGGATCAACCTCAATCGCCGCGTCATCGATTTCGTTACCCTCTGCAAAGAGCCATGATTCTGTCCTCCATGATTCTGTCCGTTCTCTACCCCGCCCATGCGTAACCTGAAAACCAGCGCCCTGCTATTTGAACTTTCAAAACCAGGACGCCGCGGCGCGCGGTTGCCGGCGTGTGATGTGCCCGCGCCGAACGCCGGCGACGTCTTGCCCGCCGATGCAATCGCCGATCGGCCGCCGCCGCTGCCCGAAGTGGCCGAGCCCGAGGTGGTTCGGCATTTCACGAACTTGTCCACGCTCAACATGTCCGTGGACACCCATTTCTATCCGCTTGGCTCTTGCACCATGAAGTACAACAGCAAGCGCAACGAGCGGATGGCGGCACTCCCGGGAATTGCCGATTTGCACCCGCATCAGCCGGACGAGACGATCCAGGGGATGCTCGAGCTGCTGTACAGCTTGCAGCAGATGCTCGGCGAAATTTCGGGACTGCCGGCGGTTTCCCTCCAGCCGGCCGCCGGCGCGCATGGCGAACTGACCGCGCTGATGGTCGCTGCCGCTCATTTTCGCCACAAGAATCTCAAACGCACTAAAGTGCTCGCCCCCGATAGTGCCCACGGCACCAACCCCGCCAGCGCGAAGATGGCCGGCTTTGACTTCGTAACCGTCAAGAGCAACTCGCAGGGGTTCGTCGATCTGGCCGATCTAAAGGCCAGGCTCGACGACCAGATTGCCGTCTTCATGATCACCAATCCCAATACGCTGGGGCTCTTCGACCGGCAGGTGTCGCAGATTGCCGACCTGGTGCACGAGCGGGGCGGGCTGATTTACCTGGACGGCGCGAACATGAACGCGATCCTCGGCATCGCCCGCCCCGGTGATTTCGGCGCGGACATGATGCACTACAACCCGCACAAGACCTTCAGCGGTCCGCACGGCGGCGGCGGACCGGGCGCCGGGCCGATCTGCGTGCGGGCCGATCTGGGGGCGTATCTGCCCTCGCCCGTGGTCGAGAAGAGTGCCGACGGCTATCGGCTGGATTATGACCGGCCGCAATCGATCGGCCGCGTGCGGAGCTTCTTCGGCAACGTCGGCGTCCTCGTGCGGGCCTACTGCTACATCCGCACGCACGGCCCCGACGGCCTCAAGCAGGTCTCGGAGAACGCAGTACTCAACGCCAACTACCTGCTCGCGCGCGTCAAGCACTTTCTCCACGTGCCGCACGGCGAGCGGTGCATGCACGAGTTCGTCGCCAGTGCCTCGCCGCTGAAGAAGAAAAACGGCGTTACCGCGATGGACCTTGCCAAGCGGCTCCTCGACTACGGCTTTCACGCGCCGACCGTCTATTTCCCGCTGACGGTCCCCGAGGCGATGATGATCGAGCCGACCGAGACCGAGAGCAAGGAGACGCTCGACGCGTTTGCCGAGACGCTGTTTCGCATCACGGACGAGTCTCCGGAACTGCTGCACGAGGCGCCGCACAGCACGATCATCAGCCGTCCGGACGAGGTCCGTGCGGCCCGGCAGCCGGTGATGAAGTGGACTGCCGGTGCGCCGCAGCCATAAGCCGTAAATCTCAAGTGCCTGTGAATCCCCTCGACATGACTGCCGTTCGCCTGATCGTTGATCTGCCGCAAACTGGCGACTGGAACATGGCGGTCGATGAGGCGCTGCTGCATTCGGCTGCCACTGGGATCACGACCCTGCGGTTTTACGAATGGTCCGTTCCCACGCTGTCGCTGGGATATTTTCAGGAATACCTTCAGCGGGAGCAGCACGGACCCAGCCGCGACTGTGCCTGCGTGCGGCGAAGCACTGGCGGCGGCGCCATTTTGCACGACCAGGAGTTGACCTACAGCATCACGTCGCCGGCGGCCGGTCGTGGCTCTTCCAAATGCGCGTCGGTTTACGATCTGTTTCATGAAGCGCTGGTTCGTGCGTTATTACACTGGAGCGTGCAGGCCAGACCTTGCCAGGACTCGGACGAGCGTCGTCGGGGTGTTCCCCCCCCTTTTCTGTGCTTTGAGCGCCGCGCCCGCGGCGATGTCCTGATCGGCGACCGCAAGGTTTGCGGCAGTGCGCAGCGGCGGCATCGAGGAGCCCTGCTCCAACACGGCAGCGTGATCCTGAAAAGCTCAGTATGCGCTCCGGGAATCCAGGGGATTGAGGAGATGGCCGGGCGACGGCTGCAAAGCCGGGACTTGGCCGAGGCTTGGCGAGCAGAGATTGCCGCGGCCTGGGGCGCATGCTGGAATGCGGCCGAACTGTCCCCGGTCGAGCGGGAGCAGGCGCAGCAAATCTTCGCCGACCAATTTGCCCATCCTCAATGGCTGAATCGCCGATAAAAATCAAGGAGCGGATTACAAATCGTCCACCAAATTGTGAAATCGTCGCCGAAACCAGTTGCAATCGCGGTGCCATTGTGGTGATAATACTTGGTGGGTGAGGATCGGAATCCTCGGGTGCCGTTGGGTTCATTCATCATTCGTCTTACGGCCTACCCGAATCTTCTCGATTCAACGGCCCGATCGGGTGCAGTTGGTTCGAATGGTTTTTCGATTTTTGCCAAAGGTGCTGCTCTTTCGCCAAAGTCAGGGGGCCACGAGTTCGACGGTCTGGAATCATCGATTGGTCGGTTGGTAATCGGGATGGACTCGAGGCTTGCAGGAAAGGCGACTTATGCAGGTACGACTCAAGATTGTTCAGGGTTCCAAAGCGGGTACAGAGATCAAGATTCCCGGCCCGGAGTGTTTGATCGGTCGCGGGGATGATTGCCACCTTCGCACGCAAAGCGATGCGGTCAGCCGCAGGCACTGCGTGGTTCATTCGACCGAGAATGAGGTGACAGTCAAGGATCTCGGTAGCCGCAATGGCACGTTCGTCAACGGCGAGCAGGTTACGCAGGACACCGTGTTGCTTGATGGTGATCATTTGCGGGTTGGGCCGCTCGAATTCCAGGTCATCGTCGAGCAGACCGTTTCCAGGCCCAAGCGGCCGAAGGTGGCAGGAATCAAAGAGGTCGCCGCCCGCACGGCGGGAACCTCGGACGCCACCGCGACTTCGGAGTTGAATGATGTCGCTGGCTGGCTCGACGAAGCGGAGCAGGTTGAAAAGGACAAGCGGGTGGCCGATCCGGAAACCAGGCAGTTCCATCTGGACGAGACTAGCCACAACCTTCCCAAGCCGGCCGGGGACGAAGAGAATGGGGACACCAAGAAATTAGAGGGCTCGAAACGGCCCGATAAAAAGTCGCCCGGAAAACTTCCCCCCAGACCGTCCACTGCCGGCAAGGATTCTCGCGAGGCGGCATCCGACATGCTCAAAAAATTCTTCAATCGGCGGTAGGTTGTCCCGGCATAAATCTATGCCACCGCAACGGTTACCGCGTTCCTTTGGCGCCCTCTGGTACTTACTGGGGGGCGTTTTGCGATTGTCACTGGGAAGGCTTTCAACGCAAAATGGCTTTGGACAGCCAATATCCGATCTTCCCCGCGGAATTACCTCCCGGCGTTAGCCGTCCCGGCGTTGAAACCGCGGACTTTCGCAGCGAGTATCCCCTTGTGGCAGCAGGCCCATGACTGCGTGTCAGGCAATTGACGAACTGCGACCCTTGGTCAAATCATGCCTGGCAGGCGATCAGACCGCCATGCTGGCGCTGGTGGCCCGTTTTCAAGGGCAGGTGTTCGGACTGTGCTACCGAATGCTCGGACAGCGCCAGGATGCCGAGGATGCCGCGCAAGAGACGTTCTTGCGGGTCCTTCGCAACCTGCACCGCTGGGATCCGTCGCGCGATTTTGAACCCTGGTTGCTGGCCATTGCCGGCAACCGCTGCCGGACTGCCTTAGCCTCACGCAAAAGAAGGCCGAACGTTGAAGTCCTCGCCGATCGGGACGTTGATGACCCGTCCGGTCACGGTTCGGCCAATCATTTGGCGGAAGAAGTGGAGTTGGCCCTGCGAGACGTGCGAGAGGAGTACCGACAGGCGTTTGTCCTGTTTCACGAGCATGAGTTGAGCTATGGTGAAATCGCCGTGGCGATGGAAGTGCCGCTGGGTACGGTAAAGACCTGGGTCCATCGCGCCCGCCGCGAATTGATCGAGCGGCTGCGCTCGCGCGGAGTCCTGGAGGAACAACGTCATGCAGTGTCATGAGTTCGAGGAGCGAATGCACACGCTGCTCGATGAGCGGCGTCTACCGCAGTCCGATGCCCGCTTGTTGGCCCATGCGGAGCAGTGCCCTGACTGTCGCCTGAATCTGCGCGCTTGGGAAGTGCTGTCTCAGAATCTGGACCAGGCATCCTCCCACCTCCCTCCGGGCGGGTTTGCGCAGCGCGTTGTTTCGCAGTTGGAAGTTCGCCCCGCCGAATACGGAGCGCCGACTCGCTACCGCTCCTGGTTGCTGGCCGGTGCAGCGGCCACTGCGGCCGCCATCGGCCTGCTGGCGGTGACGATCGGGCAAAACCGGCATCGACCGAAGCCAGCACCGCCTGCCATTGCCGCTCCGGATAGCCCAGCAGAAAATCGTGCGCTGGCAACTTCCCCCGTGGTTGACATTGGGCCGGATAACAAACCGGTGAATGCCGAATCTTTGACCCAGGAGCAATCGCTCCAGGCTTCCCCCGCCGAGTTGAGCCGGGCGGACGTTGACTCGCTCCAGCAATATAGCCAGGCCTTCCAGTCGCTGGCATCCCAAGTGCCGCAGGCGGTGGAGCGGCTGGACGAAGTCGAGGAAGCCACACCAGGGCTACGTCCGGTGCGCACATCCTTTTCCTTGGCCATCGGCACGATCCGCCGTACGATTCCACCGCCGCGCAAAGCAGCGCCCCCGCCCAAACCCGCCAAAGGGGACAGCAGCGGACTGTTGACGATTGGCGACCAGCTTGTCTGACCGGGTCCGTTGACCGGTCTTCTTTGGCAGTGCCCGCGGTGAGTCTCTCCCCGCGCCTCCATCTGCCGCGACATAACCGGCATCTTCGCTGCGGCTGGCGTTTGCCGCTAAATCACGATTCTTTGCGCCACCGCGAACTGCCGCGCTGTCCGCGCCATTTCACAAATCCCCACCTTTTTCCCAGTCGCTACATTTTTCCAACCTGGCGGTACGATTTCACATCACATCCTCGCCGCATCGTGTTGGTTTCGCTGTCCTTGAGTTCTCGCAGAAGGGTCAAGTCGTGGCCAAAAGCAACAAAGATCAGGTGCAGATGGATCGCCGGGCGCGGGAGGACCGCCGCAAACAGAACATCCCCGTGGCGGTCGAGCGAAGAAAGACGCCTCGCCGCCGGCAGATCGATCCAACCACTTGCGAGCGCGATTATTCGTCCGACGAGATCGAGTTCATGCAGGCCCTGGACGCCTACAAGCGCGCCAACGGGCGCATGTTTCCCACCTGCAGCGAGATCCTGGAAGTGATCCGCGATCTGGGATACGTCCGCATTCAATCTGGGCAGCAGCCAACCGCGGCCCCGGACAACGGGCAGGCCCCCTTTCCGGCGGCAGAAGCCGCCCTGTCGTAGGGTTCAGGGTTCAGGGTTCAGGGTTCAGGGTTCAGGGTTCAGG